>NZ_JBIATN010000012.1:0-293258 GCF_042891825.1 Streptomyces sp. NPDC001852
GAAGCGAAGGCTGACGTGCGAGGACATCTTCGTGCCGGAACTCCTCGACACCTGAGTCGAGCGGCAACGGCGTTTCGGGCTCATCGATCCGAGAAGGCGAGACTAGCCGTCATCACGGCCACCTGCCGATTGGCCATGACCAGCACTTTCGCAACAGGCCCTGCGGTACCCCGATGGCGGTGGGCTGACGGCAGGCGTTGGCCTCAGGAAGTGCGGGGCCGGCGATGCGGCTGGCCGCCGTTGATCTGAACACGATCGAGACGAACCTCGACATGCTCGACGCCTCCGAGCACGGACCTTCCCCCCTTCCCCTCTTTGCCGGGGCGGAGCCGCCGGATGCGCCGTCGCTGCCACCCCTCGGACATGAGCCTGATGACCCGCCGCCTCACCCGCCGCAGGACCGTCCGGTCCACACGGCCGGCGCCTGCGGCGCCGACCGCCCAGGCGGCGTGATCAGCCCTCGCCGTCCCCGCCCCCGTCCGAGCCGTCGGCGCCGTCGCCGCGGCGAGGATCTGCCACGGCGCCAACCCGGTCCGCCGTTCCGGCTCCCGCGGGTCCAGCGCCCGTCCAGCCGCCTCGACCGCGCGGAAGTCTTGCCCGCCCACAGTTCTTCCTCGACGAACGGCCGCTGCCGGAAACGCTCGGCGACCTCGTCCATGCAGGTGGACGAGCAGACCATCACCATCCGCTTGCCGTCGTTCGCCGGGGCCGAGCTCATACACGCCGACGAGTCCGGGAACGCGCCGAGCAGTGGGTCATCGCCCTCGTACACGCTGCCCAGCTCCGTCATCCGGCCACAGCCGTCACACGACTCCAGGATCGGCCCGTCGTCCTCGTCCGCCGACGCGTGACGAACTGGGACGCGTGAGTCGTCGTTCAGCACCGTGTGCGTATCAGGTGACGGATGTTCAGCGATGGCTGGGCCCCCGGTCAGTCGATGCCTTCGATGATGCGGAAGTCGCGCTCGAAGCCGTCGGGGAGGGCCACCAGCGCCTTCTGGTACGCCTCGCTCTCGTATGCCGCGACGGCCTGTTCAAAGCTGTCGAACTCGATCAGAACGACGCGTTGCGTGGTTCCGGCCTCGTGGGCGACGACTCGACCGTCAAGGGACAGGGTCCGCCCGCCCGCAGCCCGGACAGCCGGACCCGCCAGCTTGTTGTAGGCAGTCAGCCTCTCGGGGTCGGAAATGGCGGGGTAGACACTGGCCCAGTAGCCCTTGGCCATGGAAGCCTCCTGTGCTCGGCCGGACACGTCCGACTTCGGATTGACACACAGATCGATCGATCCCGGCGACGGGCACTTCCGTCGGTTGAATCGACATATGCGCAGGCTAGGGCTTGATGCGCGGCCGAGGGAAAGACCGGTACGGGATAGACTCAGAACGGATCGTTATCAATCGGCAGGGAGGGCACGTGGCGCCGGATACGGTGAGCCTGCGGTACTTCCTGGTGCTGGCGCAGGAGTTGAACTTCACCCGCGCAGCCGCCCGGATCGGTATCGCACAGCCCGCACTCAGCGCCCGGATGCGCCGATTGGAGTCGGAACTCGGTACGGCCCTGCTGGTCCGCAACACGCGTAGCGTCGTATTGACCACGGCCGGTGCGGCTTTGGCCGAGTCCGCGCCGCCCGCGCTGGCGGCGCTGGACCGGGCATGGGAGACCGCCCGGAGCGCGGCGGCCGGTGAATCGGGCACGCTGCGCATCGGATACAGCCTCAGCACCGGGGCCGAGACGGCACCGGCCCTGGTGGACAGGCTGGTTCGCGGCAACAGCGGACTCGAGGTCGGCGCGGTCCCGATGGTGACACCGGAGATCTCCCCCGCGGTCGCCGACGGCCGCATCGATGCCGGGATCACCCGCGGTGAACAGCCGGGCCGTGGCGTGCGCCGGTTCCTGCTGCGGCGTCAGCGCGTCGGGGTCCAGCTGGCGCAGCACCATCCGCTGGCCGAACACCCGGAGATCGAGATAGCCGACGCGGCCGCGTATCCGCTGCGACTCCCGGACCGTACGGCCAACCCCGTGATCCACGATCAGCTGTCCGCACTGTTCCGAGACACCCGACCACACCCCCGATTCCACACGCCCGCAGTCTCTTTCGACATGTCTCAGCGCGACCTGCGCGACGGGGTCACCCTCGCCCCGGCCGGAGAAGCCGCGGTCACGGCACAACCGGCCGGTCTCACCTGGCGACCGCTGCGGGGCGCGCCCAGCCTGACGATCCACCTGGTCCTCCCGCGCGAGCAGTCGCCGCTACACCGCCGCATCCGTGCCGTCGCCAAAGCCCTGGCGCACGAGCTGCACTGGCTGCCGGACTGACGCGCAAGAGGTCAGCGAGACGGACGCCTGCGGTGGCGAGGCCGAAGACCTTGCGCCCGGTCGAGTGCCCTGCGAACCGGTACGCCGCGTCCCTAAGGAATGCGAAACTCGAATTCGGGACGGTCCCACAGGACGGCGGGCGGGTTCGCGAGCGCGGTGCCGATCCGCACCGCGCCGACGCGGTGGTAGAAGTCCTCGGCGGGAAGATGGGACACGACCCTGACACGGTCGAGCCCGGCGGCACGGGCCTCGGACTGCATGTGCGCGACGAGCAGCGACCCGATACCCCGCCCTTGCGCTTCGTCGGCGACGAACAGCAGATCGAGCTCCGGTGGAGCGAGGACGAGCGAGTAGAACCCGAGGACCCGGCCTCCATGGTCGTCGGCGCCGACGGCTACGAAGGTGCGGTGGGCCTCGATGTAATCGGGACCGACCCGGTAGCCCGCGACTGCGGCCGCGTACTTACCCTCGTAGGCGCCTGAGCCACGCACGAGCCGCGTGAGCCGCTTGGCATCCCGCGCGACAGCTCTCCGTATCGTGATCGGCTGACTGATCGCGGAAGTGCGTGAACCCATCGGGAGAGTATGTCGCACCGGGGGGCGCCATCCCGCGGTGGGTCGGCTGCTCGGCCAGGCGTGCTGTACACCGACGGCCTGATCGAGGCTCCGGGCAGCGACCTGGACAGCGGGCTCGGCCGACCGCGCCGCCATGCCCTCGCTCTCGCCCTCGCGCACGAAACGCTTGGCACCCTGTGCGACCGACTGTCCGTACGGATGCCACCCGGCGGCACCGACGGCATCGCCCTCCTCGCCCTGCGCCTGCCCGTGCGCCGGCCGGGGCGGGCGGTGATCGATGACGGCGCTGCTCACGTCCCCGCAGCCAGCACCAGCACACGGCACGAGCCGGGCGGTACGGCCGTGAGGGTGCCGTCTGCGGCACTGCGCCACCCCCAGGACCTCAACGTCTCGACGATCCCGGCGTCCCGGGCTTCCACCAACGTGACTCCGAGCGCGGCGCCGTGGTCGGCGAGCAGTCGCCGCTGCAGGCGCCGGGCGAGGTTCCAGGCGCGGTCCTGGTTCTCCCGGCGCACGCGGGACGGGACGACGATCCCGGAGACGACGAAGAGCCGCCCGGGGGCGACGCGGCGGAGCAGCCTCTCCCGAACGTGTCCGTCGAAGCCCGCCCAGCAGGTACCGGCGCCGCCCACGGGAAAGCCGTAGGCGTATCCGGTCAGGACCGTGGTCTCCGCGATCAGCAGCGAGAACCCCGGTCGCCGTGCCTCGGCCGTGAGGTGTCGCAGGAAGGCGGCACGCGCCTCGTTCCACGCCCAGGGGCCGCCGCCGGAAACCTCTGCGTACAGGTCACCCAGCTCCTGCAGGCGGTCCTCGACCTGGCCGCGCGTCAGCGGGCGGAGGCGTTCTCCCACGCGGGGCGATGATCCCCGTTCGCGCATCGGCCGACCCGGCCCGCGCGTGCGCGACGTGCCCGGTGCCGGCCGGGACGCGGGGAGGTTCGAGGTCGTCGGGAGGAGCATGTGCGCGCTCATGGGTGAACCCTGCCCCGGGCGCGGACCAGGGCCGACCCGGCGTCGCCGATCACCGAGAGCGGCACCGGTGTCGGAGCCGGTGCGCGGCATTCCCTCGGTGTCTCCACCGTACTCCCGGCCGGGCCCGCCACGGTGGCGCGGTGGCGGGCGGCGACTGCGACAGCCCGTTCCGGGGGAGCACCGGTCTTCCGCGAGGGTTCGGTCGTGGCACGCACGCTCCCTTGCCCGGCATACCCTTCAAAAGGGGGGTGGCCGTGGTGACGCGCCGCGGCCGCACCGTCGACGGGCGTCGGGCAGCGACCTCAGTCGTGGTTGCACCCTCGCCTGCCAGGAGGTCCGTATGAAGCACGAGCCCTTTCCCTCCGAAGGCCGCGCCGAGGTCCGCATCGTGGCTGCGACGCCAGAGGTCGCCCGGCGCGTCGCCGAAGTGCTCCGGCGCTGCTTCGCCTCGACCGAGCAGCGCAGCTATCCCGCGGGCCGCGCAGGAGGGACCCGGCTCCACATCACCCTCGACACCGCTCAAGCGGCGGAACCCGCACAGTCCTGGCTCACGACCAGCACCTCGACAGAGCAGACGCAGACACACTCCGACGAGGTGTGACCCGGATCCGAGCGGCCCGAGGATCCGCCGTCGCCTGCGTCCCCGCGCAGCCGTCGAACCGGAGAACGACAGCCATGACGAAACTCCGCGAACGCAAGAACAACCGGAAGGCGGTCCTGCGATCCCTGTACGGGGCCGTCGAGCGCAATCGCCCCGAGGTCAATGGATCGGCGCTGCGCGCCGAGCTGGCCCTGCCCGACGAGGACCTCTCCGCCGCGTGCGCCTATCTGACCGACGAGGGCCTTATCAGCGTGGACTGGACATCACACCACACACCCGCCACCGTCTCGCTGACGCACGCGGGCCTCTGTCTGATGGAGGAACTGGAGGAGGAAGCAGAGGAACAGGAGGATCGGAGCAAGCCGGAGGAGGTACAGCCGGACGACTGACCCGCCCTCTTCCCCTCGTCCAGAGGTAACCCGACCGCACCGAGAGCTTTTCGCGCAGCGCGACCGGCGGTGCCGTTCCCGGCGCGTGACGAAACGGGCAGTCGTCCGACGGCTCCCGGGACGGGACCGCATGATGGAACCCGGCGGAACACCGGCCGACGCGCACACGTATCGCATGCCCACGCCTCACCTGGCCCTCACCCCGGATGTCAGCCACGGCCCGCCGGACGGGGCCCGGTGGCCGCGCTGCGATGCGCCGGAGCTCGAACTTCCCTCGCTCGCCGGAGCACCGGCCCGGGTCGTGCCACCGGGGGCGACCGAGCGGGCCGTCGCATCACTGGTGTCCGCCGCCGGTCTGACAGCGGGACCGCGCAGCTCCGCGAGCTGAGCGCGGCGAGCGGGCAGGGAGGGGAATCTGTCGCGGCGAGCCCACATCTCCGTGCCTGCCGGAGTTAGGGTTGTCGCACGACGCGGATGATGCCGGACCCTTCGGAGACCAGCGCCAGGCACGACCGGGTCCCTCGCCGCGTCCCCGAAACGAAGGTGCCATGCCCGCTGAGAACGCCTCCGTCGCCGGCAACCTCGACGATGACGACTATCCCGCCTACACCATGGGGCGGGCGGCGGACGTTCTCGGCACCACCCCCTCCTTCCTCCGGGCCGTCGGTGAAGTCGGGCTGATCGTTCCTCTGCGTTCGGAAGGCGGCCACCGCCGTTATTCGCGCCGCCAGTTGCGCATCGCCGCCCGCGCCCGTGAGCTTGTCGACCAGGGCACCCCCGTGGAGGCCGCCTGCCGCATCGTCTCCCTGGAGGACCAACTCGACGACGCCCTGCGTCTGAACCGGGAAATACGCCGGAAACTGGACGAGCACGGCGCAGATACCTAGTCCCGCCACTACAGAAATACACCCCGGCGCGGGAGGATAATTACCGGACGCTCCCGAAAACGCATGACCGCCTCCAACCGGCCTGTGTTAACGTGGGAGCAGTTGCAGTTTTGATTGCCAGAGATTTATTTCTTTGCAGAGCTTTCCGGATCTTTCCGGAGGGGTGATCATCGCGGCGACTCGGCTTCGCAAAGTGCGGAGTCCGGCACTGCCCCCCAAGGGAGATTCAATATGGCATCTGGCACCGTGAAGTGGTTCAACGCGGAAAAGGGCTTCGGCTTCATCGAGCAGGAGGGCGGCGGCGCTGACGTGTTCGCCCACTACTCGAACATCATCAGCAACGGTGGCTTCCGCGAGCTTCAGGAAGGCCAGAAGGTGAGCTTCGACGTCACGCAGGGCCAGAAGGGCCCGCAGGCCGAGAACATCGTTCCCGCCTGACGCTGACGCGCATCGTCGCGAGCCAATGGTTCGCGCATCATGTGGCTGAGGCCCGTGCTCCTGGGGTACGGGCCCCAGCTCATCTATTTTCCCGTTTCCGGGTTTTCCGGACCGCCGGCCGTACCCGCTCCAGCGCCACGCGGCCCGGCTCTTTTTTTCTTCGGCTCATTCTTGCGAATCCTCGTGCGGTCATCGCCGCCGGACGGAATTCCTCGATACGCCGCATCGAGGAAGGTTCTTCCATGAACCGCACTCCCCGTCACACCGGCACCGCTTCCGGCAGCCGCTTCCGTACCCAGGGGACGGGCCGCCAGGGTCCCCGTCCAGGCACCGGACGAAAGACCGGCCAGGGCGCACGCTCCGCCCCGCGCCGACAGGAGTTCGCCCTGCCGGTCACCCTCACCGAGCCCCTGCCGGCGGTCGAGACGTTCACCGAACTGGACATGCCCGCAAGGCTGTTGGCCGCGCTCGGCGCCGAGGGCGTGACCGTGCCCTTCCCGATCCAGGCGGCCACACTGCCGAACGCACTGGCCGGCCGGCACGTCCTGGGCCGAGGTCGGACGGGCTCGGGCAAGACGCTCGCCTTCGGCCTGCCGGTCCTGGCTCGTCTGCACGGACAGCGGGCCCAGCCCCGGCAGCCGCTCGCCCTCGTCCTCGTCCCCACCCGGGAACTGGCCCAGCAGGTCACCGACGCGCTCACCCCCTACGCCCGCGCCCTACGGCTGCGGCTCGCCACCGTGGTGGGCGGCATGTCGATGGGCCGCCAGGCGAGTGCGCTGCGCGACGGCGCCGAGGTCGTCGTGGCGACGCCCGGCCGCCTCCGGGACCTCATCGAGCGGCGGGCCTGTCGGCTGGACCGGGTCGCCGTCACCGTGCTGGACGAGGCCGACCAGATGGCCGACATGGGTTTCATGCCGCAGGTGACCGCACTGCTCGACCAAGTCCCCGCGAGCGGCCAGCGGTTGCTGTTCTCGGCCACGCTGGACCGCAACATCGACCTCCTGGTACGCCGCTACCTCCACGACCCCGTGGTGCACTCGGTCGACCCGTCCGCGGGAGCCGTCACCACCATGGAGCACCACCTGCTGCACGTGCGCGACGCCGACAAGGACACCACCGCGACCGAGATCGCCGCCCGCGACGGACGCGTGCTGATGTTCCTGGACACCAAGCACGCGGTGGACCGGCTCACCAGGCACCTGCTGTCCGTCGGGGTACGAGCCTCGGCCCTGCACGGCGGCAAGTCCCAGTCGCAGCGCAACCGGACCCTCGCCCAGTTCAAGGACGGCCACGTCACGGTGCTGGTGGCCACCAACGTCGCCGCCCGCGGAATCCACGTCACGGGCCTCGACCTCGTCGTGAACGTAGACCCTCCCGGCGACCACAAGGACTACCTCCACCGCGGCGGTCGTACCGCACGCGCCGGCGAGTCCGGCACCGTCGTCACCCTCGTGCTTCCGCACCAGCGGCGAGCGGTGGACCGTCTGATGGGCGACGCCGGCATCGCCCCGCGCACCGCGCGGATCCGCCCTGGCGAGGCCGAACTGCAGCGCATCACCGGCGCTCGCACCCCCTCCGGCGTGCCCGTCGTCCTCGCCGCACCGGTCGAAGGACGACCCGGGGGCAGGGGATCCGCCGGCCGGCATCGCAGGAGCCGGGCCGCCGAGCGTGGGAGGAGCGGCCAGGGGGCCGGCCGTGGCGGAAGCGGCCGGGCCGCCGCCCGGGGCCGTCGGCCTGCACCGAGGAACAATCCATAGCTCGAGCCCGGGGAAGCGCTCCCTGCGGTCGGGACGAGCCGTCGCCCGTCCTGCCCGCCCCGACGAAGAGGAGAAGCCCTTGACGACGCATCCGCCCCGTACACGGCAGCTCGACAGCGCCGACGGCACCGGTCCGACCGCCCATGACGCCATGCATGCTCCCGGACCGCAGGTCGACGACCACATGGCGGTCGACGTGGCCCTGTCCGTGCTCATGGGTGCGCGTGTCCCGCATCTGCTCCTCCGGGACGAGGACGGCCGGTGCACGGGCCTGGTCACCCGGGCCCAGCTCACCGCACACCGCGGCGGCTCGTGGTACATCGACCGGACGCGGCTGCGGGACATCCCGCTCGACCGCGGACCGTTCACCTCGTCCACCTCCACACTCAGCGAGGCGGAGGCCGCCATGCGGGTCCGGACGCTGGACGTGTCCCCCGTGGTCGATGAATACGGCTACGCCCTGGGCGTACTCGCTCTCACGCCCTGACCCTCGTCCGGCCGCCGTCGAGCTGTCGGCTTCTCCGGTGTTCTTCCCGACCCCTATGGAGGCAGCCATGCGCTGTGTCATCGCCCGATTCCCCTTCGACCTGATCAAGAGTGAGGTCGAACAGTCCATGAGCGGCATCACGCCCGAGCCCGTCACCGGCGTGTCCGTGACCATCGGCCGCCGTGTGTACCCCGTGATGCAGGTCGGGGAAGTGATCACCAGGCAGAACCGCCGGGACTTCACCACGGGTGAGATCCGCCGGGCACTGACCCGACTCGGCTTCACCTGCCACGAAGCGCGCCCGGTCACGCCGGCCCGGGACGCGCGAGCCGACGAGGACGCGCTCGGCTGGTAGAACGCTCTCGAGATCAACGGCAGGTGACTCGACGTTCGCGGGTTGGAACGCTGAAGGATGTGGCACCCGGCTGGTGGCGGGCCGGACGCGCGAACCACGTCCCGTAGGGGCCAACGGTTCGGCAATGAGCCGTGAGGCCACACGAGTCTCACCTGCCCTCACGAGCGTCTCACCAACAGCGCGGACGTGCCTGGATCACAAGGACATGACCTGGTACCCAGTCAGGGACCCGGGACCAGTGCGGCAGCCTCTTCCGGCCCGTCACATCGGCATTGCAGGGTGTCCGGAATCGGCCCGATCCCATGGGCCGCGGCAGGCCGCGGGGCACTGTCAGTGGCGGGTGGCAGCATCGGACGCATGACGGACACCACGGCATTCGACTGGCGGTCCTTCCTGCTCAGGTGGAGCGGGGAGTGGGCGGATTCCCTGCCGGACGGCGAGACGCGGGGCGAGGACGACGAGGCCGCGCGGCGGGCGCGGTGGCTGGGGTTCCCGCCCGCGTCCGAGGAGCGGATCGCGGCGATGGAGGAGCGCCTCGGCCGTCGGATGCCCCCGTCGTACCGGGAGTTCCTCGAGGTCAGCGACGGGTGGCGGCACGCGGGCGGGTTCGTGTGGCTGCTGGCGGGGACCGGGGACGCGCACTGGCACGCCAACGAGTCGGAACTCGCGGACATGTTCGAGGAGTACCTGGACGAGGACTCCGGGCCCGAGGAGCGGCGCGAGGCGGACCTCTGGCGGCGCGGGCTGCAGCTCGACGTAGAGTCCGACGCCACCTACGTCCTGCTGGATCCCGAGGACGTGGACGAGGACGGTGAGTGGGCCGTCTACACGTGGGCGGGCTGGCGGGCCGAGCCACCCGAGCGGCACGCGAACTTCCGGGAGTTCATGCGGGACATGCACCGGCAGTTCCACAGCCTGCGGGCGCATCGGAGCGACGGGGAGCCGGAGTTCGTCAACGACACCACGCGGCAGCTGGACGCCCTGGTGGAGGAGGCCCGGCTGGAGGCGCTGCGCGGCGGCTGGGAACGGGCCGGGAAGGCGCTGGACGAGGCCAAGGAGTACGGCAGACCGCGGGCCGCCGGGCTGGGCGACCAGATACGCCGCCTGCTGGGACAGACCTACACGGTGTACTTCGACGGACTGGTGACGGACCCGCAGTACGCGCCCGAGCTGCTGCCGCCGCTGGTCGCCGAGCACGCGGCGCACTCGTACCGGGACGACTCCACGCTGACGTTCCATCTGCGGGGCGCCGACGACGACCTGGTGGCACTGGCCTACGCGACACTGGACCAGGTGCGGAACGGCACGTACCGGTACACGGCGGCCGGACCGTTCGGGCACGCGGTGGAGCGGGCGCGGGAGCTGGCGCGTTGGGGAGACACCGACCGGGCATGGCGGACGCTGATGAACGCCCTGCCCCGGTGGGAGCCGCTGGGGCCGGACCACCTGGCGCCGCTGGGGTGGGTGGCCGACCCGGTACTCGGGCCGCTGCTGACCCCGGAGCGCGGCCGGGAGCTGCTGTCCACTCCAAGGGGCGGGCAGGTGTCCGCTGCCAGGGGCGGGCAGGCGAGTGGGCCGCCGGGTCCGACGGCCGGGCTCGACCCGGACGACCTCGCGTGGCTCGCGGAGCCGGACGAGGGCGGCAACCGCACCTCCTATCGGTTCGTCCTGGTGGAGGGGGTCGAGCCGGAGGACGTGCCCGGACGTCTCGCGGACGGGGACGGCGCCGTGCTGAACGACCCCATGACCCTCTGGGAGGCGCGCCGGACGTCGCGGCGCGACCAGCGGGAGTTCTCGTCCTACGACGACAGGGCTCTCATGGCGGTCGGCCGGGCCGGCACCGGTTGGAGCTTCGCCTTCGACGGCGACCCCGCCCCGTTCGACCGGCAACGGTTCGTCTCCCCGGCCGCGGCCGCCAGCGCCGGCACGCGCGCGGTGGTCGTGTGGAGCGGCCTGCGGACATGGCGGGGAGAGCCGTTCTTCCACCTCTCGGTGGCACAGGATGGTGTCGAGCAGTACGCATTCACGTACGCGGACGGAGAGATCCGGAAATCCGGGGAGATACCGCGGGCGCTGGATCCACGCCGGTTCTTCGGCGGCCCGGAGGACGGTGCCGAGGCGGAACGAAGGTTGCTGGAAGCGGTGACCGGGGAGTTCGGTGCCTGTCTGCCGCGTCACGCGATCGTGAACGGGCGGCTGCACACGTTCGCCACCCGTTCCTGGACCCGGCCGCCGAGGGACGGCGAGACGTACATGGTGATCCGCGTGCATCGCTAGAGACCGGCCGGGCCGCCGCGGTCCCGCCCTCGGTGTTCGTCACGAACGGGCCACCGAGGGCGAGCGGTTCACGCAACGGCGTACCGCCGCAGACCCTCACGCGGCCCGTTCGCGCATCAGGGAGGGCTACCGGGGCTCGTCCTCGTGCGACAGCTCGAGGTCGAAGTCGGTGGCCCCACTGGCGTCCAGGCGCACCGACGCGGCGACCGGGGCGTAGCCGCTGGCGATGACGGTGTACTCGCCCCTGTCGAGGTCGGTGAACCCGTAGGCGCCGTCGGAGCCGGTGATCGTGGTGCCGACCACGTTCCCGGCCGAGTCCAGCAGGGTGACCTTGGCATCGTCGAGCGGTCGGCCGGTCGCGGTGCTGACGACACCGTGGAGCCGGGCGCCGGGTTCGAGGCGGATCTCGCAGGCCTCCGCGGAACCCGGGGTGACGTCGACCGGGAGGGCGGCCGGACGGTGTCCGGGCGCGTTCACGACGAGCGTGTAGCTGCCGGGGACGAGATCGGCGAGCTCGAAGCCGCCGTCGTCAGCCGAGGTTGCGGAGGACACGACCTCGCCGCGCACGTCGGTGGCGACCAGCAGGGCTCCCGGCAGGGGGCGCCCCTCCACGGCGTCCCGGACCGTCCCGGTGAGGGCGACGGTACCGCTCAGCGCGAGGTCGCAGAAGACCGGCTCCTCGCCGACGAGCACCGTGACGGCCTGCGGCTGCCGGGCACCGGCGGCGCCGATCAGCACATAGGTGCCGGGGCCGGTGACGGACATCGCGTAGGCCCCGTCCGCGCCGCTGACGGCGCGGCCGAGCTGCCGCCCGTTCACGTCGATCAAGGTGATCACGGCCTGCGCCACCGGCGCGCCCGCGCCGTCCAGCACCCGGCCCTGGACGCCGTACGACGGGGCGCCGGGAACGGGTTCGAACCGATCGGCCGGCGCGGCGACGGGCTGCGTCCCCGCGGGGTCGGCCTGGGCAGGGGTGCTCTCCGTGGCGGTCGGCTCGGCGGCCGTGGGCGCGGCGGGCCCGGCGGCCATGGCCGCGGCCGGCTCCGGCGCGGGGCCGGCGTTCTCCTCGGCGGCCTGTGCCTCCAGTCCGGAGACCTTGCGCAGCGGCACCTCCTTGGTCCACACCGCGACCAGGAAGCCCAGGACCATCACGGCCGCGGCGATGAGGAACACCAGCTGCATCGAGTCGGTGAAGCCCTCCTTGAACGGCTGGGCCAGGCGCGGGTCGAGGCGCTGGATGAACGAGGAGTCGTCGAGCACGCCCGAGCCGCTGCCACCGCTCGCCCCGGGGTGCTTGAACATCTCGAGCACCGGCGCGTTCGCGGGGTTGTGGCGTACGGCGGGGTCGTGCAGCGCGGCCTGGAACGCGGGCGTCTCGTACGCGGCCCGGAAGGCCGAGCCGATCTTGTCGCCGACGGTGCTGAACAGCACGGACAGGAAGACCGCGGTGCCGGCGGTGCCGCCCATCTGGCGGAAGAAGGTGGCCGATGCGGTCGCCACGCCCATGTCCTTGGGCTCGACGGCGTTCTGCACGGCCAGGGTCAGGATCTGCATGCATCCGCTGAGGCCGATGCCGAACAGCGCCATGTAGGCCATCGTCTCCGGCAGCGCCGTGTTCCACTGCACCCGGTAGTGGAACAGCAGCATCGCCGCGATGATCAGCAGGGTGCCGATGACCGGGAAGACCTTGTACTTGCCGGTCTTCTGGATGATGCGGCCGACCACGATCGTCCCGGCGATCATCCCGACCATCAGCGGCAGCATCAGCAGACCGGACCTGGTGGGGCTGACGCCCTTCACGATCTGCAGGTACAGCGGGACCATCATCATCCCGCCGAACATGCCCATGCCGACGAGCACGGACAGCAGGCTCATCTTGCTGAACACCGCGCTGCGGAACAGCCTCATCGGGATCAGGGCCTCCTCGCCCATGACCCGCTCGACGAGGACCCACACCACCAGGCCGACCGCGCCGACGCCGTAGCAGACGCAGGCCTTCGTGGAGGTCCAGCCCCAGCTCTGGCCCTGCTCGGCCACGAGCAGCAGCGGCACCACGCCGATCGCGATGGTGAGCGCGCCCCACCAGTCGATGCGGTGCTCGCGCCGGGTGTGCGGGAGGTTCAGCACCTTGGCGACGACGAACAGGGCGACGATGCCGACCGGCACGTTGACCAGGAAGACCCAGCGCCAGCCGGCGATGGACAGGATGCTGCTCCGGCCCGCGAGGAAACCGCCGATCAGCGGGCCGAGCACGCTGGAGGAGCCGAACATGGCGAGCATGTAGCCCTGGTAACGGGCCCGCTCGCGGGGCGGCACGATGTCACCGATGATCGCCAGCGCCAGCGACATCAGACCGCCCGCGCCGATGCCCTGGAAGGCCCGGAAGGCGGACAGCTCGGTCATCGAGGTGGCGAACGAGCAGGCCGCCGAGCCCGCGATGAAGATGGTGATGGCCGCAAGGAAGAAGGGTTTGCGGCCGTAGAGGTCGGACAGCTTGCCGTACAGCGGCGTGCTGATGGTGGAGGTGATCAGGTACGCGGTGGTGACCCACGCCTGCGCGCTGAGTCCGTGCAGATCGTCGGCGATCGTGCGGATCGAGGTGCTGACGATGGTCTGGTCGAGCGCCGCGAGGAACATCCCCAGCATCAGGCCGCTGAGGATGGTCATGATCTGCCGGTGCGTCAGCCTGCCGGCCGGTGCCGACGCGGGTATCGCTCCGGTGTCCCCACGGGCCGGGGATGCGGACGTGGTCATGCGTGCGGATCTCCTTGCCTTGCCCCGCCGCCCGGGCCCAGCCCGGCTCCGAGGCCTGTGTACGTGAGGTCGACCAGGTCGTCGAGCCGCCGCGGCGGACGCGCGGGACGGCCGTCACTCACGGTCCGTTGCTTGCGGCTACCAACTGAGTGTAGATCCCGCCGGGGGCCGGTCGTGTCACATGGGTCCCCGCTCACCGGAACGGGTCGTCACGGCATGGCCGGCCATCCGATCCCGCCCGCCGACGCGCCGCACAGGCCGGCGATGAGTGCCACCACACAGGCGCGGATCCCGGCCGACCGCCCTCCCGTCGGGGCCACCCCGACCAGGCAGCAGTGGCCGCCGGCGTAGTGCTGGACCGGCATGAACGTCCCAGCCCTGCGGGAGTCGCCGAGGGAGGCGAAGGAGGTCCACCACGTGGTGATCGTCGGAGCGGAAGACGCCGTAGCAGTCGGTGTGGCGCTGTTTGCCGGTGCCCGTGGTGGAACAGGACGTCATGTCCAGCAGCCCGGGGGTGCCGGACATGCGTGCACAGCGCCATCGCGATGCGTCCCGGCACCGTCTTCGGCATGCCGTCGCCCCTCGCCCCGTACCACTGGCCCACCACACCGGACCCGCACGGATGCCGCCGCTCGCCCGGGACCCGGTCCGATGCCTCCCTCGCCGGAGCCGCGTTCACCCCTCGCCAGTCGGCGCTGAACCCCTGGCAGCGGGGTCGTGGGTGTGATGCCACCCATAGGAGCCAGATCACATCCTAGCCGCGGTCGTAGACCCCACACCCGCCTGAACTGCACAGACGTTTTTATAGTGACCCATATCGGACATTCCTCCGTAGATGGGTAGTACGTCACATCATTGCGCCGCGCTCGCCCCGCCGATAAACATTGCTGTCGTCGCCGGGAACCACCGGCCGGACCGAGCGGGACTCCGCCGGATCCGCCCGCTCCCGACGGCAGCACGGGGCTCCGCCCCACGCCACCGCGACCGACAGCGGCCGGCATCGACCACGTCCTCCCCTGGAGAGTTACTTCCGTATGACCATGAGCACCCGCACCCGCATCGCCCGCCTGCGCACCCTCGCCCTCACTGGCATCACCACCACCGGCGCCGCGGCCGTCGCCCTCACTCTGATGCCCGCGAACGCACAGGCCGCCGAAGCGAAGGTGCCGGCCCACTCGGTGGTCACGGCCTCCTCGAAGGGCAGCAGCGTCGGCAAGTCCACCGGCAACCTCGACGCCTGGATCAAGCAGTCCCTGCAGATCATGAAGGCCAAGGGCATCCCCGGCAGCTACGAGGGCCTCAAGCGCAACATCATGCGCGAGTCCGGCGGCAACCCCAGCGCCCAGAACAACTGGGACGTGAACGCCAAGCAGGGCACCCCCTCCAAGGGCCTGCTCCAGGTCATCGACCCGACCTTCAACGCCTACCACGTCGCCGGTACCGCTAAGAGCGTCACCGACCCGGTGGCCAACATCACCGCGGCCGCCAACTACGCGGCCCACCGCTACGGCTCGATCGACAACGTGCACTCCGCGTACTGAGCCGACGCACCCCAGCACCACAAGGCCGGTGCCGGCAGCGACAACCGCTGCCGGCACCGGCCTTCGCGCGTGGCGGCGGTCAGGCTTCGTCCGGTGTGCCGAGGCCGGTCAGCGCGCCGACCGGGTCCAGGTCGGGCGTGCCACGGGGCCACCAGTCCTCCTGGCCCGGCTCCGACTCGTAGGCGTACCACAGGCCGTCGCGGCCGAGGCGGAGCTGGACATGGCCGCGCGGATGGGTGAGGCGGTTGCGCCAGGGGCGGAACGCCGGGAGGTCGGCGGCCAGCAGCAGCGGGCGGGCCCGGTCGAAGCGGCCGGCCGGCGGGTCCCAGGACTCCTCCAGGACGGCCAGCCCGGCGGCGGCGCCCTGGCGCCAGGCGGCGACGGCCCGCGCGAGGTCGGCCGGGGTGCGGCCGGCCGCCGCGGCGAGCGTGGCGTAGAGGGTGCGGGTGGTGGCCGTGAGGCCGGAGCCGGGGCGGGCGGCGGCCAGGCGCACCGCGTCCTGCCACAGCGTCAGCTCGCCCACCGGGTCGCGTCCGGTGCCGAGCAGCGCGTGGGCGCGGGCGGCGGCGTCGGTCGCGAGCTGGTCCAGCGCGAAGGGGTCCGGGCCGCCGGGCGCCGCCGGATAGACCGGGGGCTGCTCGGGGTGCGGGGGCGGCGGCAACGGCGGCGGCAACGCCGGGAGTTCGCGCGGGGCGAGGACGTCGGCGGCGCGTACGCCCGGCAGGGTCTGTGGCTGCCGCTCCTGGGCGGCGCGGGCCGCGCGGGCGGCACTGCGCCGGGACAGGGCGTCGAGCAGGCTCCGCTCGCCGCGGCCGCGCAGCAGGAGCAGTACGAACGGGTCGGCGTCGAGCAGCCGTGCCGTCTGGTAGCAGAGCGCGGCCGCGTGTTTGCAGGGGTGCCCGGAGTCGGGGCAGCTGCAGCGCGGCACGAGGTCGCCGGGGCCGGGCAGCAGGGGGACCCCGCAGTCGGCGAGGGACTGGGGCAGTTCCTTGTCGAGCAGCGCGGCGATGTGCCCCGGCCGGTCGGCGGCCGCGTCCAGGAACGACGCCCAGTCCGCGTCCTCCAGCGTGCGGATCCGTACCTGCACCCGGTACGGGCGGGGCCGGCTGCCACGGACGTACGCCAGCACGAGTCCCGGTGTCACGGTGATCGCGTCGACGTGCCCCTGGTCGGCGTAACCACGGCCCCGCGCCACCCTCTTGGGGTCCAGCGCGCCCTGCTCCAGCGCCGCGACCCAGGCGTTGCCCCACCAGGTCGCCGCGAACGGCGCTCCCTCGGCACCGGCCTCCCGGTGCGCGAACGGCGGGAAGGTGCGGCGGAGTTCGGTGTCGCGGTGGGGGGTGGCCATGGTGGCGGGCGCGTGGGGGGCCGCGACCGCGGGGGCGGATCGGCGGGGGGTGGCGTCCTGTGGGGTGGCGGGGGTGGATGAGGCGGGGGGCGTGCGCGGAGACGCCGGCTCGTCCGGCGGGGTATCCCCCGTGGAACCCGACCCGGCGTCCCGCGCGGAGCCCGGCTCGGCGGAGGTGTGGAACGGGTCGGCGAAGGGGGCGGGCTGCGGTGTGCGCGGGGGCGGGGGCGCAGGGGTGGTGGCGGGGCGCGGCGCTGTGGTGTCGGTGGTGCCGGTGTCGTCAGCGGTGCCGACGGTGTCCGTGCCCGCTGTCTCCTCCTCCGGGGTGTCCGACCATGCGGGCATCCGGAAGGCGTTGGCCAGGTAGTGGCGCATCTCCTGGGCGGCCTTGATGCGGGCGGCCCGGGAGTCCGGTCCGGGGGCGGTCGCGGGGCGCGGCGCCGTCGCGGCGGAGCCACCGGTCGCGCGCGGCCCGCGTCGGGTGCGGGGGTCCGTCGACCGGTTGCCGCGTGTGGTGGCCTCGTCCGTCTCGGCCTCGGCGCGCAGCGCCTCCCGGCGGGCGGACCGGAGGGCCTGCCTGGCCAGGTCTGCGGGGCGCCCCGCAGGGCGTTCCGGGCGGGCGGGTCCGGGTACCTCCGGGGCGCCCGCGCCTGCGGAGCGCGCCGTGGCACGGACTCCCCCTCCGTCGGCGGACTGCTCCGCAGCCCCTGTCGTGCCGCTGTCACCGGATGCGGGCGAGTCACCCGTCTCGCCCTGCGTACCGTCCCTGCCGGACCGGGCGGGCGCGGCCGACATGGCCGACCGGAGGGCGGCCCGCGCGACGTCCCCCGGCCTCGGCTCAGGGGTGCCGGACGGGCCGACCGCACGCCCGGACGCCGCCTTCGCGGGCCCCGGCTCCGCGGCGCCGGGCCGGTCGACCGCGTGCCCGGACGCCGCCTGGTCCTCCGCGGTCTCCCCCCGCCCTGCTTCCGTCCGCTCGGGCCCGGCCTGTGCGGACCCGTCGCGCGCGGACCGAGCGTGTTCCGACCCGGACTGGCCGGACCCGGGCCGTCCGGTCTCGGCCCGCTGTCGCGCCTCCCGCAGGGCCCGGCGGGCGGCGTCGCCGGGACGCTGTTCCCCGTCCGTCACGACGGCCTCCGCAGCGAGACGAGGTCGGACAGCTCGCGGTCGGTCAGTTCGGTGAGGGCCGCCTCCCCGGAGCCCAGGACGGCGTCGGCCAGGGCACGCTTGGCGGTGAGCATCTCGGCGATGCGATCCTCGACGGTGCCCTCGGTGACGAGGCGGTGCACCTGCACCGGCTGGGTCTGGCCGATGCGGTACGCGCGGTCGGTTGCCTGTTCCTCGACCGCCGGGTTCCACCAGCGGTCGAAGTGGACGACATGGCCCGCGCGGGTGAGGTTCAGGCCGGTGCCGGCGGCCTTCAGGGAGAGCACCAGGACCGGGGTCTCCCCGCTCTGGAAGCGGTCGACCATGCGCTCGCGCTCCGGGACCGGGGTGCCGCCGTGCAGCAGGTCCACGGGGATCGCGCGGGCGGACAGGTGCGCGGCGACGAGGCGCGCCATGCCGACGTACTGGGTGAAGACGAGCGCCGAGCCGTCCTCGGCGAGAACGGTGTCCAACAGCTCGTCCAGCAGGGCGAGTTTGCCGGAGCGGGCCACGAGCCGGTCGGCGTGCGTCTCCTCCTTCAGGTACAGCGCCGGGTGGTCGCAGATCTGCTTGAGGGCGCCGAGCAGCTTGAGAACCAGGCCCCGGCGGGCGATGCCCTCGGCGGTCTCGATGGCCAGCATCGACTCGCGCACCACCGCCTCGTACAGCGCGGCCTGCTCGCGGGTGAGCGGCACCGGGTGGTCCGTCTCGGTCTTGGGGGGCAGCTCGGGGACGATGCCGGGGTCGGACTTCTTGCGGCGCAGCAGGAACGGCCGTACCAGGCGGGCCAGGCGCTCGACCGCCTCCTGGTCCTCGCCGTTCTCCACCGCGCGGGCGTGCCGGGCGCGGAAGGACTTCAGGGGGCCGAGGAGTCCGGGGGTGGTCCAGTCGAGCAGGGCCCACAGTTCGGAGAGGTTGTTCTCCACGGGGGTGCCGGTCAGCGCCACGCGTGCGGGGGCCGGGATGGTGCGCAGCGCCTTCGCGGTGGCCGAGTAGGGGTTCTTCACATGCTGGGCCTCATCGGCGACGACCATGCCCCAGGTCTGTTCGGCCAGGCGGGCCGCGGTGGAGCGCATGGTGCCGTAGGTGGTGAGGACGAACCCGCCGTCCACGTCGTCCAGGGTGCGGTCGGGGCCGTGGAAGCGGCGGACGGGCACGCCCGGTGCGAACCGGGTGATCTCCCGCTGCCAGTTGCCCAGGAGGGAGGCGGGGCACACCACCAGGGTCGGCTCGGTGCGGGCGCGCTTCAGGTGCAGGGCGATGAGCGTGATCGTCTTGCCCAGACCCATGTCGTCGGCGAGGCAGCCGCCGAGGCCGAGGGAGGTCATGAGGTCGAGCCAGGCGAGACCCCGCAGTTGGTAGTCGCGGAGGGTGGCGGCGAGGCCGGCCGGCGGGTCGGCGGGGCGCAGGCCCGCGGTGAGGCGGTCGCGGAGTGCGGCCAGCGCGCCGGCCGGGACGGCCTCTACGGTCTCGCCGTCGACGTCGGCGGTGCCGGTGAGCGCGACGGACAGCGCGTCGACCGGGTCGAGCAGGCCCAGTTCGCGCTTGCGGGCCTTGCGGACGAGGGCGGGGTCGACCAGCACCCAGCGGTCCCGCAGCCGTACGACGGGGCGGTGGGCCTCGGCCAGGGCGTCCATCTCGGCCTCGCTGAGCGGATCCCCGCCGAGGGCCAACTGCCAGCGGAACCGGAGCAGTTCCTCGCTCTCGAAGAAGCCGGTGCCGTCGGTCGCCGAGCCGGGTGCCGGGCGGAGCACCGCGGCGGCCGTGAGATCGCGGGCGAGGTCCCGGGGCCAGTGCACGGCGACGCCGGCGGCGGCCAGCCGGGAGGCCGCCACGCCGAGCAGCTCGCCCAGCTCCTCCTCGGACAGGGCGAGCACATCGGGCACGTCCTGTCCGCAGAGCCGGTCCAGCGGCGGCCACACGCGGGCCGCGCGCCGCACGGCGAGCGCGGCGTCGACGCGCGCGCGGGGCCCGAACGCCGCGTCGGCCTCCCCCGCCCACAGGGCCGCCGCGTCGGCCACCAGGGTGGGGTCGGCGAGGCTGTGCACCTGCACGACGGCCGCTCCCGCGTTCCTCAGGCCGGTCATCTGCGGGGCGCCCTCGGCCCGGTCCCCCTCACCGGCGTCGAAGACCTCGTACGCGGACAGGTCCAGGCGGAGCGAGATCCGTACGCCCGCGTCCATGCCGGCGGCGACCTCGGCCGCCCACTCATGGGCCTGCCGCGGCAGCGCCACGGGCTCGCGGGCGGCGAAGGGCCGGCCGGAGGCGTAGGGGGCGGCCGGGGTGCGCGGCAGGGTGTCGGCGACCGCGTCCAGGAAGGAGCGGATCAGGGCCTCCGGTTCGGGCAGCCGGAGCGGGCCCGGGTCCGGCAGCGGCACGGCGTGGCCCTCCGGGGGCAGGGCCGCGGCGACCGCGCGCAGGTGGGCGATGTCGGCGGGCTCCAGCGGGCCGGCCCGCCAGGCGTCGTGGCCGGCCGGGGTCAGGCCCGGCAGCAGCCGGCCGCGGGCGACCAGCCGCAGCGCGTGCAGCGCGGCGGCACCCCAGCAGGCCGTGGCCGGATGCGCGGCCGGGTCGCGGCGGGCCCGGACCAGCACCGGCAGGGCCTCGGCGAGCGGGAGGGTCAGCGCGGGCACCTTCCGGCGGCGCACACCGGCACCGTGCCGTCGTACGACCGTGAGCTCGGCGGTGTCGCCCTCGACGGACCCGCCGTCGGGGTCCCAGAAGGCGATGCGGCCCTCGCGCGGGAGGGGTGCCGGAAGGTACACGGACGCCAGTCGCACCAGCACCCGGTCCCCGGCCTGCCCGGAACCTGCCGTGCGCTCGGCCACCGCGACCGTGCCTGCGCTCATACGTTCTGCCACCTCCCGCCCGTGCGTCGGATCAGACGTCTTCGACTCTACGGGCGGGGTCTGACAATCGGCCCCGGGACCGGCCGGTGCCGGGCGGTTACGGGACGGTGCGGGAGACGACGTAGACCACGGGGTTCTGCGGGTCGGACATGTTCACGACGACATCCTGGGTCGGCGCCGGGTTCTTCTGCTCGTGGGTCAGTCCCCACCAGGTACCCGGGCCGGTGAAGCGCCAGCCGCTGACCCTCTGGTCACGGGCGCCGATGGCGATGTCGTCCTTCTTCAGCTCGTCCCGGCGTGCGCCCATGCTCTGCAGGAAGCTGTCCAGGCCTGCGGCGTTGGTGCGGAACTGCACGTAGAGGCGGCTGGTCTTCCAGTTGTTCGTCTCGTAGGAGGCGATGGGGTCGGCCGGGTGCGGGACGGCCACCTGGTAGAGGCGGCGCTGCACCTTCGACGGCGAGCCCGGGGTCAGGCCCGTCGCCGAGTACTTGGCCTCCTTGTCCTTGCCACTGTTGCGGCTCTGGTTGGCGGAGATCACGAGGTAGCCGGCCGGGACGCCGATCAGCAGCCCGATGATCAGCAGGGTGAGCGCGCGGCGCCTGGCCTTGTGCCGGGGGTCCTCGGCGGGGCGGCGGCGCGGCTCGTCCGGCGGGGCGGCCTGGCGGGGCAGTGCCGCGGTCATGCGGTGTCCCGGTCGCGTCGGGCCTGTGCGTACCGCTCGTAGCGCTCGAACCGCTCCACCCGTCGGCGCTTGGCCCGGCGGAAGCGGCGGGCGACCAGCCGGGCCAGGTCGGCGGCGCCCACCATGCCGGCCTCGGGGCCGAGCTGGGCGCGGGTGATGCGGGCCTCGGGGCGGTAGCCGCGGCCGGTGAGGTGGCGCTTGAAGGCGTCCCGGGCCGGGCCGATGAGCAGGTCGTCGGCGGCCGAGACACCGCCGCCGATGACGAAGCAGGACGGGTCGAGGGCGGCGGCGAGGTTGGCGATGCCGACGCCGAGCCACTGGCCGATGTCCTGGAGCAGCTCGATGCACATCGCGTCGCCCTCGCGGGCCAGCTCGGTGATCATCGGGCCGGTGATGTCGCCGATCTGGCCCTTGACGTGCTCGATGATGCCGTAGGCCACCGGGGAGTCGGCCGCGGCCAGCTCCTTGGCCTCGCGGACCAGCGCGTTGCCGGAGCTGTACTGCTCCCAGCAGCCGCGGTTGCCGCACGGGCAGCGGTGGCCGCCGGGTACGACCTGCATATGGCCGAACTCGCCGGCCACGCCGTACTTGCCGCGCTTGACCTGGCCGTCCTCCAGGATGGCGCCGCCGATGCCGGTGCCGAGCGTGATCATGACCAGGTGGTCCTCGCCGCGCCCCGCGCCGAAGCGCCACTCCGCCCAGGCGGCGGTGTTGGCGTCGTTGTCGACGAGGACCGGCACGGAGAGGCGACCGCTCAGACGGTCGCGCAGCGGTTCGTTGCGCCAGGACAGGTGGGGGGCGAACAGGACGCGGTTGCGGTCGGCGTCGACCCAGCCGGCCGCGCCGATCCCGACCGCGTGCACGTCGTGCCGGTCGGACAGGTCCAGGACCAGTTCGACGATGGTGTCCTCGACGACCTTGGGGCTCTTGGACTTGTCCGGGGTCTCCGCGCGGAGCTTCTCCAGGATGTTGCCGTCGGCGTCCACGACGCCCGCCATGACCTTGGTGCCGCCGATGTCGATCCCCACCGTCGGCACACGGGGTGCGGTCAGGTGGGAGCGGCGTTCCCTGGTGCCGACCGTACGGAGCACGGGGGCCCGGCGGGAGCCGATGGGGGCGGTGAGGTCGCGGTAGGTGCTCATCGTTCGTCGATTCTGCCTCACCGCGGGTAGGGGTCGCGTACGGGTCAGGAGAGGTTCGCTTCTCGCGCCGGGGCGGCGGAGCCGCATGGGGACAAGCACCGCGTCCCTCAACCACGCAGCAATTCGTGGCGCAGAGCGTCGAGGTCCGCTCCCCCGGCCATCTGCCCCGTCAGCTCGTCCAGCGTGATCTCGTCCCGTGTGTAATTCCCCACCATCGTGCCCCTCCGCAGCAGCACGAATCTGTCCCCCACCAGGTACGCGTGGTGCGGGTTGTGGGTGATCAAGACAACGCCCAGACCCTGATCCCGTGCCGCGGCCACATATTTCAGGACCACACCGGACTGCTTGACCCCCAGTGCCGCCGTCGGCTCGTCCAGGACCAGGACCTTCGCGCCGAAGTGGACCGCGCGGGCGATCGCCACGCACTGGCGTTCGCCGCCGGAGAGGGTGCCGATGGGCTGGTCGACGTCCCTCAGGTCGATGCCCATGCGGAGCAGCGCCTCGCGGGTGGTGCGGCGCATGAGGCCGGTGTCCAGGCGTTTGAAGGGGCCCTTGCCCTTGCGGGGCTCGGAGCCGAGGAAGAAGTTCCGCCAGACCGGCATGAGGGGGACCACCGCCAGGTCCTGGTAGACCGTGGCGATGCCCCGGTCCAGGGCCTCCCGCGGGGAGGAGAGGGTGGTCTCCTCGCCCTCGATGCTCAGGGTGCCGCCGTCGTGCCGGTGCAGACCCGCGACGATCTTGATCAGGGTGGACTTGCCGGCTCCGTTGTCGCCGAGGACGCAGGTGATCTCGCCGGCGTGCACCTCCAGCGACACGCCTTCGAGGGCACGCACGGTGCCGTAGTGCTTGCTGACGTCGGCCAGCTCGACCAGGGTCATTCGTTGGCCTCCGCACGCTTCTTGACCCAGGCGTTGAGCAGGGTCGCGAGGAGCAGCATCGCTCCGAGGAAGAACTTGAACCAGTCGGGATTCCACTCGGCGAAGACGATGCCCTTGCTGGTCATGCCGAAGAGTAGGGCGCCCACGGCGGAGCCGATCGCGCTGCCGTAGCCGCCGGTGATCAGACAGCCGCCGATGACGGCCGCGATGATGTAGATCAGCTCGTTGCCCACGCCCTCGCCGGACTGGACGGCGTCGAAGGAGAAGAGCAGGTGCTGGCCGGCGACCCAGGCGCCGAACGCCACGCCCATGTAGAGGCCGACCTTGGTCCTGGCGACCGGGACGCCGACCGCGCGGGCCGCGTCCTGGTTGCCGCCGACGGCGAAGATCCAGTTCCCGGCGCGGGTGCGCAGCAGGATCCAGGAGGCGAGGGCGACCAGGCCCAGCCACCACAGGATCGTCACCTTGAAGTCGACCCCGCCGATCGTGAGCGTCGAGGCGAAGACGGCGTGCGCGGAGGGGAAGCCCTCCATGTCGCCGATGGTCTTCGTCGAGACCGTGCCGTCGATCAGCTTGGTGAAGCCGAGGTTCATGCCGGTCAGCATCAGGAAGGTGCCGAGCGTGACGATGAAGCTGGGCAGCCCGGTACGGGTGAGCATGACACCGTTGAAGGCGCCGATGGCGAGGGTGACCAGCAGGGACACGCCGACGCCGACCCAGGTGTTCGCCGTCATCTGGTAGCTGAACATCGAGGAGACCAGCGCCGAGGACGTCACCAGGACACCGGCCGACAGGTCGAACTCGCCGCCGATCATCAGCAGCGCCACGGGTACGGCCATGATGCCGATGGTCGAGGAGGCGTACAGGACCGTGCTGAGGCTGGAGGCGCGCAGGAACCCGTCGGCGGCGCAGGCGAAGAAGACGAGGACGGCGAGCGCGCCGACGATCGAACCCAGCTCGGGGCGGGAGAGCAGCTTCCGCGGCAGCGAGCGCCGCAGAATCCTTTCATCGGCCGTCGCGCCGGCGGTTTTCTCCGTGGTCGCGGTCATCGGGTGCCCCGCTCGGTGTACGCGGCCAGCGCGGCGGCCTGGTCCTTGGTGACGATCTGCGGGCCGGTCAGCACCGGCTTGCCGCCGCCGAGGACGTCGCCGTTGTACTTGTAGGCCCACAGCAGGTCGACCGCCTCGTAGCCCTGGAGGTACGGCTGCTGGTCCACGGCGAAGCCGAGGGTGCCGTTCCTCAGCTCGGCGGCGACCTGGGCGTTGAGGTCGAAGGTGTCGATCTCGGCCTTGCTGCCCGCGTCGCTCTTCGCCTTCACGGCGGTGTCGGCGTACGGGGCGCCGAGGGTGACGACGGAGTCGATGGAGCCGTCGGCCTGGAGCTTGGCCTCGATGGCGGACTGCACGTCGGGCATGTCGGTGCCGTTGACGTACAGCTTCTGCAGGGTGCCGTGGAAGGTCCTGGCGACGCCGTCGCAGCGCTGTTCATGGCCGACGTTGCCCTGCTCGTGCAGCACGCACAGGGCCTTCTTCCTCCCGCGCTTGTTCAGCTCGTCGCCGACGGCCTCGCCGGCGATGGTCTCGTCCTGGCCGATGTGGGTGAGGGCGCCGAAGGCCTTGGACTCCTCGGAGCCGGAGTTCACCGTGATGACGGGGATGCCGGCCTTCTCGGCGCGGGCCACGGCCGCCTTCATGGCGTCCGGCTTGGCGAGGGTGACGATGATGCCGTCGACCTTCTTGTCGACCGCCGCGTCCACCAGCTGCGCCTGCTGCTGGGCCTGGTCGTCGTGCGAGTACAGGAAGTTGATGTTGTCCTTGACCGCGGCCTGCTTGGCGCCGCTCTGCACGATGTCCCAGAAGGTGTCGCCGTCCCCCGAGTGTGTGATCATCGCGAAGGTCCAGCGCGGGGTGTTCACCGCCGCCCGCCCCTGGGCCGCGGCGGCCTTGCGGGCGTCCTCGGCCCGCTTGCCTCCGGTGCTGCTGCACGCTCCCAGGGACAGCGAAAGTACCCCTGTCAGCGCGATGACTGCCCAGGTCCGAAACCGTGCCACGAGGCCGTGCCCTTCTTGCCGTGTTCGTACGTGCGGAAGGGGCCGGTGATCAGCTCAGCGGCCCCAAATGCTCCAGTATCGAACACCATGAACACTCGTGACAGGACAGGGGGTCTCCCTGCGGTCTTATTGTCCGGACATTGTGACCCTTCCGGAGCCCTTCGTCACGGCCGGACGAGCAGCTGGAACTCGAAGGAGTAGCGCGTCGGCCGGTAGGTGTGGTCGCCGAACTCGACCGCGCGACCGGTGTCGTCGAAGGTGGTGCGCTGCATGGTGAGCAGCGGCGCGCCCTCGGTCTCGGCGAGCCGCTCGGCCTCGGCCGCCGTGGCACCGCGGGCGCCGATGGACTGGCGGGCGCTGTGCAGGGTGATCCCGGCGGAGCGCATCAGCCGGTACAGGCCGGTGGCCTCCAGCTGGCCGGTGTCCAGGTCGAGCAGGCCGGGCGGGAGATGGTTGATCAGGTACGCCATCGGCTCGCCGTGCGCGAGGCGCAGCCGCTCGACGCGGTGCACCTCGCTGCCCTCGGGGACGCCGAGCGCGGCGGCCACCTCGGCGGAGGCCTGCACGACGGTGTTGACCAGCACCTTGGTCGCGGGGCGCTGGCCGGCCGCCTCCAGGTCGTCGTACAGGCTGCTCAGTTCCAGCGGCCGCTTGACCTGGCTGTGCACCACCTGCGTGCCGACGCCGCGGCGGCGCACGAGGAGCCCCTTGTCGACGAGGGACTGGATGGCCTGGCGGACGGTCGGCCGGGACAGGCCGAGCCGCGCGGCCAGCTCGATCTCGTTGCCCAGGAGGCTGCCCGGGGTGAGGCTGCCGTGCTCGATGGCGGCCTCCAGCTGCTGGGAGAGCTGGAAGTACAACGGCACCGGGGAGCTACGGTCCACATGGAGGTCGAGCGACACGGTCGGGTCCACATCTGGTTTCGGCACGGCCCGAGCGTAGCCCCGTGGCCGGTTGACGGGAAGTTGTGTAGTCCGGTTGTCCGGACATGAACATTGACAGCGTACGGGCTCCGCCCTCACTTTGTTTCCATGCGCATCGGGGTCATCGGTACGGGCCGCATCGGCACCCTTCACGCGAGAACACTCAGCCGCAACCGCGACGTCGGGTCGCTGATCCTGACGGACGCGGATCCGGCACGGGCGCAGGGACTGGCGCACCGTCTGGGCGAGACGGCGGCGCCGGGTGTGGACGAGATCTTCAAGTGGGGCGTGGACGCGGTGGTGATCACCACGGCGACATCGGCCCACGCCGAACTGATCGGTCGGGCAGCCCGCTCGGGCCTGCCGGTGTTCTGCGAGAAGCCGATCGCGCTCGACCTGCCGGGCACGCTGCAGGCGCTCGGTGAGGTGCAGACGGCCGGCACCGTCCTGCAGATGGGGTTCCAGCGGCGCTTCGACGCGGGGTACGCCGGTGCCCGCGAGGCCGTGCGCTCCGGACGCCTCGGCCGGCTGCACACGGTGCGCGCGA
The DNA here is from genome assembly GCF_042891825.1 of Streptomyces sp. NPDC001852. Taxonomy (NCBI): domain Bacteria; kingdom Bacillati; phylum Actinomycetota; class Actinomycetes; order Kitasatosporales; family Streptomycetaceae; genus Streptomyces; species Streptomyces sp. NPDC001852. The sequence continues at coordinate 26,913 of NZ_JBIATN010000012.1, forward strand.
TGACCTGCGACCAGTCCCCTCCCCCACCCGGCTGGCTGCCGCTGTCCGGCGGCCTGTTCCGGGACACGCTGATCCACGACTTCGACGTGCTGCGGTGGGTGACGGGCCGTGAGGTGACCGACGTCTACGCCACCGGGTCCGACGCCGGGCCCGCGATGTTCCGTGAGGCCGGTGACGTCGGCACCGGGGCGGCGCTGCTCACGCTGGACGACGGCACACTGGCCACGGCCACGGCGACCCGGCTGAACGGCGCCGGGTACGACGTGCGCATGGAGCTGGCCGGGGAGGCGGACACGGTCGTGGTCGGGCTGGACGACCGTACGCCGCTCGCGTCCACCGAGCCGACCGGGCCGCCGCCCGCGGACAAGCCGTGGCCGGGCTTCCTTGAGCGGTTCGGCCCCGCGTACGAGGCCGAACTGAACGCCTTCGTGGAGGTGGTGGTCGGCGAGCGCCCCAACCCCTGCGACGGCCACGAGGCCCTGCAGGCCCTGCGGGTGGCCGAGGCCTGCGAACTCTCCCGGCGGGAGCGGCGCCCGGTGGCCCTGGCCGAGATCCCGGACCGGGCGCGGACGTCCTCCGGCTGACCGGCCGGCCCCCGCGGCGCGCGCGGCCGCCGGCTACCAGCGCACCGGAAGGCTGCGCATCCCTCTCATCAGCAGGCCGGGCAGCCACTCGCCCGGTGTGCCGTCGAGCGCGAGCCCGGGGGCGCGCCGCAGGAGGGTGCCGATGGCCGTGCGGCCCTCCAGGCGGGCCAGGGGGGCGCCCAGGCAGTAGTGGATGCCGTGGCCGAAGGCGAGGTGGCCGCGGGGGTCGCGGCGGATGTCGAACCGGTGCGGGTCGTCGTAGCGCTCGCCGTCGCGCTGGGCGGCGGTGAGGCTGATCACCACGTGGGTGCCCCGCTCGATGGCGGCGCCGGCGATCTCCAGGGGCTCGGCGGCGAACCGGTAGGTGGCGCTCTGCACCGGGCCCTCGTAGCGCAGCATCTCCTCGACGGCGCCGTCCAGGAGACTCATGTCGGCGCGCAGGGCGGCGAGTTGGCTGGGGTGGGTCAGCAGGGCGTGGACGCCGTTGCCGATGAGGTTGACGGTGGTCTCGTGGCCGGCGATCAGCAGCAGGAAGGCCATGCCGCGCAGCTCCTGCGCGGAGAGCCGGTCGCCGTCCTCGGCGGTGGTGCGGATCAGGTCGCTGAGCAGGTCCTCGCCGGCGCCGGAGCGGCGCTTGTCCTCGATCAGCTCGGTGAGGTACGCGCCGAGGCGGACGACCGCCTCGTAGCCCGTCTGCTCGTTGGTCGGCGCGACCACCTCCGTGGACGTCTTCCGGAACTCCTCGCGGTCCATGTCCGGGACGCCGAGGAGTTCGCAGATGACGGTGATGGGCAGTGGGTAGGCGAGAGCGGCGACCAGGTCGGCGCGTCCGGCCGGGAGCATCTCGTCCAGCAAATCGTCGGTGACCTGCTGGACCCGCGGGCGCAGCTGCTCGACCCGGCGCATCGTGAACGCGCGCGTGACGAGGCTGCGCAGGCGGGTGTGCTGGGGCGGATCGGTGGCCAGCAGATGCTTGCCGATCAGCTCCTGGTCCATCACGGTCACGCCGATCTTGCTGGTGTCCTTGGCCAGCCGGGTGTCGGCGAGGGCCGCCCGCGCCTCCTCGTATCCGACGACCAGCCAGGCATCGTCCTCCCAGCCCGGCAGCCGGACGCGGTGCACGGGGCCCCGCTCGCGCAGCCGGGCGTACACCGGATGGGGATCCGTGCGCAGCGCGTCCCCGAACTCCCCCAAGTCGACCACGTCCTGCCTGTCCATCGCTCCCCTTCCGGACTCCCCCGAGGCTCACCGGTGGTACCGGTACCGGGACAACGCACGGGGTGCGGGCTTAGTGCCCGTCCCCGTCGACCAGTCCCGCGTCGTACGCCAGCAGCGCGATCTGCACCCGGTTGCCGAGGCCGAGTTTGGCGAGGATGCGGGAGACGTGGGTCTTGACGGTGGCCACGCTCATGAACAGCTCGGTGGCGATCGCCGCGTTGGCGAGGCCGCGGCCGACGGCGACGGCGACCTCGCGTTCGCGGTCGTTGAGGACGGCGAGCCGTTCACGCGCGCGTGCCTGACGCGCGTCGGCCGCGCCGCCGGCCGCGTGCCGCATCAACTGCCGGGTGACGGCGGGCGACAGCACGGGGTCGCCGGCCGCGACGCGGCGGACGGCGTCGACGATCTCGGCGGGCGGGGTGTCCTTCAGCACGAACCCGGCGGCACCCGCGCGCAGCGCGTGCAGGACCTGCTCGTCGGCGTGGAAGGTGGTGAGCACCACGACGTGTGGGGCGTCGGCCCGCGCGCGCAGCCGCTCGGTCGCGGTGAGCCCGTCCACCGAGGGCATCCGGATGTCCATGAGGACGACGTCCGGCCGGGTGCGCGAGACGAGTTCCTCGGCCTGGGCGCCGTCCGCGGCCTCCCCGACGATCTCGATGTCCTCGGCCCCGCCGATCATCAGGGCCAGTCCGGCCCGTACGAGCGGGTCGTCGTCGACGAGGAGGAGTCTGATCGGCGTCATGGGCCTTACGTAATCACGGTCGCGCGGGCCACGGCTGCGCGGAGCTGCGTTCCGGCACCACCAGGCGTTCTCAGGGTGTCGGTCCGGGCCTGCCCCAGGGCAGCCACGCCCGTACCTCGAAGCCCCCGTCGGCCGTGGCGCCGTGCTCGAGTCGGCCGCCTGTGAGGGTGGCGCGTTCGGTGAGACCGATCAGGCCCTGGCCGGAGCCCGGGACGGGTGTGGGCTCGGTGGTGGGCGGGGGGTTGGTGACCGTGACGGTGAGGCCCTCGCCGGGGGTGCCGGCGAGGCTCAGGGTGACCTCGGCGCCGGGGGCGTGTTTGCGGGCGTTGGTCAGGGCCTCCTGGGCGATGCGGTAGGCGGTGCGGCCGACGGAGGCGGGGACGGCGGCCGGGTCGGCGACCCGGTGGTCCAGGATGACCTTCATGCCCGCCTCGCGGCACTCGGCGACCAGGGCGTCCAGCCCGGCCAGGGTCGGTTGGCGGCGCTCGCCGGCCGTGTCCTCGGACTCGCCGGCCCGCAGTACGCCGATGATCTCCCGCAGGTCCTGGAGCGCCTCGTGCGCGCTCTCCCGGATCACCCCGGCGGCCCGGGCGATCTCCTCGCGCGGCGCGTCCGGCCGGAACTCCAGCGCGCCCGCGTGCACGCTGAGCAGGGTGAGCCGGTGGGCGAGGACGTCGTGCATCTCGCGGGCGATGGCCTCGCGGGCGAGCCGCTGCGCCTGCTCGGCACGCAGCCGCGCCTCGGTCTCCGCCCGGCGGGCGCGCTCGCGCAGGCTGAGCAGCAGCAAGCGCTTGGAGCGTACGAACATGCCCCAGCCGATGACGGAGACGGCGAGCAGCACGACGAACACGACGGCGGCCGCGAAGGGCAGGTCTGGGTCCGGACGCAGCCAGTAGTAGACGGGTACGAGGGCGAGGTCGACGCCGCCGATCCAGGCGACGTAGCGGAAGGGCCGGTGCACGGCGAGGGTGAACAGGGCGACCGCGCCGGCGCCGCCGGACGTGGAGGACACCATGCCGACGGCGACCATCGCGACGGCGAGGCCCACCGGCCGGCGGCGGCGCAGCCAGACGGCGCAGCAGGACAGGGCGCCGAGCACCACGTCGGCGACGGCGAGTCCGCCGGGCACCTCCGGTTGCTGCCGCAGGCCGACGGCGGTCATCAGGAACAGCAGCACGGCCAGCAGGAAGCAGCAGCTGTCGACGATCCAGTCCCGTGCGGTGCGACGCGGCGGCCGGCCGTCGGGACCCGAGTCCGGGTCCAGCCCGTGCAGCAGGGCCGAGGGCAGCATCCACCGCCGGGGCCACGCCCCGCGCGCCGTGGTGGGGCCGAGCCCGTTCTCCGTCACGGTCGACCAATCTACGCAGCCCGGGGACGGCCTGCCGCGCCCCGCGCGTGATCGGCTACCAAAGTCGCGCCTTCATGGACTTTCGACGGCTCCTGCCGGGCCAGTGGGCCGGCCACCGGACGGCGGCGGGCCGCCGGGACTGTTCCCGGCGGCCCGCAGTGTGCGTCGCGCTGTTGCCTCGGTCGTCCGATGTCCTCCGGCTCAGCAGCCGAAGTCGATCAGGTTGAACGTGGCGTAGTGGTCGGAGGTGTAGTAGTCCTCCTGGGACTGCTCGCCGGTGACGATGCGCCGGGCACCGCGTGTGGGGGAACCGGGAGTGATCACCGTGTACTCGTGGTAGTAGCCGTAGGACTCGCTGGGCAGGACGCCTTCCTTGTTGGAGAAGACGGTGCCGTCCTGCGAGTACGGGTACGGGCCGCCCTTTGCGATCAGGCCCAGGGTGTCGTGGGCCTGCGAGGGCAGGTCGCCGTAGCAGATGCTGCCGACCGACGAGGCTGCGGCGTCCGCCGTGGTGGCGGAGACGGTGCCGCCCACGAGGAGGGCGGACAGGAGCGCGGCTGAGGCGCCGATGCGGGTGGCGCGTGGGGGGAATCTCATGCCCTCATGATGACGCGCGTAGACGTTGGCATGTCAATGACAAGGTTGAAGATTTTCCCTTCAAGTCCGATGAGTTTTCGCGAAGTTAACCTGCTGCCCGGCGCCCCCACGCGGTCCCCACGAGCACCAGCGCGCCGCCCGCGAGAGCGAGCGCGCCCAGCCGTTCCCCGCCCAGGGCGATCCCCGCCGCGGCGGCCCACAGCGGCTCGGTGCCGAGCAGCAGACCGACCCGGGACGGGGAGGTACGGCGGACCGCCCACATCTGCACGAAGAAGGCGAACACCGTGCACAGCGCGGCCAGGAACAGCAGCCCCGCCCAGTCCCGGGCACCGAACCCGGCCGCGACCGTCCAGGGTGCCGGGCCACCGGAGACGGCCGACAGCAGGGCGAAGACGGCGACGGACGCACCGAGTTGGACCGTGGTCAGCGGCAGCGCGCCGGCGCCCCGCACGGCCCTGAGCCGGGACATGGCGAGGACGTGCAGCGTGCGGGCGAGCGCGGCGAGCAGCATGAGCAGGTCGCCGGTGCTCGGCCGGGTGAAGCCGCCGCCCTGGATGAGCAGGACGACGCCGAGCACCGACAGCAGGGCCGCGCCGAGGAAGCCCGTGGTGGGCCGGGTGCGGGTGACGGCGGCCTCGGCCAGTGGGGTGAAGACCATGGTGAGGCTGATGATCAGGCCGGCGTTGGTCGCCGAGGTCTGCACCACGCCGTACGTCTCCAGCAAGAAGATCCCGCTGAGGATCGCGCCCAGCAGGGCCGCGCCGCGCCACTGGGCGCCGGTCAGGCCGCGCAGCGCACGCCGTCCGGCGACGGCCAGCACGGGCACGGCGAGCGCGAACCGCAGCACCAGCACGGCCAGGACCGTACGGGCGGTGGTGATGTCCTTGGCCGCGAGATAGCTGGCCCCCCAGCACACCGCGACGAGCAGCACGGGCAGGTCGGTGTGCCAGGCGCGACGGGGTGCGACGGCGGCACCCGGTACGGCGATCGACGACATGGGCGCGGCTCTCCCGGTCTCCGGAGGGGGTGCGCAGACGTCGGCGGCTCGCGCGGGGCGCGATCACCGTACCGGCGGGGACGATCTTCGGCTAGGCGTTTTCCGGGAGCTCGTACTAGCCGTACCGCGGCCTTCCCGCCACCTCGTAGGTCTGGATGGAGACACCGGCGGCGGTGACGCGTCCGGCGGTGTGCGTGAAGGCGGTCGGTACGGCGCCCTCGGCGAACAGGCGGTGGCCGGAGCCCAGCACCACCGGGAAGGTGGCCAGGTGGAGGGTGTCGACGAGACCGAGGTCGAGCAGGGAGCGGAGCAGGGCGCCGCTGCCGTGCACCTGGAGCTCGCCGTCGGTGCGCTCCTTGAGGGCGGTGACCTCCTTGGCGAGGTCGCCGCCGATCACGGTGGTGCCGGACCACTCGGGGTCGGTGAGGGTGGACGAGGGGACGTACTTCGGCAGGGCGTTCAACTGGGCGGCGATGAGGTTGGCGGGGTCGGTCACCTTCGGCCAGTACGCCGCGAAGATGTCGTACGTGCGGCGGCCGAGGAGGAACGCGGCGGGGCGCTGGAAGACCTCGGTGACGAACCGGCCGAAGTCGTCGTCGCCGTACGTGAAGCTCCAGCCGCCGTGCTCGAAGCCGCCCCGGGTGTCCTCCTGGGGGCCGCCGGGTGCCTGGTAGACGCCGTCGAGCGTGACGAAGATCGTGGAGACGAGCTTGCCCATGGCAGGTGCCTGCTTCCTGGTGCGGGGTCTGTTGTCATCACCTCGGACCCCACCGGCGCCCGCAACTCATCGGTCGGTACGGCACCTCATCCGGCGTGTGTCGAGAAGAGGCCGCCCGTCGGGCCCTGCTTGTCGCCGCCCTGGGCCTTCTTCAGGGCGTTGGCGAGGCTCTCGATGGTGAGGGACTGCAGGATGACGCGGCCGTTGCCCTCCAGGGTGGCCAGGGACAGGCCCTCGCCGCCGAACACGGCGTTCATGATCCCCTGGCGGTTGAGGCCGCCGACGCGCTGGACGCCGTACTGGATGCCCTCCTCGAAGGCGACCACGCAGCCGGTGTCGACCTCGATGCGGCCGCCGAAGTCCGCCGGGTTGAGGTCGATGAAGTTGCCCGCGCCGGCGATGATCACCGTGCCGTACCCGGTGAACTTCTCCAGGATGAAGCCCTCGCCGCCGCTCATGCCGGTGCGGGCGCCGGCGAAGGCGATACCGAAGTCGACGGTGGACTCGGCGGCCACGAAGGCGTCCTTCTCGGCGAACCATGCGCGTGTGCCGTCGAGTTCCAGGGCCCGCATCTCGCCCGGGAGCACGCCGGCGAAGCCGACCGTGCCCTGGCCGCCCTGGGAGGTGAAGTACTGGAACGCCAGCGACTCGCCCGCGAGCATGCGCTGGCCCACCTGCATGGCGGTGCCCATGGCCTGGCGCAGCAGGCCGCCCATGCCGCCCCCGCCGCCCTGTCCCTGCTGCCCGCCGTTTCCGGACGGGCCGGACAGGCGCGTCTCCATGGTCACGTTCGTGGTCTTGAACAGGAACTTTCCGGCCTCGCAGTACACGGTCTGGCCGGGCTGCAGGTTGACGACCGCCATCTGCATGGCGTTGCCGACGATCTCTTGCTGAAGGGTCACGCGGGAAGAACGGGGAGACGGACCCGTAAGTTCCAGGGGGACCGGAAACGGGTCCTTGTGGGTGACACGCGGGGCGCCCGGTGCTGTCCAGGCCGGGGCGCCCCGCGCGGGTCAGGGGGTGGGTCAGCCGCCCAGTTCCTGGTGCCGGGCGGCGAGGCCGGCCGCGCCCTGCTCGGTCAGGGAGCCGTACAGGCGCAGGCGGGAGATGCCGCCGTCGGGGAAGATGTCCACGCGCGCGTGCGTGCCGACCGCGGGCTCCGGGAGCACGAACCGGTGGTTGGTGTCGGGCTGGAGGCGGGTGCGCGGAAGGATCTCCACCCAGTCGCCGTTCTCGCCGTCCCGCACGGACACCGACGCCCAGCCCGCGCTGTTGCCCTTCAGGTAGGCCGTGTCGATCTCGATCGCGCGGATCTGCGACTGGGCGGCCAGCTGGTAGCGGATCCAGTCGTTGCCCTGGTCGCGGCGGCGGCGGGTCTCCCAGCCGTCGTCCATCTTGCGGGAGCGGCCCGGCTGGATGGTGTTGGTGGCCGGGGAGTAGAAGAGGTTGGAGGCGTCCTCGACCCGGCCGCCGTTCTCCAGGGCGACCACGTCGAAGGTGCCGAGCACGGCGAGCCACTCGGGGTCGGGGACGACCTCGCCGTACACGCGCAGCCGCGCGATGCCGCCGTCGGGGTGCTGGTTGACCCGCAGGTGGGTGAAGCGCTGCTCGACGCCGACCTCGAAGCCGTTGGCCGCGTGGCCGCCGACGGCGGTGCGCGGCACGATCGTCGTCCACTTCACGTCCTCGCCCAGCAGCTCCTCCGGGGACGGCGAGCCGGGTACGGACGCGCCCTCGATCGAGACCGCCTGCGGGTAGTTGCCGCGGAAGTGGGCGGTGTCGACGACGATCCCGCGGATCACCCCCGGCGCGCCGAGGCGGACCAGCGCCCAGTCGTGGTCCTCGGCGGTAGGCCAGGGGTGCTCGGCGGAGGCGCCGCGGCGGCGGCGGGTCTCCCAGCCGTCCATGATCTTGCCCTTGTGGCCGAAGTGCTCGGGGTCGAACTCGGCCGGCTCGGGGACCAGCAGGTTCTCCCGCTGGGCGAAGAACTCGTCGTTGGCGGCGATGACACCGGCGCCGAGCTGCCGGTCGGCGAGGTTGGCGTACTGGGTGAAGGGGAAGTCGGCGGTGCGGTAGTCCGCGTACGGGTCGCCGCCTCCGTAGGGGTTCGCGTCGCCGGTGAAGCGAGCCGAAGAAGATTGATGCAGCGCCGTCACGGTGATCAGGGGGTCCTTTCTGGAGTCGGCCGGTTGCGGGTCGGGGGTGGCTTACTGGGGGCGGGTGAGCAGCGTGCCCTTCGGCTCGGTGAACTCGCCGTCCGCGACGATGCGTTCGCCACGCAGCCAGGTGGACTTCACGACGCCGTACAGGGTCTTGCCGGCGTAGGCGGTGACCCGGTTGCGGTGCTGGAGACCGGCCGGGTCGACGGTGAAGGTCTCGTCGGGGGCGAGGACCGCGAAGTCGGCGTCATGGCCGGGGGCGATGGCGCCCTTGCGCGCGTCGAGGCCGACCAGGGCGGCGGTCTTCGTGGACATCCAGCGCACGACGTCCTCCAGACCGTGGCCGCGCTTGCGGGCCTCGGTCCATACGGCGGACAGGCTGAGCTGGAGGCCGGAGATGCCGCCCCAGGCGGTGGCGAAGTCGTCGGTCTTCAGGTCGGCGGTGGAGGGCGAGTGGTCGGTGACGACACAGTCGATGGTGCCGTCGGCCAGCGCCTCCCACAGCAGGTCCTGGTTGGCGGCCTCGCGGATGGGCGGGCAGCACTTGAACTCGCTGGCGCCGTCCGGGACTTCCTCGGCGGTCAGGGTGAGGTAGTGCGGACAGGTCTCCACGGTGATCTTCACGCCCCTGGCACGGGCAGCGCGGATCAGCGGCAGCGCGTCGCTGGAGGACAGGTGCAGCACGTGCACGCGCGCGTGGAGGCGAAGGGCCTGCGCGATGAGGTTCGCGATGGCCGTGTCCTCGGCGTCGCGCGGGCGGGAGGCGAGGAAGTCGGCGTACCTGGGGCCGCCGTGCTGCGGGGCGGCGGCCAGGTGATGCGGGTCCTCGGCGTGCACGATCAGCAGGCCGTCGAAGCCGGCGATCTCCGCCATGGACCGCGCGAGCCGGTCCTGGTCGAGGTGCGGGAACTCGTCCACGCCGGACGGGGACAGGAAGGCCTTGAAGCCGAAGACACCGGCGTCGTGCAGCGGGCGCAGGTCCTTGACGTTGTCCGGCAGGGCGCCGCCCCAGAAGCCGACGTCGATGTGCGCCTTGTCGGCGGCCACCTCCCGCTTCACCCGCAGGTTCTCGACGGTCGTGGTCGGCGGCAGGGAGTTGAGCGGCATGTCGACCAGCGTGGTGATGCCGCCCGCCGCCGCCGCGCGGGTGGCGGTCCAGAAGCCCTCCCACTCGGTGCGGCCCGGGTCGTTGACGTGCACGTGGGTGTCGACCAGGCCGGGCAGCAGGACGTGGTCGCCGAAGTCCTCCAGCCGCGCTCCGGCCGGGACCTGGGCGTCGTACGGCAGGACGGCGGTGATCCTCCCGGCGGACACGGTGACCGCGGCGGCCCGCGTCCCCTCAGGAGTGATGACGCGCGTCGAGCGCAGGACCAGTTCAGCGTCGGACACCCGAACCCCTCTCTGTACCGCCGTTTTACGCCCCGGAAACGGGATTTACACCCACGAAACGGATTCAACGTTCTGTTGAAGGAGTCTTCACTCCCGCCTCCCCGCCGTCAAGGGGCACACTTCCGGGCGGCACGCCGGCGCACACACTCTGGACGTTTCCACAAAGTGGAATTAGAATTTCACTAAGCAGAACGTAGCTACACACAAGCAGGGAGTCAACCGGCCGCCGGGTAGGCTTCTGCCCTCCTGCCAGTCCCGAAAGGAACGCGCCGTGCCGACGTCCAGCGCCAGCACCACCGACTCCGCCAAACCCTCCGCCGCGGGCGGGGTCCAGTCCCTGGAGCGCGCCTTCGACCTGCTCGAGCGGATGGCGGACGCGGGCGGCGAGGTGGGCCTGAGCGAGCTGTCCGCGACCAGCGGGCTGCCGCTGCCGACCATCCACCGGCTGATGCGCACCCTGGTCGCCTGCGGGTACGTCCGCCAGCAGCCCAACCGGCGGTACGCCCTCGGCCCCCGGCTCATCCGGCTCGGCGAGTCGGCCTCCCGGCTGCTCGGCACATGGGCGCGGCCGTACCTCGCGCGGCTGGTCGAGGAGACCGGCGAGACCGCGAACATGGCGCTGCTGGACGGCGACGAGATCGTCTACGTGGCCCAGGTGCCGTCGAAGCACTCGATGCGGATGTTCACCGAGGTGGGCCGACGGGTGCTGCCGCACTCGACCGGCGTGGGCAAGGCCCTGCTGGCCGGCGTTCCCGACGACGAGGTACGGGCGCTGCTGGCGCGTACCGGGATGCCCGCGGCCACCGAGAAGACCATCACCACGCCGGAGGGGTTCCTGGCCGCGCTGCAGGAGGTACGGCAGCTGGGATACGCCGTGGACGACAACGAGCAGGAGATAGGGGTGCGGTGCCTGGCGGTGTCGGTACCGGACTCCCCCACGGCGGCGGCGATCTCCATCTCGGGGCCGGCCGGCCGGGTGACGGAAGCGGCCATCGAGAAGATCGTGCCGGTGTTGCAGGGGATCGCCCTCGAGTTGTCCCAGGCGTTGGCGAGTTCCGGCGCCTGAGAGCTCCCCGGTGAGGCCGGATCACCCCTCGCCTTCAGGACCGCGACGATTCCCCGAACAGATCCACCGCCTCCCGGACCTCTCTCAGCCCCCTCGCCAAAGCGCTCACCGAGCCGATCGCACCCGCGATCAGTAACAGCGAGGTGCGCAGCCGCGGGGTCTCCGGCGCGCCGCCGGAGACCATCGCCGCCAGGGCCGCCAGTTCGTCCTCGGCTATGGCGCGGTCGGGGAAGTCGGACGGGAGCGTGGCGAGTTCGCGGCGCAGCCGGGACACCGCGGTCCGCAGTTCCGCCACTCTCGGGTCCTCGTCGCTGCCAATCACTGGCCTCTGCCCCAAGCTCCGCAACGCAGCCCTCCCCCTCACACGCCGTCGTGCGCGGGCCAGTAAACGCCACCGGGTCCGGGAGCGCCACAGCGCGGACCGAAATTCAGCCCAAGGAAACCGGCCGCCGCATCCCCCGTCAGGTATGCAGGACGCATGACGGACAACCATCGCGAGGAGGTCGCCGGGCTGCTGCTCGCCGCCGGCGGGGGCAGACGGCTCGGCGGGCGGCCCAAGGCGCTGCTGGAGCACCGGGGGCACCCCCTGGTCGAGCACGCGGTCGGAGTGCTGCGCGCGGCCGGGTGCGGCCGGATCCACGTCGTCCTCGGGGCGCGGGCGGACGACGTCCGCCGGCGTGCCGATCTCAGCGGCTGTGTGGTCGTGGACAACCCCGCCTGGGCCGAAGGCATGGGCTCCTCGCTGCGCGCCGGACTGGCCTCGCTGGCCGGTACGGGGGTGCGCGCGGCCCTGGTGAGCCTCGTCGACCAGCCGGGCATCGGGCCGGCGGCCGTGGCGCGGGTGCTCGGCGCCTACGAGGACGAGAAATCGCTGGTCTCGGCCGCCTACGACGGCACGCGCGGACATCCGGTGCTCTTCGGCGCGGCCCACTGGGCGGACATCGCGGCGACCGCCACCGGGGATCGCGGTGCCCGCGCCTACCTGAAGGACCACGCGGCCGAGATCCGGCTCGTGGAGTGCGCGGACGTGGCCGAGCCGTACGACATCGACACCGAGGCCGACCTGCGCCACCTTGAGTGAAGAGGGTGGCACTGGGCGCCACCTTGCCTCGACCCGGAGAATCTCGACATCAACAAACCATTGAAGTTCCACGATGAGGAAACTACTATCCACTGTTCAGAAGCGCCTGACCGCACAGCGGGCGCTGATTGCCCTATTCGTGCCACTAGGCACCCGGTGCCACCGCTGAAGGAAGTGACAGCTCATGTCCGCACCAGCGCCGTCCCCGCTGGCCATCGTCGACGCCGAGCCTCTGCCCCGGCAGGAAGAGGTCCTCACGGACGCGGCGCTCGCCTTCGTGGCGGAGCTGCACCGGCGGTTCACCCCGCGCCGTGACGAACTCCTCGCCCGCCGGGCCGAGCGCCGCGCCGAGATCGCCCGCACCTCCACGCTCGACTTCCTCCCCGAGACGGCCGCGATCCGCGCGGACGACTCCTGGAGGGTCGCCCCGGCCCCGGCCGCGCTGAACGACCGGCGCGTCGAGATCACCGGCCCCACCGACCGCAAGATGACCATCAACGCGCTCAACTCGGGCGCGAAGGTCTGGCTCGCCGACTTCGAGGACGCCTCCGCGCCCACCTGGGAGAACGTGATCCTCGGCCAGGTCAACCTGATCGACGCCTACACCCGGAACATCGACTTCACCGACCCGGGGTCCGGCAAGTCCTACGCCCTGCGCCCGAACGAGGAGCTGGCGACGGTCGTCATGCGCCCGCGCGGCTGGCACCTGAACGAGCGGCACCTGGTCGACGCCGACGGCCGCGCCGTCCCGGGCGCCTTCGTCGACTTCGGCCTGTACTTCTTCCACAACGCCCAGCGGCTGCTGGACCTCGGCAAGGGCCCGTACTTCTACCTGCCCAAGACCGAGTCGCACCTGGAGGCCCGCCTCTGGAACGACGTGTTCGTCTTCGCGCAGGACCACGTCGGCATCCCGCAGGGCACCGTCCGCGCGACCGTCCTGATCGAGACGATCACGGCCGCGCACGAGATGGAGGAGATCCTCTATGAACTCCGCGACCACGCCGCCGGGTTGAACGCCGGCCGCTGGGACTACCTGTTCTCCATCGTCAAGAACTTCCGGGACGGCGGAGCGAAGTTCGTCCTCCCGGACCGCAACGCGGTCACGATGACGGCCCCGTTCATGCGGGCGTACACCGAACTCCTCGTCCACACCTGCCACAAGCGCGGCGCGCACGCGATCGGCGGCATGGCGGCGTTCATTCCGTCCCGTCGCGACGCCGAGGTCAACAAGGTCGCCTTCGAGAAGGTCCGCGCCGACAAGGACCGCGAGGCGAACGACGGCTTCGACGGCTCCTGGGTCGCCCACCCCGACCTCGTCCCGATCGCCATGGAGGCCTTCGACAAGGTCCTCGGCGACCGGCCGAACCAGAAGGACCGGCTGCGCGAGGACGTCCACGTCGAGGCGGCCGACCTCATCGCGATCGACTCGCTGCACGCGAAGCCGACGTACAACGGTCTGGTCAACGCCGTCCAGGTGGGCATCCGGTACATCGAGGCCTGGCTGCGCGGGCTCGGCGCGGTCGCCATCTTCAACCTGATGGAGGACGCGGCCACCGCCGAGATCTCCCGCTCCCAGATCTGGCAGTGGATCAACGCGGGCGTCGAGTTCGAGAACGGCGACAGGGCCACGCCCGAGCTGGCCCGCAAGGTCGCCGCCGAGGAGCTGTCCAACATCCGCCAGGAGATCGGCGAGCAGGCCTTCGCCGCCGGCCACTGGCAGGAGGCCCATGACCTGCTGCTGAAGGTCTCCCTGGACGAGAACTACGCCGACTTCCTCACCCTGCCGGCGTACGAGCAGCTCAAGGGCTGACGCCTACGCGGTCCGGTCCGAGTGGCCCAGGGGCTTCCCCGGGGCCACTCGGTCGCGTACGAGGCGCTTGACCGCCGTGGGCTCCGGGAAGCCCTGTTCCCTCCGGTCCCACACCACCTCGCCGTCGACGCGGACCACGAACACGCCTCCGGTGCCGGGCCTGAGCGCCAGCTCGGCCAGCTCCGCCTCGAAGGTGGTGAGCAGTTCCTGTGCCAGCCAGGCCGCGCGGGGCAGCCAGCGGCACTGTGTGCAGTACTCGATCTCGACGCGATGGCTCATCCGATGTGCCTCATCCCAGGTGCACCGACCAGTCCTGTTCCGCCCCCGGCTTGCCGTGCAGGTCGGGGACGCGCTTGAGCCAGGCCGGGCGGCCCGCCCGGGTCTTCGCCGCGCGGGCGGCCTCCTCGGCCGCGAGCTGCTCGCGGCCCGGGAAGTCGGTGGGCAGCCACTCGTGCGACAGGCGCACGCGGGCCAGGAGGTAGTCGACGTAGGCGGCGCGGACGTCGTCCGGGCTCGCGAAGCCGGCGTCCTCGGCGAGCCAGGCGTCCGGCACCTCCGCGACGATCCCGCGCAGCAGGTCCTCGGTCACCTTCGGGGCGAGTTCGGCGTCGGCGGCACGGATGTCGGGGCCGTAGTGCCCCAGGGCGTGATGCCGGAAGTCGTACTTCTTGCCCGGGGTCGTGGTGTCCCAGCGGTGGTGGAAGACCAGGGCGGCACCGTGGTCGATGAGCCACAGGCGGGGCGGGGCGGTGCCGAGCGTCGGCCAGACCATGAGGTTGGAGCTGTGGACCGTACGGTCCACGTTGACGGTCAGCGCGTCCAGCCAGACGATCCGGCCCGCCTCCAGCGGGTCCACGGGGAAGGTCCGCGCGATCTCGGGGGTGAGGTCCCGGGCGCCCGGCAGGTAGTCCATGCCGAGGTTCACGCCCGCGCTCGCGCCGTGCAGCTCCCGGACCTCCTGGTGCGGTTCACCGGCGGCGATCGCGGGGTCGAAGTGGACGAGGACCAGCTCGGGGAAGCGCAGGCCGAGCGCGCGGGCGAGCTCCCCGACGATCACCTCGGCGACCAGCGCCTTGTGCCCCTGCGCGGAGCCGGTGAACTTCACGACGTAGGTGCCGAGGTCGTCGGCCTCGACGACCCCGGGCACGGAGCCGCCGGACCGCAGCGGGGTCACGTATCGGGTGGCAGTCACGTCGCGCAGCACATCGATCAGCCTAAGGCAGGTCGGTGCAGTGACATCCATCACAGGCCCCACGGCGACTAAGGGTCCCGCTTAGTAGAAGCAGCTCCGATGACATATGAGATTTGTCCGGCTTGCCGCAGAGGCGAGCCGCCCATCGGGCCACGGGACGGCATCCGCCCGGCACCTTTCCGCATTCGCCGCTCACACCACCGTCCTGACAGCACATCAGGCAGCTGCAAACGTCGCGGAAGCGAACCCGGCATCTCTTCGCCCGGCTGACAAGGGTCCCGCCGTCCTACTAGGCGCGGTAGTGGAGACCGCCCTTTGCGCTCCTTGTGGAGCCCTCCCGAAAATGAGCGCCCGGCGATCACCGAACGAGGTTGACGAATGGCCAAGCACCGCAAGACGCAGCAGTACCGGCGCATAGTCGTCGCCGCCGTCGCCATCGGAGCCGTGGGCGTGCCGTCCGTCGCCCTGGCCTGTTCCGACTGGCCGGGCGGCGGCAAGGACCGGGCCGACGTCGCCGCGACGAGCACACCCCGGCCGTCGAAGCACCACGCCCACCGGCATCACCACGATCACCACCGCAACGGCCACCACCCCACCGCCACGCCGAAGGCCACCGCGTCGCCGACGCAGCGGCCCACCGTGCACCAGCCCAAGAGCACCTCTGCTCCCAGCGTTCCCAGCACTCCCAAGCCCACCGCCACCGCGTCCAGCAGCCCGAAGCCCACCGCCACCGCCTCCGGTGCCACCGCGCGCGTCGTGCAGCTCGTGAACGCCGAGCGCGCCAAGGTGGGTTGCCACCCCCTGACCGTGAACGCCGAGCTGACCAGGGCGGCACAGGCCCACAGCGCGGACATGGCGGCCCACCGGAACATGTCGCACACCGGCTCCGACGGGTCCTCCCCGGGCGACCGCATCACGGCGGCCGGGTACACCTGGAGCGCCTACGGCGAGAACATCGCCTACGGGTACGCCACCCCGGAGCAGGTCATGGACGGCTGGATGAACAGCCCCGGACACCGGGCCAACATCCTCAACTGCTCGTACAAGGAGATCGGCGTCGGTCTCGCCCAGCCGGGCAGCTACTGGACCCAGGACTTCGGCGCGGCCCGCTGAGCACGGGTCAGCCGGTCGCCAGCGGGTTCGGCAGCGGCAGGTAGCGGGCGTCCGCGCCGTCCGCTCCGGTCCAGCGCAGCAGCAGGTTGGTCTTGCCGGGCAGCGTGGGCGAGGTGAGCAGGGCGGGGACCTCGGGCAGGTCGTGCCGGGCGAGTTCCCGGCGGGCGGCGGGCCAGGGGTCGAGCGCGGGATGGTGCTCGGCGAGCGCGGCGGCGATCTCCGTGAGGTGGTTGACGACCAGGCAGTACACCAGCCGCTCCCAGCCCGCCGCGCGGGTCACGTCCGGCAGCAGCTTGGCCCCCTCGGCGTCGCGGAACAGCGCCTGGACGGGTGTGCCGGCCGGGTCCACGGCGACGAGGGTGTTCTGCAGATGGGCCTCCAGCACGACCCCGTGGTCGTCGAACGCCGCGAGGGCGGGCGGCACGACCTGGCGCAGATAGGCCTCCCACCAGGCCGCCGGGTCGGCCGCGGTGGCCAGCGGGCTGCCGTCGAAGCCCTCGGCGAGGCCGGCGGCGAGCAGCGGGGTGGCGCCCGGCAGCAGGTGGCCGCGCAGCCCGTCGCGCACCAGGACGGCCAGTTCCTCGAAGGCGAAGGCGGCCGTGCGGTAGCCGCGGTCGCTCAGCCAGGCCGCGGGCGGGCCCAGCGCCGCGAAGGCGTGCCGGGCGGCCGTGTCGGTCCGGCGCAGTCTGTCCAGGTCGTGGCGCCACAGGCGGCGGATGTCGTTGGTGATGCGGACATCCAGGCTGAACTTCAGGAACAGGTCGCGCCGGGGCTCGTACACCGTGCGGATCGCCGCCGTCGGCCGCACGTCGACGGCGGTCGTGCCGAGGCGGAGCAGCCGGCCGTCGGCGAAGGCCGGGGCGAGGTCGCGGCCGACCAGATCCAGCTGCCAGGGATGGGCCGGCAGCAGCCGGTAGCCGGGCGGGGCGGAGCCGAGCGCGTCCAGGGCACGGGTGTCGCCCTCCTCGGCCACCTGGTCCTCGCGGACACCGAGCAGCACCAGCGGGAAGCGCGCGTGCGCCTCGGGGGCGTACGGCAGCCAGGAGGCGACCGGGCCGCCGCCACGCGCCTTGGGCGCCGGGTGGTACGGGTGGCCGCTGATCAGGGACTGCTCGGAACGCAGATACGGGTCGGCGGGCGGTGTCGCCCCGGCGCGGGCGGTGAGCAGGGCCGCGACCGCGTCACGGCTGTCGACCATCTCGGCGGGGAGGTCGCCGCCCGGCAGCCCGGTGTGCCGGCGCAGCTCCTCGGCGACCAGTTTGACCAGCTCGGAGTGGCCGACGCGGTGCCAGGACCCGGCCGCGCGCACCTCGGGCTCGGCAGGGCGCCGGCCGTTCCGCACGCGCAGCAGACGCCCGCTCGGCAGCCGGTGGACCCGCAGGTCACCGTCGTGCCCGAGCGGCTCGGCCACCTCGCGCAGCAGGCAGTTCAGCAGGGGCGCGGCCGCGTAGGCGTCGGCGCGGCTGCCGACGGCTCCGGTGGAGGGTGCTCCGAAGGAGGGTGAGGAGTCCACGCGATCCATTCGTTTCGTCCGGGGTGGTCGCGATCAGTATGTCTGTCGTCGCCGACAATCGTCCTCCGTGCGCCGTGTACCCGAGGAGCCGACCGTGCACCTTCCCCCTGCCGAGGCCCAGGTCGCCGAGGAACTGGCCGCCGTCCGGCCCGGGCTGCTGCCCCGGTACACGGCGGAGCTGCCGGGCGCCCGCGCCGCGGTGCTGACCCGGCTGTGGCGGGCGCTGGCCCATGAGCCGCTGCCGTGGATCACCGGGCGGGTGCACGGCGCGCACAGCCTCGCGCTGCGGCTCGCCGACGGCCGGACGCTGTACGGGCCGCACGCGGACCCGTATGCCACGAGCGCGTACGTCACCGGCGTCCGCCTGGAGAGGGAACGCCACGTGGATCCGGCCGGGCTGATGACCGCCCTCGGGGTGCCGCAGGGCGCTGCGTTCGCGACCGAACTGGGCGGCAGCGTCGCCTCGTTGGCGCTGTCGCGAGCCGACGCGGATCACCCGAAGGAGTGGCCGGTGGGGGTCTCCCCGGCCGACGGCCGGCGGAGGGACTGGGAGTGGGAGCAGCGGGTGACCGACGGGCATCCGTTCCACCCGTGCTGCCGTTCCCGGCCCGGTTTCTCGGTGGCGGACCAGCTGGCGTACGGCCCCGAGCACCGGCCCGTGGTGGAGCTGCGGACGGTGCCGGTGCCGGCGGACGGGTGCCTGGTGAGCGGTGACTGGCCGGAGGAACTGCGGGACGGTGAACGGCTGTTGCTGCCGGTCCACCCGTGGCAGGCGGACCACGTCCTGGATCGGCCGTACGCGCCCTGGCGCCCGGCCCGGCCGCTGCTCTCCCTGCGCACCCTCGCGCTGCCGGACGGTCCGCACGTGAAGACCGCGCTCAGCGCCCGGCTGACGTCCTCGGTGCGGGACATCTCCCCGTACTCGGTCGGGGCCGCCGCGCCCCTGTCCGCCCTCGGCGAGGAGCTGGCGGCACGCACCGGGGGCCTGCTGCACGTCACCCGCACGCTGGGCGCGGTCTCGGCGCACTCCCCCGACCTGGCCGCACTGCTGCGGGAGTCGCCCGAGGCGTACGCCGGTCCGGGCGAGCACGTCGTACCGGTGGCCGCGCTCGCCACGACCGACCTGCCCGGCTCCCCCGCCTGGCTGGCCGCGTTCGCCCGGCTGGCGCTGACCGTGGGACTGCGCCTGCTCGACCTCGGCGTGGCCCTGGAGGCGCACGGCCAGAACCTGCTGGTGATCCTGTCGGCCGACGGCGCCCCGCTGCGGCTCGTCTACCGCGACCTGGCCGACATCCGGATCAGCCCGGCCCGGCTGACCCGGCACGGCATCACCCCGCCACCGCTCACCGGCCGTCTGATCACGGATGACGAAACGGCCCTGCGCCGCAAGCTGTTCGGCTCCCTGGTAGGGGGCGCCCTGGCCGGTACGGCGGGTTCGGGCCGGGCCCTGGGAGCGGCGCTGGCGGGCGCCGCAGCGGACCTGCCGGACACCTCCGACCTGCGCGCCCTGTGCGAAGGACCACTGCCGGCGAAGGCGTTGACCCTGATGCGGCTGTCCCCACAGACCCCCGGCGACCAGTGGACGTCCCTGCCGAACCCGCTCGTTTTGGAGGCCGCGCCCTCTGATCAATAAGATCCGGCGATGATCACAAGACAACGGCTGGCGGCGGGCGTCTGTGCTCTGCTCGCCGCCCTGGCGGCCGGGATCGCGTTCCCCGGTGGGGCCGTCGCCGACGAGACGGAGCAGGCCGCTCCCAAGGTCGAACTCGTGCTGGACGTCAGCGGTTCGATGCGGACCCAGGACATCGACGGCGGCTCCCGGATGGCCGCGGCGAAGCAGGCGTTCGACGAGGTGCTGGACGCGACCCCGCAGGAGGTCCGGCTCGGCATCCGCACGCTGGGCGCCAACTACCGCGGCAACGACCGCAAGGAGGGCTGCAAGGACACCGCGCAGCTCTACCCGGTCGGGACGCTCGACCGGACCGACGCGAAGACCGCGGTGGCCACGCTGCAGCCCACCGGCTGGACGCCGATCGGGCCCGCGCTGCTGAAGGCGGCGGACGACCTGAACGGCGGCACCGGAACGCGCCGCATCGTCCTGATCACCGACGGCGAGGACACCTGCCAGCCGCTCGACCCGTGCGAAGTGGCCCGCGAGATAGCGGCCAAGGGCGTCGGCATGACCATCGACACCCTCGGCCTGGTGCCGGACGCCAGGACCCGCGACCAGCTCAGCTGCATCGCGGACGCCACCGGCGGTACCTACACCGACGTCCGGCACAAGGAGGAACTGAGCAGCCGCGTCGGGCAGTTGGTGGACCGGGCGGCCGATCCGGTGGTGACACCGGTGGCCACCGAGGGTGCCGCGCAGTGCGAGAAGGCGCCGACGCTGAAGTCCGGGCTGTACACGGACCGTGCGGAGTTCGGGCAGCAGCGCTGGTACAAGGTCGACGTCGATCCCGGCAAGGAACTGCGGGCCTCGGTGAGCGTGGCCGACGACCGCGCCGTGAACCCCGACTACGGGGTGCTGCTGCGGGCGGTGACCGTACACGGACGGGAGATCGTGCGCGGCGAGGCCGCCGGCACGGGCCGTACGGATGTCATCTCCACGGGTCTGCGCTATCCGAAGCCCGAGAGCGACGACGGCACGGCGACCGCGGAGACGGTGTGCCTCCAGGTCACCGACTCCTTCTCGCCCGCGGCGGGCGTGAAGTCCTCGCCGGGTCTGCCGCTGGAGCTGACCGTCGATGTCGTGGACGGGCCGTCGGGCCATCACGACGTGGCCTCCTTCGGCCTCGGCCGCGGCTGGTGGCTGCTGGGCGCGCTGGTGCTGACCGGCTTCCTGGCGGGTCTGCTGTGGGGCTGGCTGTCGCGCTGGCGGGTCGCCGTCTGGAGGACGAACTGATGCGGGTCACACGTGTGTTGAGCACCGCGCTGCTGGCGCTGGGCCTGGCCGCCGGGCCGGCCGCCGCCGACACCCCGAGCCCTTCGCCGAGCGCGTCCGCCGACGGCTCGGCGCCCACCAGGGCGGGCACCTCCTTCCGCACGGCGACGGAGCTGGAGCAGGGGCAGCAGGCCACCGCGTCCGGATCCACCGGTGACTACATGTACTGGTCGTTCCCGGCGGACGTCGGCCAGCGGCCCACCGTCAAGGCGACGGTCAAGCTCCCGCAGACGCACGGCGCGCAGAGCTGGCAGCTCGACGTGTACGACGGGCTGCGGCGCCGGCAGGCCTGCCAGTACGGCGCCGACCCCCGTACCGCCGCGCAGGACGACTCCTCGGTCGAGCTCGCCTGTGTGCTGCGTACGGTGCGCGGCTGGGCCGAGCCGTCGGCGAACGACCCGCTGCCGGGCACGTACTACGTCCGGCTGACCGTCGTGGACCTCGGCGCCACCGATCTCGGCCAGCCCGTGAGCGCCGAAGTACGCGTCGACTCCAAGGACATCGGCGGTGCGGCCGCGGCGGACGGCTCGCTGGGCAAGCCGTTGGTGCCCGGTATCGCGGTCAAGTCCGCCGAGAAGACGGACGGTTCGAAGCCCGCGGTGCTCTCCAGCTTCGGTTCGAACGACGGCTGGTCCTCCGGGTGGTGGTCCGACCGGTGGGTGTGGACCGGGATCGGGGCCGTGCTCGCGGCTCTCGCCGGGATCGGGGGGTATGCGCTGACGCGGGGTTCGGGACGGCCGTCCCGGGTGCCGCCGAACGTCTGATCCGACGTGCTCGAAGGCCCGCCTGCCGGCGGGCCTTCGGTGTGCGCCGCTACGCCTCCCGCAGCGCCTTCGCCAGTGTGCCGTCGCCGGTCACCGTCACCCGGCCCGCCCGGACCGCGTCGGTCAGGCTCAACTCGCCCCGGGCGACCGCCTCGCAGGTCGCCGCGTCCATCGTCAGCCGTGCGTCGGGCTCGCCGGGTGCGGGGCCGTCGCCGTACACCGGGCCCTCCTCCGCGCCGACCCGCAGGTGGAAGTCCCCTTCCTCCAGCCGGACTTCGACCAGGCCCTCCCCCGCCAGTGCCCGCAGCAGCGGCAGGGCGAACCAGTGGGCGCGGACCGCGTCCGTCGGCCTCCGCTCCCCCAGCTCGGCCTCGCCCCACCGTCCCAGCGCCTGGAGCACCGGCAGCAACTCGCGCCCTCGCCCGGTGAGTTCGTACACGTAGGCCGCGCCGGGCGGGGGCAGTCGGCGCCGGGTGGTGAGGCCGTCGCGCTCCATGTCCTTCAGCCGGGAGGCGAGGACGTCGGTACTCACCCCGGGCAGGTCCGCGTGCAGGTCCGTGTAGCGGCGGGGGCCGGCCAGCAGTTCCCGGACGATCAGCAGGGTCCAGCGGTCGCCGACGAGATCGAGGGCGCGGGCTGCGGAGCAGTACTGGTCGTAGCTTCGGCGAGGTGACATGCGACGCAGTCTAGACAAGATGTTGGACTTTCCAAGCGTCCACTTGGTAAAACCAAGCAACACCAGTTTCCGGAGGGGCGGCATGGAGTTCCGGCAGTCGAACAAGCTCAGCGAGGTCTGTTACGAGATCCGCGGCCCGGTGATCGAGCACGCCAACGCGCTGGAGGAGGCGGGGCACAGCGTGCTGCGCCTGAACACCGGCAACCCCGCGGCCTTCGGCTTCGAGGCGCCGGAGGAGATCCTCCAGGACATGATCCGGATGCTGCCGCAGGCGCACGGCTACACCGACTCCCGCGGCATCCTCTCCGCCCGCCGGGCGGTCGCCCACCGCTACCAGAACCTGGGCCTCGACGTCGGCGTGGACGACGTGTTCCTGGGCAACGGCGTCTCGGAGCTGGTCTCCATGGCCGTACAAGCCCTGGTCGAGGACGGCGACGAGATCCTCATCCCCGCACCGGACTTCCCGCTCTGGACCGCCGTGACCACCCTCGCCGGCGGCAAGGCGGTCCACTACCTGTGCGACGAACAGGCCGACTGGAACCCGGACCTGGCCGACATGGCGTCGAAGATCACGGACCGCACGAAGGCCGTGGTCATCATCAACCCCAACAACCCCACGGGCGCGGTGTACCCGAAGGAGGTCGTCGAGGGCATCCTGGACCTGGCCCGCCGGCACGGGCTGATGGTGTTCGCGGACGAGATCTACGACCAGATCCTGTACGACGACGCCGTCCACCACTCGGCCGCCGCCCTCGCCCCCGACCTGGTGGTCCTGACCTTCTGCGGCCTGTCGAAGACGTACCGGGTGGCGGGTTTCCGCTCCGGCTGGCTGGTCGTGACCGGTCCCCGGCAGCACGCGAAGGACTACCTGGAGGGCCTGACCATGCTGGCCTCCATGCGCCTGTGCGCCAACGCGCCCGCCCAGTACGCCATCCAGGCCGCGCTGGGCGGCCGCCAGTCCATCCGCGAACTGACGCTGCCCGGCGGCCGGTTGTACGAGCAGCGCAACGTCGCCTGGGAGAGGCTCAACGAGATCCCCGGCGTGTCCTGCGTGAAGCCCAAGGGCGCCCTGTACGCGTTCCCGCGCATCGACCCCAAGGTGCACAGGATCCACGACGACGAGAGGTTCGTCCTCGACCTGCTGCTGCGCGAGAAGATCCAGGTGGTCCAGGGCACCGGCTTCAACTGGCCCTCCCCCGACCACTTCCGCATCCTCACCCTGCCGCACGCGGAGGACCTGGAGGCGGCGATCGGCCGGATCGGGCGGTTCCTCGGCGGGTACCGGCAGTAGCCCGTTTCACTCGTTCGCGCGCCTGTGCGAAGATCACCCGCATGACCGGGGGGCCTCCGCTCAGGCAGGTACCGCTCTCGGCGCGCGCCCGACCAGCTCCGCGCCGCGGCTCCCCCCTGGTCCGGTACCAGCAGACCAGGGGGAGCACCGTTGTTCTCGTACAGAAAACCGTCCTCGTCGCGCATACGCCGGGTGACCGTCGCCGCGGTGTGCGGCGCCGCCCTCGGCGGGGGGATTCCGGCCGCACAGGCCCAGACGGCCGGATCGCCCTCGCCCTCGGCCGGGCAGGAGGCCCGGCAGGCCGCGCGGTTCTGGACCGCACAGCGCATGGCGAACGCCGAGCCGCTGGACGCGGCCCGCACGGCACCCGGCGGCACCGGGCCGGGGGTCGCGGCGGCGGGACGGCCGCAGGGCACGCTGTTCAAGGGGACACCGCTGGTCGGGACGTTCTTCGGCTCCGACGGGACGGGCGGCACCACCTGGCACTGCACGGGCAGCGTCATCGACACCTCCGTACGGAACGTCGTCCTGACCGCCGCACACTGCGCGCTGAGCATGAAGAGCGACTACGTCTTCGTCCCCCAGTTCGTGCAGGGCGCCGGACCGGATCAGCAGCCGTACGGCATCTTCCACATCCAGCACGTCTACCTCGACCCCCGGTACACGCCCGACAAGGGGTCGTCGACCACCAAGGGCGCCTCGTCCGACCTGGACACCGCGTTCGCCCGGGTCTCGGCCAACCAGAAGGGCCAGAGCCTCCAGGACGCGGTGGGCGGCGGACTGACCTTCACCCGCCCCAGCGGCTACACGCAGAAGAACGTCACCGTCGTCGGTTACCCCTCCTACCAGCACAACAGCACGGGCCAGGCCGTCAAGTGCACGGTGCCGACGACCCAGCTCCCCGGCTACCGGCAGATGTCCATGACCTGCGGCGGCTACTACGGCGGCACGTCCGGCAGCCCCTGGATCACCGACTACCAGGACGGCGCCCGCACCGGCCATGTCATAGGCAACCTCGGCGGCTACAACGGCGGCGGCAACGACGCGAACGTCGACTACATCAGCTACGCCCCGGCGTTCGGCGCCGACGCCGCGAACCTCCTCGCGAACGCGGTGGCCGGCCAGGACCCGCCCTCCGGACTGCCGCCGTACACAGGACTGCAGTTGCCCGGAGGCGCGGCCCGCTGGAAGAGCGCCACGCTGATGGCCTCCGCCGACTACACCGGCGACCACCTCGGCGACCTGCTCGTCGTCTGGTCCGACGGCGGCGTCACCCTGTACCCCGGGGACGGCAGGGGCGGGTTCGGCGCCGAGCGGCGGCTGCTGAAGGCCAACGGCACCTGGACGCACGCCCGGAGCATCGCCGGCGGGGCCTTCGGCGGCACCCGACCGGGCCTGCTGGTGCGCTGGTCCGACGGAGAGGTCACCCTGTACCCGGACCTCGGCACCTCCGGGGTGGGCCGCGAGGTGCAGATGGCCAAGCCCAACTCCGACTGGAAGAACGCCGTACAGTTCACCGCCGGGCAGTTCCACGGCGCCCAGGGCGCGACCGACCTGCTGGTGCGCCGGTCCGACGGCAGCCTGGTCCTGTACACCGGGATCAGCTCCGGCTCCTTCGGCACCGGCAAACGGCTCGTCGGGGCGAACGGCACCTGGACCAAGGCCGCACTGCTCAGCGGCGGCGCCTTCAACAGCACGAGCGGCGCCGACCTGCTCGTGCGCTGGTCCGACGGCTCGCTCGACAGCTACTCCGGCATCTCGGCCGCCGGGCTCGGCACCCGGTCCCGGCTGGTCGGCCCCAACGGCACCTGGCCACACGCCCAGGTCATGGCCTCCGGTGACTTCACCGCCGACCACACCGGCAACGACCTCGTCGTGCGCTGGTCCGACGGCGAGACCACGCTGTACGCCGAGACCGGCGCCACGTCCCTCGGTACCGAGAACACGCTGGTCCCGCCGGGCAGCTGACCGGGCGGCCGGTGCGGGGCACCGCGACCGACGCCTGCGGCACGCCGGACCCGTATGCGGCGCGGAGTTGGGGAATGCCCGGCGACGGCCTCCGGTTGACGCACTCCGTTGGTCATCACCGGACAGGGGGAACGACGCATGCCGATCGATGTGCACGGAACGGTCGCGGAAGGGTTCGAGGGCGTACGCGAGGAGTTCGCGGCGGTGCTCGCCGAGGAGCGGGACGATCCGGGCGCACAGCTCGTGGTCCACCGGCACGGGCGGCGCGTGGTGGACCTGTGGGGCGGCGACGGCATCGACGGGGACTCGCTGACGTCCCTGTACTCCATCGCCAAGGGAGCCGCGCACCTCGTCGTCGCCCTGCTGGTGCAGGACGGGGTGCTCGAACTGGACCGTGAAGTCGCCTCCTACTGGCCCGAGTTCGGTGCCCACGGCAAGGACCGGCTGACCCTGGGCGAGCTGCTGGAGCACCGGGCCGGGCTCGTCGGCGACGCCGAACGGGCCTTCACCGTCGAGGAGTTGGCCGACGACCGGATCACCGCGGCCCGGCTGGCGCAGCGCCGGCCGCTGTGGGAGCCGGGCACCGCCTGGGGCTACCACGCCTTCGTCATCGGCGCCCTCACCGGCGAGGTGGTGCGCCGGGCGACCGGCCGGTCCATCCAGGAGGTGTACGAGGAGCGGATCCGGGCGCCGTACGGGCTCGACTACTACCTGGGGCTGCCCGCGGCGGCGGAGCCGCGCTGGGTGGACGTGCAGCCGCTGGTACCGACCCCGGAGGAGGCCGTACTGCTCAAGGAGCGGGCGGCGGCCCCGGGCAGCATCCGGGGCATCGCCTTCGGCGCGCACGGGCCGGAGCCGGTCGACCTCGTGGCCTTCGGCAACCACCCCCGGGTGAAGGCGCTCGGGCCGACGTCCTCGGGCGGCGTGGGCAACGCCCGCGGGGTCGCCGGGATGTACGCGGCCGCCATCAGCACCGTCGACGGCAGGCCGCCGCTGCTCACGCCAGCGACCGCGGCCCTGTTCGGCGAGCTGCGCACCCCCGGCGGGCCGGACCTGGTCACCGGCAGCGAGAACCACTTCGCACGCGGCTTCGAGCACACCCCCGCGCTCTACCCGTTCCTCGACGCCGGCACCTTCGGACACAGCGGCGCGACCGGCTCGCTCGGCTTCGCCGACCCGGCGAACGGCATCGCCTACGCCTACACCCGGCGCCGGTTCTCCTTCCCCTCCGGGGTGGGCGCCTCCCCGGAGAACGGCCGTCTGGCCGAGTCCGTCCTGCGGGCGGCCGCCTCCCTGTGACACGGTGCTGACAGACGAGCGGGAAGGGCGCTGACGTGGGTGACCTCTTTCTCGTCCGGCACGGTGAGACCGAGTGGTCGCGGTCCGGACGGCACACCGGATGGACCGACGTGCCCCTCACCGAGCACGGGCGGGAGGAGGCGCGCCGGCTGCTGCCGCTGATCCGCTCGCACCGGATCGCGGCCGCGTTCGTCAGCCCCCTGCAGCGGGCCCGGGAGACCGCCGAGCTCATCGGCGTCCCGGACGCCCGGGTCGACACCGACCTGCGCGAGTGGGACTACGGCGGGTACGAGGGCGTGACCACCGTGGAGATCCAGCGGAGCCGGCCGGGCTGGTTCCTGTTCACGGACGGGGTCGCGCCGGGGCCGCCGGAGCATCCGGGCGAGACCCCGGAGCAGGTCGGCGAGCGCGCCGACCGGATGCTGGCCAAGGCCGACGCCGCCCTCGCCGGCACCGGGGGCGACGTCGTGCTGATCGCCCACGGCCACTTCCTCCGCGTCCTCACCGCCCGCCGCCTCGGCCTCCCGCCCCGGCAGGGGGCGCTGTTCCAGCTGGCGACGGGAACCCTGTGCAGACTGGGCACGGAGCACGGGCGGCCGGTGGTGGCGGGGTGGAACGTCCGGCCGCCGGAGTAGCCCCCGTACGGGGCCGGGATGCGGGCGACGGCCGCGTTGTCACACCCGCGCCGTACTCTGCGGAATGGGCCGTGTGAGGGGCGGCCCGGACAGGGACGGACGGGACCGGAAGGAGCGCGCCGTGAGCCGACCGCCGACCGCCGCGCAGCAGCGTCTGATCGAGGCCGCCGATCCGGTGACCGGGCGGCTGCGCGGTACGGAGGCGCAGCTGGCGGCGCTGGTGCAACGGGGGCTGGCCTTCCGGCATCCGCGGCCGCCGCACGAGCACTTCCTGACCCCGGCGGGGCATCGCATACGGGAGGCGGTGCCCGCGGCGGAGACGGCGGAGCCCGTGACGGACGCGGGGGTGTTCGCGGCGCGGGTCGGCGGCGAGGAGCAGCCGCCCGCGGACGGTCCGGCGCGGCGGCGTGAGGTGCACAGCGCCTGGCAGGGGCTGCTGGAGCTGCGCCGGATGACCAACCCCGACGGCACGGTGGACCGGCCGTGCGGCTGGGAGCGCGCGCATCTGGTGCGGGCGGCGGCGCTGGCCCTGGAGGCGGCCGGGCACCGTCCGGCGGTTGGGAGCGCGGACGGTTACCGGGTGCGGGCGACCCCGCAGCCGGAGGCGGTCGCCGTGTACGCGCCGGGCCCGGAGGCCCTGGCGGCCTGCGCGGCCACGCTGGAGCGCGCGGGCTGGCAGGCGGGCGAGTACACCGAACCGCACACGAGGGTGCGCTATCTGCTGGCCTCGCCGCGCCGGGTGTGAGCGGCGTGCCAGGATCGACCGACCTGAGATTCGAACGCGAGAAGGGCAAGCAGTGACCGAACCGTTTTCCGTCCGTGTGACCGTCCGCGGCTACGAGACCGACACCCAGGGGCACCTGAACCAGTCCGTGTACCTCAACTACGCGGAGCACGCCCGCTGGTCGCTGCTCCAGGCGGCCGGCATCAGCCAGACCCGGCTGGTGGGCCGGGGTGTCGGTCCGGTGGCGCTGGAGACGACGATCCGTTTCCGGCGCGAACTGCTCGCCGGCGACGAGGTCGACGTGACGTGCGCCTTCGAGTGGGGCGGCGGCAGGACCTTCCGGATCGTGCAGGAGATCCGCAAGACCGACGGCACCCTGGCGGCCGAGGTCAGCGGGGTGGGCGGCCTGCTGGATCTCAAGGAGCGCAAGCTGGTCGCCGACCCGCGGGAGGTGTTCAAGGAGCTGACGACGGACCTCGCCCTGTTCGGCCTGTAGGCCCCGGGCGCGGAGCCGGTCCGGGAGCCTCAACCCGCCTGGAAGCTCCGCTTGTTGTCCTCGGCCCACTGCCGGAACGACCGGGCCGGCCGGCCCAGTGTCTTCGGCACGTCCTCGGTGACCGTCGCGTTCCGGCCGTCCCGCAGGTAGGCCACTCCGGTCAGGACGCCCTCCACTGCCGTGTCGTCCATGCCCCAGGCCGTGCGCAGGAAGGCGCGGGTCTCGTCCGGTGACAGGTTCCGGGCCGTGACCGGGCGGCCGAGCACCTCGGCCAGGACGGTGGCCTGGTCCGGGACGCTGATCGCCTCCGGGCCGGTCAGGGTGTAGGTCCGGCCCGCGTGTGCCGCGTCGAGCAGGGCCCGCACCGCCACCTCGGCGACGTCGCGCGGGTCGATCACGCCGGACGCCCCGTCGCCGGTCATGTTCGGCACCGGCTCGCCCCGCCGGAGTGCCTCGGCCCAGCCCAGCGTGTTCGAGGCGAACGACGACGGCCGCAGGACCGTCCACTGCGCCCCGCTCTCCCGTACCGCCCGCTCCCCCTCCCCGTGCCACTCGGCGAGGGGGCCCGCCGCGCGGTCGTCGGTGCCGATCGCGGAGAGCTTCACCAGCCGCCGCACACCCGCCGCACGGGCGGCCGCCACCAGCGCCGCATCGTGCGCGGCGCCGGGACCGGGCGGGGACACCAGGTACGCGGCCGTCACCCCGGTCATCGCCGCCGCCAGGGAGCCCGGGTCGGCGTAGTCCCCGCGGACCGTCTCCACCCCGGAGGGCATCCGGGCCCGTTCCGGGTCGCGGGTCAGGGCGCGCACCTTCTCGCCCCGCGCCGCGAGTTGTCGTACCACTTCACTGCCGGTGGTGCCCGTGGCACCCGTCACCAGAATCATGGGTCCACCGTGGTCCGGCCGACGGCCCCGGCTCTTGGAAATTCCGGCACGGCCGGACCGCCCGGCCGGCGGCTTCGGGCGCTTACGGTGGAGGAGTGCCGAACACCACCGCCTGGCAGGCCCCCAGCACACCCGAGGTTCTGCGCCCGTGGCTCGCCGGCGTGCGGACCGTGTCCTTCGCCGAGCCGCCCGAGGAGGCGTTCGTCCATCTGCCCGACGCCGTCACCAAGGTGGTGCTGCGGGTGACGGCGGACGGGCGGCGTGACGTGCTGGCCGTCGGGCCGCGGGTGCGGGCTTCCTACCACCAGGGCAAGACCCGCATCTCCTGTGCGGAGCTGCGCCTCGCACCGGGTACGGCCCGGCCCCTGCTGGGCGTTCCGGCCGCCGGGCTGGTCGGCCGGGTCGTGCCGCTGGACGACCTGCCGGGCGCGGCGGCACACCGGCTCGCGCGCGAGCTGCTCCGGCTGGACCCCGGGGAGGCGTTGCCGAGGCTCGCCGAGGTACTGCCCGGGCTGATGTCCGACGCCGTGGATCCGGCCCGGACGGCACTGCTGCGGGCGGGCGTGGCGGCGCTGTCGGTGCGGCTGGACCGGGCCCCCGCGCAGGTCCGGGAGGTCGCCCGGGAACTCGCCGTCAGCGAACGCCAGTTGCGGAACCTCTTCGCCGAGGGTGTCGGGGTCTCCCCCAAGCACTACGCCCGTATCGACCGCGTCCGTACGGTCGTCACCCGGGCCGGGAGCGCCCGCTGGTCCGAACTCGCCGCCGCCACGGGCTACTTCGACCAGTCGCACATGACGTCCGACTTCCGCGCCCTGATGGGGGTGCCGCCCCGGTCGTACGTCACCGGGCGGCTGCCCGCGGTCACACCCTGCCAGGTCGGCCCGCGCGCCTGAATTCGGATGCGCGGCCGTGCCCGTGGCTGCCATGCTGCGGGGCCATGCCCGTACGACGCGTCAGGCCCAGCCGCTGCATCTCCGTCGATGTCGAGGCCGACGGGCCGATCCCGGGGCCGTACTCCATGCTGAGCATCGGCGCGGCCGTGGCCGGCACCCAGGACGCCGAAGGCTTCACCCCGGCCGATCCGGAACAGCAGACCTTCTACCGTGAACTGCGGCCGATCTCCGAGGAGTTCGTTCCCGAGGCACTGGCGGTGGGCGGCCTGGACCGGAACCGGTTGCGGACGGAGGGCAGCGAACCGGCCGTCGCGCTCGCCGAGTTCAGCGCATGGGTGCGGGAGGTGAGCGCGGGCGCGCAGCCGGTGATGTGCGGCTATCCGGCGTCGTACGACTGGACGTTCCTGTACTGGTACCTGATCCGGTTCACCGGCGAGAGCCCCTTCGGGCACTCAGGCTGCCTGGACATGAAGACCCTGTACGCCACCAAGGCCGGGCTGCCGCTGCGGGCGGTGGCCAAGGGCACGATGCCACGCCATCTGCTGTCCCGGCGCCGGCACACCCACCACGCCCTCGACGACGCGATCGAGCAGGCGGAGCTGCTGGCCAACCTCATGGCGTGGGCTGGTCCCGCGACGGGTTGACGAGCTCGGACCGCCGCACGCGCCCGTGCGGGGCACGGTGATCGCCGTGCCCCGCAGGGATGTTCAGTGGGCGGGCGTGAGTTCCTCGCCCGCCTCCATCGGGTGCGTCACGTCCTCGGCCTCCTGGCCCTTGCCGATGTGGTTGAAGAGGAGGTTGAGGACGACGGCCGCCACACAGCCGGTGGAGATGCCGGAGTCCAGGACGATCTTCGCGGTGTCGGGGAAGGCGTGGTAGAAGTCCGGCGTGGTGATCGGGATGATGCCGACCGCGAGGGAGACGGCGACGATCAGGACGTTGTTGTCCTTCTCCAGCCCGGCCCGGACCAGGGTCTGGACGCCGCTCGCGGCGACCGAGCCGAACAGGACGACGCCGGCGCCGCCGAGGACCGGCCGGGGAACGGCCGCGATGAGCGAGGCCGCCATCGGGCACAGGCCCATCAGGACGAGGAAGCCGCCGCCGACGGCGACGACGAAGCGGCTGCGGATCCTCGTCATGGCGACGAGGCCGATGTTCTGGGCGAAGGCGCTGCACATGAAGCCGTTGAACAGGGGGCTGAGGGCGGAGCCGAGGGTGTCGGCGCGCAGGCCGGCCGCGATGACCTTCTCGTCGGAGGGGCGTTCGACGATCTCACCGAGCGCCAGCATGTCGGCGGTGGACTCCGTCATGGAGACGACCATCACCACGCACATCGACAGGATCGCCGCGATGTGGAAGGTCGGGGCGCCGAAGTGGAAGGGGGTCGGGAAGCCGACGGCATCGGCGTGTGCGACGGGGCTGAAGTCGGTGACGCCGAAGGGTATCGCGATGATCGTGCCGATGATCAGGCCGAGCAGGACCGCGATCTGCTTGACGAAGCCGCGGGTGAAGCGGCGCAGCAGCAGGACGATGAGGAGG
This sequence comes from Streptomyces sp. NPDC001852, assembly GCF_042891825.1. Classification (NCBI taxonomy): domain Bacteria; kingdom Bacillati; phylum Actinomycetota; class Actinomycetes; order Kitasatosporales; family Streptomycetaceae; genus Streptomyces; species Streptomyces sp. NPDC001852. The sequence continues at coordinate 58,553 of NZ_JBIATN010000012.1, forward strand.
GTGACGGCGGCCAGGGCGAGGTTCGTCGTCGAGCCGTAGTCGTGCGCGGCGGGGTTCGGCCCCTGGGCCCACCCGAACGCGACCGGGAGCAGGGAGACGCCGATCAGGGTGATGACCGAGCCGGTGACGACGGGCGGGAAGAAGCGGACGGCCTTGCTGAAGAAGGGGGCCGCGATGAAGCCGAGGAGGCCCGCGACGATGACCGCGCCGAAGATCATCGGCAGCGCGTCGGACTTGTCCTTGGCGGTTGCCACGATCGCCGTCATGGGGGCGACGCCGGCGAAGGTCACGCCGTTGACGAAGGGCAGGCGGGCGCCGATCTTCCAGAAGTCGAGGGTCTGCAGGAAGGTGGCGAGCCCGGCGGTGAACAGACAGGCTCCGGTGAGGAAGGTGAGGTCTTTGCCGGACAGGCCTATGGCCGCGCCGACGATCAGGGGTGGGGCGACGACTCCCGCGTACATGGCGGCCACGTGCTGCAGGCCGCTGGTCGCCATTTTGAGGGCGGGGAGTTTCTCGTCAACAGGATGGGCGGCCACGGCGGCTCCTCCGGGCGGGTGACACGTCGTCGTCGACGTGGGTTTCAGGGAGGTGGTGCGTGTGGTCGTGCGGGACCGGGACGGGGGTGGCGCTTGAGCGGGTCGAGCGGTGACCGTTCCGGGGCGCGTGCGTTCACACGCGCCCCGGACGGCTGCCGTGGACCCCGCTCGGGTCCACGGACCCCGGTCGGGAGCCGTCCCTCCCGACCGGAGCGTTCCGGCGAGCCGCCCCCAGGGGGACCACCCACCGCGTCTTCCGGCGCGCCGCCCGTACGGGGCGACCCGCCAAGTCCTCCGGCACGCCGCCCGTACGAGGCGACCCGCCAAGTCCCCGGCGGGCCGGCCGCATGATCCGGCATGCCAGGGCCTCCGGCGGACACCCGCGCGGGCGACCGCCAAGTCTTCCGGCGAGCCACCCGCAAAAGGTGACCGCCAAGTCTTCCGGCGGACCACCCGCAAAAGGTGACCGCCCAGGTGTCCGGCGGGCCGGCCGCATGATCCGGCTCGCCGGGGTTCTTGGCGGACACCCGTGCGGGCGGTCGCCAGGTTGGTCGGCGGGCCGCTGGGGGCGGTCGCCGAGGGGTTCGGTGTCCCCGCTGAGGGGACGGTCCGGTGGGCCGGGCGTAGGCGGAGCCGGCCCACCGGGGTGTGGGTGGGCTCAGGCCTGGGCGCTGATGCGGGCCAGGCGCTGGGCCTCCTCGCGGGTGGTGTGGGCGATGGTGTCCTCGTCCACCGTGAGCAGACGGTTGTTCTCCACGATCTGGCGGCCGTTGACGAAGGACGCCGTGACCGGGGCCGCCGCGCCGAAGACCAGCGCGGTCACCGGGTCGGCGATGGAGGCGTGGGCGAGGGTGTCCATCTTCCACAGCACCACGTCCGCCAGCTTGCCGGCCTCCAGCGAGCCGATCTGGTCGGCCCGGCCGAGGACCTGCGCGCCGCCGTAGGTGCCGAGCCTGAGCGCCTGACGGGCGTTCAGCGCGGCCTCGCGGTGGGCGCCGAGGCGGTTGATCAGCAGGGCGTTGCGCAGCTCGGTGTGGAGTTCGCCGGACTCGTTGGAGGCGGTGCCGTCGACGCCGAGGCCGACCGGGACGCCGGAGGCCAGCATGTCGGGGACGCGGGCGATGCCGGCGGCGAGGCGGGCGTTGGAGGACGGGCAGTGGGCGACACCGGTCTTCGTCCGGGCGAACGCCGCGATGTCGGAGTCGTTCATGTGGACGCAGTGCGCCATCCACACGTCCTCACCGAGCCAGCCCGTGGACTCGAAGTAGTCGGTCGGGCCCATGCCGAACAGCTCGTGGCAGAACTTCTCCTCCTCCACGGTCTCCGAGCCGTGGGTGTGCAGCCGTACGCCCAGCCGGCGCGCCAACTCCGCGCCCTGCTTGAGGAGTTCGGTGGAGACGGAGAACGGGGAGCAGGGGGCCACGGCCACCTGGGTCATGGCGTCGAAGGAGGCGTCGTGGTGCTTCTTGACGGTCTCCTCGGTCGCGGCGAGCGCACCCTCCAGCGTCTCGACGGCGAAGTCCGGCGGCAGACCGCCGTCCTTCACACTGCGGTCCATCGAGCCGCGGGCCAGCGTGAAGCGCACGCCCATCTCGGCGGCGGCCCGGATGATCGAACCGGACAGGTCGCCGGAGCCGTGCGGGAAGACGTAGTGGTGGTCCATGGCGGTGGTGACACCACCGCGGGCCATCATGGCGAGGGACCCCTGCGCGGCCGTGTACGTCATCTGCTCGTCGATGCGCGCCCAGGTGGGGTAGAGCGCGACGAGCCAGTTGAACAGGTTGTGGTCGGTGGCCAGGCCGCGGGTGATCCACTGGTAGAAGTGGTGGTGGGTGTTGACCAGACCGGGCGTGGCCAGATGGCCGCCGGCGTCGATCCGGCGCACCACGTTCTCGAGGCCCTCGGGGGCCCGGCCCGCGCCGATCGACTCGATGCGGTTGCCGGCTAGGACCATGTGTCCGCAGGCGTACTCGGTGTCGTCCGCGTCCACGGTCGCGATGGCACAGTTCTCGATGACGATGCGCTGGGCTGCCGATGGTGCCATGGTGCTTCCTTGTCTTTGAGTGGCGGGCCCGTGAGCAGAGGGAGGGGGATGTCCACGGGAGGGCACGGCAGGACCCTAGGGGGATTTGAGTGCCGGAGCCGGTCTGCCGCTCCGGGTGCCGAGATGATGGAAGAACAGGTTGAGCAGGACCGTGACGAGGGCGCCCGCGCCGATGCCGGCGCCGAGTGCCACGGGCTGTGCCATGGTGTTCCCTCCGGTGTGGCGGGCCCCCGGCCCGGGTGGCGGGACCGGGGACACGCGTCCCGCGTCAGAGGTTGGTCATGTCGACCGGGATCCGCGGCTCGCAGCCGTCCCGGAGGATGGTCGCCTCGATCAGGCCGTAGGGCCGGTCGGCGGCGAAGTAGACCTCGTTGTCGTTCTTGAGTCCGAACGGCTCCAGGTCGACCAGGAAGTGGTGCTTGTTCGGCAGCGAGAAGCGGACCTCGTCGATCTCGCTGCGGTTGTTGATGATGCGCGCACCCATCTGGTAGAGCGTCTGCTGCAGGGAGAGGGAGTACGTCTCGGCGAAGGCCTGGAGCATGTGCTTCTTGACCTGCTCGTAGGACTTCTCCCAGTTGGGCATCCTCTGCTCGTCGTCGGTCCAGTTGAACCGCCACTGGCCGGAGACCTGGGTCGCGAGGATGCGGTCGTACGCCTCCTGCAGGGTCGTGTACTTGTCCTTGACGTAACCCCAGAACTCGGAGTTCGTCGAGTTCATCACGACCAGGTCCTTCAGGCCGGAGACGACCTCCCACTTCTCACCGTCGTAGGTGATCTGGGTGAGCCGGGTCTCCTGGCCCTTCTTCACGAACGAGTGCTTGACCTCGTCCGCGCCGATGAACTTGGAGTTGGCGTCGGAGGTCTCGATCCGCTCCCAGGCGTACTCCTCGATCCGGATCCGGGCGCGGTGGATCGCCGGCTGCGAGGTGACGAAGTGGCGGGCGAGGTGGATGCCGAACTGCTCGGCGGACTCGATGCCGTGTTCCTTGGCCTTCGCGAACACCGTGTTCTTGGTGGTGTCGGTCGGCAGGACGTTGGCGTTGGAGCCGGAGTAGTGGACCTCGTCCATGTCGCCGCTCAGCGCGACGGAGACGTTGAGGTCCTTGATGTGGTGGGTGGCGCCGTCCCGCGTGATCTTTACGACTCGGTTCTCGGCCTTGCCGTACTGGTTCTGTCCCAGGATGGTGGGCATTTAGCTAGCTCCCTCGGTAAACGGAGTAGCCGAACGGGTTGAGCAGCAGCGGTACGTGGTAGTGCTCGCCCGGTACGACGGCGAACGTGATCGCCACCTCCGGGAAGAACACGGCCGGTCCGCTGTCCCGATTCGCGGGGGCGTCCTGCTGCGCATCGGCTTGCTTGTTCTCGAACTGCAAGAAATACGCCTCGACGGCGAAGTCGAGCCGTACGTGTGTGGTCCCCTCCGGCAGTGCCGGCAGGTCCTTGCACCGGCCGTCGGCGTCGGTCGCGGAGCCGCCGAGCGCCTGCCAGTCCTTCTCGCGTCCGGCGCGGACGCTGAGCTGGACGGCGACGCCCTCGGCGGGGCGGCCGATCGAGGTGTCCAGGATGTGTGTGGACACGGAGGCGGTGGTGCTGGTGCTCATGGTGTCAGGCGTCCTCTTCGACGAGTCGGGCCAGTCGGATGCGGTTGATCTTGCCCAGCTCGGTGCGGACGATCTCCCGCTCCTGCTCCGGCGAGTTCCCGATCCGCTCCTTGAGCGCGTCGCGCATCTGCTCACCGGTCCGGCCGGTGGCGCAGATCAGGAACACATGGCCGAACTTCTCCTGGTAGGCCAGGTTGAGTTCGAGCATCTCGGCCTTGAGTGCCTCGGCGGCGCCGGCCATGCCGGCCTGTTCCCGCGCGGAGGTCGGATCCCCGGGCTTGGGGCGCCCGATCGGCGGGTGCCCGGCCATCGCCTCCTCGAGGTCCGCCGTGGTCAGCTCGGCCATGGCGGCGTCACTGGCGGCGTAGAGCGCGTCGGGGGTGGCGCAGGGGCGGGCGGCGAGCAGGCGCCGGGCCCACTCGGTGGAGGCACACGCCTCGTGGAGGGCCGCGAGGGCCGCGGGCTCCTCCAGGTCGTTGAACCGGGCCAGGCCCGGGGGCGTGGAAGTCGAAGTCACGGGAGCCTCCGTGGCCGGATTCGGCCTTCGTGCTGAACGGGCTGCCTGTAGCTAACGCCCTCCGAAACACCACGTCAACACTTTGTTGAAAATTCGGGGTTACGTCCCGAGGGGCGGTCAGCCCTCTTTCTCACGGTTGAGATAGTTGTAGACCGTGAAGCGGCTGACGCCGAGCGCGCTCGCCACCGTCTCCACGCCGTGGCGCACCGAGAAGGCGCCGCGCGCCTCCAGTATCCGTACGATCTCCTGCTTGGACTTGCGGTCCAGTTCGGCCAGCGGCTTGCCGCGCCTGCGCTCCATGGCGGCCAGGATGTGGTCTAGGGAGTCGGCCAGCTGGGGCAGGCGTACGGCGACGACGTCGACGCCCTCCCAGGCCAGGACGACGTCCTCGGGCCCGGCCTCGTCCGGCGGGAGAATCTCCCCGCCCATGGCGTCGACCAGCGGCTTCACGGCCGTGATGAAGGGCTCGTCCCCGCTCACCGCTCGCCCTCCCCGCTGGCGTCCCCGATCACGTTGACCTGGAGCGAGACCCGGGTGGCACCGGCGTCCAGCGCCTTGCGCAGCAGGGCGTCCACGGCGGTGAGGACCGAGTCGGCACCGCCCTCCGCGGTGTTGCCGAACGGGCCGACGTCCACCGCGTCCAGCTTCGCCGCCTCGATGACCTCGCGGGCGACCAGCGCGTGCGCGGGCGCCTCGTCGAGATCGAAAGGCTCGGTCGTGAACTCCACTCTCAGTCTCACTGTGCCCCCATGGCAGCTGTTCCGGCCCGCTGCGTTCCCGCGGGCCGGCGATCGGGGGCGGTGACCGCCCCGACCGCTTGGTGAGACCTTAACGGACACACGTGCCCGATCCGCTCCCCGAGAAGGGCCCTCCCGGATCCGCGCGACGGACCTGCCGTCCGGCCGCGTAGAGCAGACGACGGATTCACTCACGGAGGGGACTGCACAGTGACAGTGCGTGCACGCAAGGGGGCACTGAGGGGTGCGAAGGGTACGGCGGTCGCGGCCGCGGCGATGGCCGCGCTGACCGCGTCGCAGGCGCCGGGGGCGTTCTCGGCCGCGGCCGCGGAGTCCGCGCCGAAGGCGGCGCCCGCCGGGCACGGACCCAGCGTGTCCGGCGACACCCCCTACCGCACCGGTCTTCCGCCGCTGCGGACGCAGAAGAAGGGCTCGGCACGGCAGGTGCCGGGCGGCGGCGCCCTGCCCGCGAGCGTCTTCGCCGCGTACCGGCGTGCCGAGGAGGCGCTGGCGCGCACCGCGCCCGGCTGCCGGCTGCGCTGGCAGTTGCTGGCCGCGATCGGCCAGGTGGAGTCCGGGCAGGCGTGGGGCGGCCGGGTGACCCCCGACGGTACGACCGTGACGCCCATCCTCGGCCCCCGGCTGACCGGCGGCGCCTTCGCCGTGGTGACGGACACCGACGGCGGCGCGTACGACGGGGACACGGTGTACGACCGGGCGGTCGGCCCGATGCAGTTCATCCCGTCGACCTGGGCCCACTGGGGCGTGGACGGCAACGGCGACGGGCGGGCGGACCCGGACAACGTCTACGACGCGGCGCTCGCCGCCGGCCACTACCTCTGTGCGGGCGGCCGGGACCTGTCGAACCCCGCCGACCTGGACCGGGCGATCCTCGGCTACAACCACTCGGACGCCTATCTGCGCACGGTCAGGGCCTGGTACGCCTACTACCTGACCGGACACCGCGTGGTGCCGGACGCCCCCGCCGGGTCCGGCGCCGAGTCCGGGGACCGGCCGGGGCCGTCCCGCCCGAAGGCCCCGAAGCCCTCGCCGAAGCCGTCGGGCGGCGGCAGGCCCGGCCCCGGGCCCTCCCGCACTCCCTCGGCGCCGCCCGCCTCGCCCTCCCCGTCCCCCACGGCAGCCGCCCCGAAGCAGTCCCAGCCGCCGCTGATCCCCGTCCCCCGGCCGACCCTCACACTGCCCGGAGGCGGTGGGCTGCCCGACGCGGGGCCTCTGACCAGCGACGGCTAGGGTCGGCAACGGCTGGAACACGATGCGCGGCTCCCCCTCCACAACCGCGGATACCCGGCGGTAATGTCGCCACCCGTCGGGAGCACAGGACCGGCGGGTGAGCGCAAAGGGGCCCTCATGGCGACGGACATGCCTGCGGACGCAGTGGCCGCCGACGAGCGGTGGCGGCGCATGTGGAGCCACCGCGAGCAGTTGCTCAAGGTGGCCCGGCGGCGCTCGATGAGCCAGGAGGACGCCGAGGACGCCGTGCACGAGGCGATGCTGCGGGCCGCGGAGCGCCCGGACCTCGACGACGAGCGGCTCGGCGCCTGGCTGACGACCGTGACGATGCGGCTGTGCGTCGACCGGTACCGGCAGGTCAACCGCGAGGCCGAGGTGGGCCGCCGCCCCACGCTCGTCGCGCCGGGCCCGGTCCCCGTCGAGGAGGCGGTGTGCGACCGGGCCGAGGCCAGGTGGCTCGCCGTGCGCAGCGGGGAACTGCCCGCCCGGCAGGCGGAGGCGCTGCGGCTGAAGTCCGAGGACCTGGACGTGAGCCAGGTCGCGGTGCGGATGGGGCTCAGCTACCGGACCGTCGAGTCGCTGCTCGCCCGGGCCCGGCGGACGCTGCGCGCCTCGCTCGCCGGGACGCTCGGCCTCGTGCTGTTCCTGATCGGGCACGGGCGGGCGCGCGGCGGCGGCAAGGTGCAGGCCGTGGCGGTCACCTCGACGGCGGCGACCCTGGCGGTGGCCGGGTTCGTGCTGCCGTACGCGCTCGGCGGGGGCGGCGGGTCGGCCCCGGCGCCGCAGCCGACGCAGTCCCGTGGGGTGGCGCAGGTGCTGGGGAACGACAGGAACGACGGGAACGGACGCACCGTGCCGGCACATGCCCCGCGGACGCACCGGCCGCCCGCGGTCCCGAGCCGTACCCCACTCCGGCCGTCGCCCACCGGCGAATCCGCCGCACCCGTCTCCGTGCCGCCCCTGCCGGAGGTCTCGACGCCTCCGCTTCCGGAGCTGCCGGTGAAGTCCGCGGTGCCGTCGGTGCCGTCCGTGCCGTCACTCCCCCCGGTTCCCGCGCTCCCGTCCGCTTCCCTCCCGGTGCACACCCCGAGCGTGCCTGCCGTGAAGCTGCCGTAGCCCGCCGTCGGCGCGTCCGAAAAAAATTTCCCGGTCGCCGCGACGGACGTCCCGCCCCTCCCCGTAGAGCAGGTGTCGGAGCTGCTCCACGGGCGAAGGGTGGGACCGGATGGGTGTGGAGATCTGTGTGGAAGGGCTGACCAAGTCCTTCGGCCACCAGGTCATCTGGCAGGACGTCTCGCTGACGCTGCCCGCCGGGGAGGTCTCGGTGATGCTCGGCCCCTCGGGGACGGGCAAGTCGGTGTTCCTCAAGACGCTCGTCGGGCTGCTGAAGCCGGACCGCGGCTCGGTGAAGGTCGCGGGCCGGGACATCACCCGTCTGCGGGAGCACGACCTGTACGAGGTGCGGAAGTTGTTCGGCGTGCTGTTCCAGGACGGCGCCCTGTTCGGCTCGATGAACCTGTACGACAACATCGCCTTCCCGCTGCGCGAGCACACCCGCAAGCCCGAGAGCGAGATCAGGCGGATCGTCCTCGAGAAGATGGACATGGTCGGGCTGATCGGCGCCGAGGAGAAGCTGCCCGGCGAGATCTCCGGCGGTATGCGCAAGCGGGCCGGGCTCGCCCGCGCCCTGGTCCTCGACCCGGAGATCATCCTGTTCGACGAGCCGGACTCGGGCCTGGACCCGGTCCGCGTCGCCTACCTGAACCAGCTCATCGTCGACCTCAACGCACAGATCGACGCGACCTTCCTGATCGTCACCCACGACATCGCCTCGGCCCGCCAGGTGCCGGACAACATCGGGCTGCTGTTCCGGCGCGAGCTGGTGCTGTTCGGGCCCCGCGAGGAGCTGCTGACCAGCGACGAGCCGGTCGTACGGCAGTTTTTGAACGGCCGGATGCAGGGCCCGATCGGCATGGCGGAGGAGAAGGACGCGGCCCAGGTCGAGCAGGAGCTGGCCCAGATCGACGAGGCGGGTCCGGCCGATGTGCTGACTCCCCGCCTGCTGCCCGGCCCCGGCATCACCCGGCCGCCCCGCTGGGAGGCGATCGCCAGATGCGAGGCCCGGCTGCACGGGAGGGCGGTGAGCGGCGCATGAGACTCTCCCCGACGGGTGCGCTCCGGCACTCGGGCAACCTGTTCGCGATGGCGCTGGACGTGGTCCGGACCCTGCCCCGACGGCCCTTCCAGGCACGGGAGTTCATCCAGCAGGCGTGGTTCGTCGCGAGCGTCACGATCCTGCCGACGGCCCTGGTCTCGATCCCCTTCGGGGCGGTCATCGCGCTGCAGATCGGCAGCCTGACCCGGCAGCTCGGCGCGCAGTCCTTCTCCGGTGCCGCGTCCGTGCTCGCCGTGCTGCGCGAGGCCTCACCGATCGTCACCGCGCTGCTGATCGCGGGTGCGGGCGGCACGGCGATCTGCGCGGACCTCGGGGCGCGCAAGATCCGGGACGAGATCGACGCGATGCAGGTGCTCGGCATCGACCCCATCCACCGGCTCGTCGTACCGCGCGTGCTGGCCTCGATGGTCGTGGCCGTGCTGCTCAACGGCCTGGTGTCGGTGGTCGGCGTCGCGGGCGGCTATTTCTTCAACGTCGTCCTGCAGAACGGCACCCCCGGCGCCTACCTGGCTTCCTTCACCACCCTCGCCCAGCTGTCCGACCTGTGGGCGGCCGAGATCAAGGCGCTGGTGTTCGGGGCGATCGCGGCGATCGTCGCGTCGTACAAGGGGCTGACGGCGCAGGGCGGTCCGAAGGGCGTGGGCGATGCCGTCAACCAGTCCGTGGTGATCACCTTCATGCTCCTGTTCGTGACCAACTTCGTGATGACCGCGGTGTACTTCCAGGTCGTCCCGCAGAAGGGGTAGCCGATGAGACTCCTCGACCGCCCCTTGCGCTCGCTCGAAGAGCTGGGCACCCAACTCTCCTTCTACGGCCGTTCCCTGGCGTGGACGGCCCGTACCCTGCGCCGCTACAAGAAGGAGGTCCTGCGGCTGCTCGCCGAGGTGAGCTTCGGCCGCGGCGCGCTCGCCGTGGTCGGCGGCACGGTCGGCGTGATCGCCTTCCTGTCCTTCTTCACCGGCACCGAGGTGGGCCTCCAGGGCTACGCGGCCCTGAACCAGCTCGGCACCTCCAACTTCGTGGCCTTCCTGTCGGCGTACTTCAACACCCGCGAGATCGCCCCGCTGGTGGCCGGGCTCGCCCTGTCCGCGACGGTCGGCGCCGGGTTCACCGCGCAGCTCGGCGCGATGCGGATCAGCGAGGAGACGGACGCGCTGGAGGTCATGGGCGTCCCGTCGCTGCCGTTCCTGGTGACGACCCGGATGATCGCCGGGTTCGTCGCGGTGATCCCGCTGTACGTGATCGGGCTGCTCTCCTCGTACTTCGCCGCCCGCACCATCACCACCGGCTACTACGGGCAGTCGACGGGCACGTACGACCACTACTTCCAGCAGTACCTGCCGCCGGTGGACGTCCTGTGGTCCTTCGGCAAGGTGATCGTCTTCGCCGTGCTGATCATCCTGGTGCACTGCTACTACGGCTACTACGCGAGCGGCGGTCCGGCGGGCGTCGGCGTCGCGGTGGGCCGGGCGGTGCGGACGTCCATCGTCGCCATCAACGTCCTGGACTTCTTCCTGAGCCTCGCGATCTGGGGCGCCAACACGACCGTACGGATCGCGGGGTGAGAGCAGTGCGCACATGGAGACTCAGGCTGTACGGCATCGCGTTCCTCGCCGTGCTCGCGCTGCTGCTGTCGCTCGCGGTGGCCGTCTACCAGCAGGCGTTCACCTCGGTCGTACCGATCACCCTGCAGGCCGGCACCCTCGGCAACCAGCTGGACCCGCGCGCCGACGTCAAGCTGCGCGGGCTGCTGGTGGGCGAGGTGCGCGAGGTGCACGCCGACGGCACCAGGGCGACCCTCGACATCGCGCTCAAGCCGGAGTACGTCCCGTACATCCCCTCGGACGTGCACGCGCGGCTGCTGCCCAAGACGCTGTTCGGCGAGAAGTACGTCGACCTCGTGGTGCCTGCGCGGTCGTCGGCTCGTCCCATCCACGCGGGAGATGTGATCACCCAGGACCGCACGAAGGTCGGCATCGAGGTGCAGCAGCTGATGAACGACCTGCTGCCGCTGCTGCGGACCGTCCGGCCGGGTGAACTGAACGCCACCCTCTCGGCGTTCGCCACCGCGCTGGAGGGCCGCGGCGAGCGGATCGGCGGCAACCTCGCCCGGGTGGAGGGCTATCTGCGCCGCCTCAACCCGCACCTGCCGTCCCTCGAGGAGGACATCGCGCGCTTCGCCGACGTCGCCGAGGTGTACGGCGACGCCGCACCCGACCTGATGCGGATCCTGCGCAACACCGTCACCACCAGCCGGACGATCGTGGCCGAGCAGGACCGGCTGGCCGCGGGGCTGCGCTCCACCGCGGCCGTGGCGGGCACGGCGAACGACTTCCTGTCCGAGAACGGCGACCGGCTGATCGCCCTGGGCCGGGTGTCCCGCCCCACGCTGGAACTGTTCGCCCGCTACTCCCCCGAGTACCCGTGCCTGCTGCAGGGCCTGGTCCGGCAGGAGAAGGCGTCGGAGGACGCGTTCCGGGGCGGGGAGATGCGGATCACCCTCGAAGCCGTCCGGCCGCAGGGGGCGTACCGGCCCGGTGAGGAGCCGGTGTACGGCGAGCGGTCCGGCCCGGACTGCCGTGGCCTGCCGCATCCTCAGGTGCCCGGCCCGAAACCCCATCTCGACGACGGCACGTCGGCCGGAGACTCCGGCGGCGCGCTCCCCGGAGGTGCCGACGTGTCCGCAACCCGGGCCGAGCAGCGGGCCGTCGGCTCGCTCGTGGCCCCCGTCATGGGCGTCCCCGCGGACCAGGTGCCGCCCGTCGCGACCCTGCTGTTCGGGCCGCTCGCGCGCGGAACGGCGGTGAGCGTCGCATGAGCAGGGCAGGAGCGCGGCAGACCGCCGCCCCGCTGATCAAGTTCAGCCTCTTCGCGCTGGTCACGATCGCGGCGACGGCGCTGCTCGCCGCCACCATCGTCAACATCTCCTTCACCCCGAAGGACACCTACCACGCCGTGTTCACCGACGTGACCGGGCTGGAGACCGGCGACGACATCCGGGTGGCCGGAGTGCGGGTCGGGCAGGTCGAGGACATCCGGATCAAGGACCGGACCCTGGCCGAGGTCACCTTCACCGTCACCGAAGACCGTCCGCTGCTCGCCTCCACGCACGCGGTCGTCCGCTACCGGAACCTGGTCGGGCAGCGGTACATCGCACTGACCGAGGGCGCCGGCGACGCCACCGCGACGCTGCGGCCGGGCAGCACCATCCCGCTGTCCCGCACCCAGCCGGCGCTGGACCTCAACGCCCTGCTGAACGGCTTCAAGCCGCTGTTCGCCGCGCTCAGCCCGAGCGACGTCAACCAGCTCGCCACCGAGATCATCCAGACCCTCCAGGGCGAGGGCGGCACGGTCAACAGCCTGCTCGCGCACACCGCCTCGCTCACCGGCACCCTCGCCGACCGCGACCAGCTGATCGGCTCGGTGATCGACAACCTCAACACCGTCCTGCAGACGCTCGACAAGCGCGGCTCGCGCTTCTCCGGGCTGCTCACCCAGCTGCGCCGGGTGATCTCGGGGCTGTCCGCCGACCGCGGGCCCATCGGGGAGTCCCTGGTCGGCATCGGCGACCTCACGCAGGTCACGGCGGGGCTGCTCAAGGACGCGCGTCCGCCGCTGAAGGACGACATCGCCGGGCTCGGCGAGCTCACCGGAACGCTGAACAAGAACCAGAACACCGTGGAGGGCGTCCTGAAGCGGCTGCCGAACAAGCTGAACAAACTGACCGGAACGGCCTCCTACGGCTCCTGGTTCAACTTCTACCTCTGCGACTTCGACGGCCGGATCGTGCTGCCGAAGACGAAACAGGTGATCACCCCGGAGCTGCACGTGGCGCGGGCGAGGTGTGGCGGATGAGCGCGCGTGTCCCGAGGCGGCGGCGCCCCGAGACCCTGGTGAAGGTACGGGTCCTGCCGCCGAGGCTGCCGAGACCGCCCCGGCTGCTGCCGAGGCGCGAGGCCCGCCCCCAGCCGCTGGTGAAGGTGCGCGTCCTGCCGCCGAGGCTGCCGCGGCTGCCCCGGTCACCGAAGCGCGAGGCCGGACCCCAGCCCCTGGTGAAGGTGCGCGTCCTGCCGCCGAAGCTGCCCACGATCCGGCTGCGGCGCCCACGCCTGAAGCCGTTCCGTGAGCGCAATCCGGTCGTCGTCGGCGCCGTCGGCCTCACCGTCCTCGCCCTGCTCACGGTCGCCGCGTTCAACGCGGACAGCCTGCCGCTGATCGGCGGCGGCGACACGTACAGCGCGGCGTTCTCGGAGGCGGGCGGGCTCAAACCCGGGGACGAGGTACGGATCGCCGGGGTCAAGGTCGGCAGGGTCGAGGGCGTCGACCTGGAGGGCGACCACGTCAAGGTCACCTTCAAGGTGAAGGGCCACCCGGCGTTCGGCACGGACACGGGCGCGGCGATCCGGGTCAAGACGATCCTCGGCGCCAAGTACCTGGCCCTGCGCCCCGACGGTCCCGGTCAGCTGAGGCCGGGCAGCGAGATCCCGCTCCGGCGGACCGTGTCGGCGTACGACGTCGTCCAGGCCTTCAGCGACCTGACGACCACCACCGAGGAGGTCGACACGGACCGGCTCGCGAAGGCGCTGGACACGATCTCCGTCACCTTCCAGGACTCGCCCGCGGAGGTGCGCGCGTCGATCAAGGGCCTGTCGCGGATCTCCCGGACCGTGGCGTCCCGGGACAAGGCGCTGCGCGACCTCCTCGACCACGCGAACGGGGTCACCAAGGTGCTGGCCGGCCACACGAAGGACTTCTCCGCGCTGCTGAAGGACGGCGACGCGCTGTTCCAGGAGATCGGCAGGCGGCGCGCGGCGATCCACACGCTCCTCAAGAGCTCCGCGCTGCTCGGCATCCAGCTGTCCGGCCTGGTCGACGACAACAGCAAGGAGATCGGGCCCGCCCTGCAGAACCTCAACACCTTCCTGAAGATGCTCGAACGCAACCAGGCGAGCCTCGACCGCAGCATCCAGCTGCTCGCGCCGTACGTGCGGCTCTTCACCAACACCCTCGGCAACGGCCGCTGGTTCGACTCCTACGTCCAGAACCTGGTCGCAGCCCCGGTCACGCCACGGACGGGAGGCACCCGATGACCCGCAGACTCCTGGCCCTGTTCACCGCCCTCGCGGTCGTCGCCGGCCTCGCCGTCGTCCTGTGGCCGGGCCCCGACCCGGTCCGCGTGACGGCGTACTTCCCCCGCACCGTCGGCATCTACCCCGGCTCCGACGTCCGCGTCCTCGGTGTCCGCATCGGCGAGGTCAGGAAGATCACGCCGGAGGGCGCCCGGGTGCGGGTGGAGCTGGAGTACGACAGGAGCCGCAGGGTCCCCGCCGACGCGCAGGCCGCCATCGTCAACTCCTCGGTGGTCAGCGACCGTTACGTGCAGCTGCTGCCGGTGTACCGCAAGGGCGCGGTCATGCGGGACGGAGCCGTCATCCCCGAGTCCCGTACGGCCGTCCCGGTCGAGCTGGACCGGATCTTCGACAGCCTGCACACCACCGCCGAGGCGCTCGGCCCGAACGGCGCCAACAAGAAGGGTTCGCTGTCCCGGCTGCTCGGGGTGAGCGCGGACAACCTCCGGGGCCAGGGCCAGAACCTCAACCAGACGGTCCAGGACCTGTCCCAGGCGGTCGCCACGCTGTCCGACGGCCGCGGCGACCTGTTCGGGACGGTACGGAACCTCCAGGTGTTCACGGCCGCACTGGCGGCGGACGACCAGAGCGTGCGGTCCTTCGACACCGACCTCGCCGGCGTGGCCGCCCAGCTCGCCGGGGAGCGCAAGGACCTCGCGGCCGCGCTGAAGTACCTGGCCGCCGCCCTCGCCGACGTGTCGGGCTTCGTGAAGGGCAACAAGAAGACGCTGACCTCGGACGTGCAGGGCCTGGCCCAGGTCACCAAGGTGCTCGTCACCCAACGGGCCGCACTGGAGGAGTTGTTGACCGTCGCCCCCACGGGCCTGTCGAACCTGCAGAACGCGTACAACCCCGCCGCCGGCACCCTCGACACCCGCAACAACGCGCAGACCCCGCAGGATCCGGCGTCCCTGCTGTGCTCGGTCCTGAAGACGACCGGGGACGACCACGACGGCTGCGCGGGCCTGAGGAAACTCTTCGGCTCCCTGCCAGACCTGCCATCGGCTCCCGCGACGACGGGCACGGTCGACAAGACCCTCGGCGGAATCCTGGGGGCACCGGCATGAGCGGGCGGCGCACGATGCGGGCGGCCGCCTGGACGGTGGCCGGCTCGCTGCTGCTGACGGGCTGCGAGTTCAACGGCTGGTACGACGTCCCGCTCCCCGGCGGCGCCGCCTCCGACGGCCACGCCTACCACGTCACCGTCGAGTTCCGGGACGTACTGGACCTGGTGCCGCAGTCGGCGGTGAAGGTCGACGACGTCACCGTGGGCACGGTCGAGAAGGTGCAGCTGGACGGCTGGCACGCGCGCGTGCGGCTCAGGATCGCCGACTCCGTGAAGCTGCCCGGCAACGCGGTCGCCGACATCGAGCAGACCAGCATGCTCGGCGAGAAGTACGTGGCCCTGTCCGCGCCGGCGGGCACGCGGCCCGTCGGACGGCTCCGCGACGGCGACCGGATCCCGCTCTCCCGCAGCGGCCGCGACCCGGAGGTCGAGGAGGTGCTGTCGGCCCTGTCCGCACTGCTCAACGGCGGCGGCGTGGCCCAGCTGAAGACGATCACCGTCGAGCTCAACAAGGCCCTCAGCGGCCGCGAGGACCGGGTCAGGTCCCTGCTGAAGCAGCTCGACACCTTCCTCGGCGGCCTCGACGACCAGCGGGCGGAGATCGTGCGCGCCCTCCAGGGCGTCGACCGGCTCGGCAAGCGGCTGACGAAGGAGAAGACGACGATCGCCCAGGCCGTCGACACCATGCCGCCCGCCCTGAAGGCCCTCGCCGACCAGCGCAGGGATCTGACGAAGATGCTCACCGCCCTGTCCCGGCTCGGCACGACCGGCACCAGGGTGGTGAACGCCTCCCGGGACGACACCGTCGCCGACCTCGAGAGCCTCCGGCCCATCCTGCAGCAGCTGAACAAGGCGGGCGACGACCTGCCCAACTCCCTGGAGATCCTGACCACTTACCCCTTCCCGCGCAACGCCACGGACGCGATCAAGGGTGACTACGTCAACCTGAGGATCACCGCGGACCTGGACCTGGCCGACCTCTACGGGAACGTGGCCGGCAAGCCGGGCAAGGGCAGGAAGTCCCCGGCGCCCAAGCCGCCGGGCCTGCCCGGCGTCCCCACTCCCACCCCGCTCCCGTCCCTGCCGGCTCCTCCGACCCTTCCCGGCACCCCGTCCGTGCCGCCCGTGCCCTCGAAGCCCTCCGGCGGCAGCACCCTGCTGTGCCCGCCGGTGTGCACCGCGGCCTACGGCACCGGGGACGGCCCGGGTCGCCTCCCGGCCGGGATCGACCTCGGCCTCGCCGAGCTGATGCTGAAGGGGATACTGCCGTGATCACACGTACGGTCAGGGCCCAGCTGCTCGCCTTCGCGACCGTCACCGCCCTCGGGGTGTCGTACGTCGGCGCCCGCTACACGGGCCTGGTGGACGACGTCCTGCACCGCGGGTACACCGTGCGGGCCGACTTCGCCGACTCCGGGGGCGTCTTCCCCGGCGCCGAGGTCACCTACCGCGGTGTGCCGGTGGGCCGCGTGGGCGATCTGCGGCTGACCGGCTCCGGGATCTCGGTGGCCCTCAAGATCGAGAACGGTGCCCCGAGGATCCCGGCCGACACGCTCGCGGTGGTCGCCGACCGTTCGGCGGTGGGCGAGCAGTACGTCGACCTCCAGCCGCGCCGGTCGGGTGGCCCGTACCTCATGGACGGCAGCCCGATCCCGCGCAGCCGCACCCGGACCCCGCTGCCGGTCACCGACCTGGTCCTCAGCCTCGACCGACTGGTCAACTCCGTCGACAAGGACGATCTGCGGGTCACCGTCGACGAGCTGGGCAAGGCGTTCTCGGGCACCGGACCGAACCTGAGCCGGCTGGTGGACTCCGGCAACGCGCTGGTGGAGTCGGCGTCCGCATCGCTGCCGGAGACGACCTCGCTGATCGAGGACTCGCGGAAGGTGCTGAAGACCCAGGCGGAGCAGGGCTCGGCGATCAAGTCGTTCTCCCGTGACCTGGCCACGTTCACCGAGCAGCTGAAATCGAGCGACGGGGATCTGCGCCGACTGATCGGCAACACGGTGCCCGCCACGCAGGAGCTGGACTCCCTGCTGAAGTCCACGCGGCCGCAGGTGCCGGTCCTGCTGGCCAACCTCGTCAGCGGCGGCCAGATCACCCTCGCCCGGCTGCCCGGCGTCGAGCAGGCCCTGGTCACCCTCCCGCTCACCGTGGCGGGCAGCTACACGGTGATCCCCGGCGACGGCACCACCCACTTCGGGCTGACCGTGAACGCCGGCGACCCGCCCGCGTGCACCCAGGGCTACGGCACCCGGCGTCGCGACCCCGCCGACACCGGCACCCGCCCGGCGAACACCCGGGCGCGCTGTACGGCACCGCGCGGGAGCAGGACCTCGGTGCGCGGCGCCCAGAACGCCCCCGGCGCGACGACCGGCTCGGGCGGCGCGAACCAGGCCGCGTTCGTGGCCCCGTACGACCCGGAGACCGGCACCGCGACCGGCCCGGACGGCACGCCCGTCGAGATCGGCTCGACGGGCGGCGAACAGACCGTGTTCGGAAAGGAGTCGTGGCAATGGCTGCTCGTGGGACCGATGTCAGGGCAGGACGGCGCATGAGGCCGCTGTCGGCGGCGCTCGTCGCCGCGACCGTGCTGGCGGGCGTGCTGTGCGGCTGGCTGGGCCTGAAGCTGTCCGACCAGCGCGCGGCCGACCAGCGCCGTCAGGACATCCTGGCGGCGGCCCGCCAGTCGGCGCTGAACTTCACCTCGCTCGACTACCGGCACTACGACCGGGACAGCCGCACCGTGCTGAGCGGTGCCACCGGCGACTTCAAGAAGCAGTTCGCCGCGCAGACCCGGCAGTTGACCAAGCTCGTCGCGCAGAACAAGTCGGTGTCCGAGGGGCAGGTCCTGGAAGCGGGCATCGTGCGCTCCGACGAGCGCTCGGCCCAGGTGCTGGTCGTCGCCGACAGCAAGGTGACCAACACCGCCGCGCCCGACGGCCAGGCGCGCACCTACCGGCTCCAGCTCGGCCTGGTGCGCGTGGCCGGCCGCTGGCTGACCTCCGACGTCGAGTTCGTCGGCTGACCCCGTGAGGCTCAGTGAGCCGTCAGTGAGGCCATGAAGTGAGGAGAGACACCGTGGCGAACCCGACCACCCGCACCCGCGGCACCGGCTCCCCGGCCCGCCGCACCCTGACCGCGGCCGCCCGCGCGGCGGCCAAGCGCGCCGGGCGGCCGGTGCGCCCCGAGCGCGGTGCCGGCCCGGAGGAGAAGGCCTCCACCGGACGCACCGAGCTCATCGAGCCCCCGGCGGACGGCGGGGAGGACCCGCCGGAGCCCGAGGCCACGGAGACCTCCGGCGCCTCCGCGGTCTCCGAGGCTTCCGGGACGGAACCGGAGGAGAGCGCATCTCTGCGCCAGGCCGGGCGGCGCGCGCTCACCGCCGTGCTGGGCGTCGTCCTCGTGGCGGCGCTGGTGGTGGCCGCCGTACTCGGGTGGCAGTACCGGCAGGGACGGCAGGCGGAGCAGGCCCGCGGCGCGGCCCTCGCGGCCGCGCGGAAGGCGGCGCCGGTCGTGCTGTCGTACGACTACCGGCACCTGGAGCGGGACTTCTCCCGGGCCCGCGCCCTGCTGACCGGGCACTTCCGCGACCAGTACGGCAGGACCACGAGGACGGTGGTCGCGCCGACCGCGACGAAGTACCACGGCGTGGTGAGGGCGACCGTGGCCACGCCCTCCGACGGCGGCGCCCCGGCGGCCTCCGTCGTGTCGGCCACGCCGGACCGGGCCGTCGTCCTGCTCTTCGTCAACCAGGTCACCGAGAGCACCCAGGCCCCGGAGCCCCGCCTGGACCTGAACCGGGTGCGGATGACGCTCACCCGCACCTCCGACGGCTGGAAGGTGAGCGGCGTCGACGCCCTCTGACCAGGCCTGCGTCAGTGCCCCCGCGCCACAGGCGCGGGGGCACTTTTTCGTGGGCTCTCTTGACAGCCCTGCCCCCTCACAGGCACTCTTCCATTAAGCAGAAACCAACTTCCGCAATGTGGAATTACAGGGAAGGGAGCGCGGCCCCCGTGGGATTCGCAGACCAGCGCTTCAACGTCAACCTGTCGATCCTCTTCACGGAACTCCCGCTCCTGGAGCGTCCCGCGGCCGCCGCCGCGGCGGGCTTCACGGCGGTCGAGCTGTGGTGGCCCTGGATCGACTCCCCCACCCCCGAGCAGTCCGAGCTCGACGCCCTGAAGAAGGCGATCGAGGACGCGGGCGTCCAGCTCACGGGCCTGAACTTCTACGCCGGACAGCTGCCGGGCCCGGACCGCGGCGCCCTGTCGGTCCCGGGCGAGGAGTCGGAGAGGTTCCGCGCCAACATCGACGTGGCCATCGCCTTCGCCGGGTCCCTCGGCTGCACGACGTTCAACGCCCTGTACGGCAACCGCGTCGACGGCGTGGACCCGGCCGAGCAGGACGCGCTCGCCCTGGAGAACCTGATGCTCGCGGCCCGTGCCGTCGGCCAGGTCGGCGGGACCGTCCTGATCGAGGCCCTCAACCAGCCCGAGTCGCCGAAGTGCCCGATCGTGAGCGCGCCCGCGGCGATCGAGATCATGGACAAGGTCAACGAGGCGACGGGCCTCGGGAACGCCAAGTTCCTGATGGACCTGTACCACCTGTCCATGAACGGCGAGGACCTCCCGTCGGTGATCGAGAGTTACGCGGCCAGGACCGGTCACGTGCAGATCGCCGACAACCCCGGCCGCGGCGCCCCCGGGACGGGTTCGCTCCCGCTGGAGGAACTGCTCGACCAGCTGAAGAAGGCCGGTTACGACGGCTGGGTCGGCCTGGAGTACAAGGCCGGCGACCGCCCGAGCGCCGAGGCCTTCGACTGGCTCCCGCGCGAAGCCCGCGCGGCTCGCTGAACACCCCTGACTTTGCAAGGCAGTTGAGAGAGGCACCCCCAACATGAGCAGCAACCTTCCCAAGATCGCCTGGATCGGCCTCGGCATCATGGGCTCCCCCATGTCCGAGAACCTGATCAAGGCGGGTTACCAGGTCACCGGCTTCACCCTGGAGCAGGACAAGCTGGACCGCCTGGCCGCCGCCGGCGGCACCGCCGCCGCCTCCATCGCCGAGGCCGTGCGCGACGCCGACGTGGTCATCACCATGGTGCCCGCGTCCCCGCAGGTCGAGGCCATCTCCTACGGCCCCGACGGCATCCTGGAGAACGCGAAGCAGGGCGCGCTGCTGATCGACATGTCCTCGATCACCCCGCAGACCTCCGTCGACCTGGCCGCCGCCGCCAAGGACAAGGGCATCCGCGTACTGGACGCCCCGGTGTCCGGCGGTGAGGCCGGCGCCGTCGAGGCCGTGCTGTCGATCATGGTCGGCGGCGAGAAGGCCGACTTCGACCAGGCCAAGCCGATCTTCGAGGCGCTGGGCAAGACCATCGTGCTGTGCGGCCCGCACGGCTCCGGCCAGACCGTGAAGGCCGCCAACCAGCTGATCGTCGCCGTGAACATCCAGGCGTGCGCCGAGGCCGTGGTCTTCCTGGAGAAGTCGGGCGTGGACCTGCAGGCCGCCCTCGACGTCCTCAACGGCGGTCTGGCGGGCTCGACCGTGCTGACCCGGAAGAAGGACAACTTCCTCAACCGCGACTTCAAGCCGGGCTTCCGCATCGACCTGCACCACAAGGACATGGGGATCGTCACCGACGCCGCCCGCAACGTCGGCGCCGCCCTGCCGGTCGGTGCCGTGGTCGCCCAGCTGGTCGCCTCGCTGCGCGCCCAGGGCGACGGCGGCCTGGACCACTCGGCCCTGCTGCGGGCCGTGGAGCGCCTCTCCGGCGCCCAGGTCTGACCGGCCCCTCCAGACTTCCGGGCCGCGGCGCCGCTGACACCTGTCCTGTCGCGCCCAGGCGGCGCCGCGGCCCGGAATCGACTTCAACAAACTGTTGACGCTCAGACCACCCCCTCTTAGGCTCCACAAAGCGGAAACAGGTTTCCGCTGACACCCGCACGGAAGGTCCACGATGTCGAAGCGCGTGCTCACGACAGAGTCCGGCGCACCGGTCGCCGACAACCAGAACTCCGCCTCGGCCGGCGTAGGCGGCCCGCTCCTTCTCCAGGACCAGCAGCTCCTGGAGAAGCTCGCGCGCTTCAACCGCGAGCGCATCCCGGAGCGCGTGGTGCACGCCCGTGGCTCCGGCGCGTACGGCCACTTCGAGGTGACCGACGACGTCACCGGCTTCACCCACGCCGACTTCCTGAGCGAGATCGGCAGGCGCACCGAGGTGTTCGTGCGCTTCTCGACGGTCGCCGACTCCCTCGGCGGCGCCGACGCCGTCCGTGACCCGCGCGGTTTCGCGGTGAAGTTCTACACCGAGGAGGGCAACTACGACCTCGTCGGCAACAACACCCCGGTGTTCTTCATCAAGGACCCGATCAAGTTCCCCGACTTCATCCACTCGCAGAAGCGCGACCCGTTCACGGGCCGTCAGGAGGCGGACAACGTCTGGGACTTCTGGGCGCACGCCCCCGAGGCCACGCACCAGGTGACCTGGCTGATGGGCGACCGCGGCATCCCGGCGTCGTACCGGCACATGAACGGCTACGGCTCGCACACCTACCAGTGGACCAATGCCCAGGGCGAGGCCTTCTTCGTCAAGTACCACTTCAAGACGAACCAGGGCATCCGCTCCCTGAGCAGCGAGCAGGCCGCGGAGCTCGCGGGCACGGACCCGAACTCCCACCAGACGGACCTGCTGCAGGCCATCGAGCGCGGGGTGCACCCGTCGTGGACCCTGTACGTCCAGCTGATGCCGGCGGCCGAGGCGGCGGACTACCGCTTCAACCCGTTCGACCTGACCAAGGTCTGGCCGCACAAGGACTACCCGCTGCAGCGCGTGGGCCGCCTGGTGCTGGACCGCAACCCGGACAACGTCTTCGCCGAGGTCGAGCAGGCCGCGTTCTCCCCGAACAACTTCGTGCCGGGCATCGGTCCCTCCCCGGACAAGATGCTCCAGGGCCGCCTGTTCGCCTACGCGGACGCGCACCGCTACCGCCTGGGCGTCAACCACACCCTGCTCGCCGTGAACGCCCCCAAGGCGGTGCCGGGCGGGGCGCAGAACTACGGCCGTGACGGCTTCATGGCGGTCAACGGCCAGGGCCGCGGCGCCAAGAACTACGAGCCGAACTCCTACGACGGCCCGGCGGAGACCGGCCGCCCGCTGTCGGCGCCGCTCGCGGTGTCGGGCCACACGGGCAACCACGCCGCGCCCCTGCACACCAAGGACGACGACTTCTACCAGGCGGGCGAGCTGTACCGGCTGATGTCGGAGGAGGAGAAGTCCCGCCTGGTCGCGAACATCGCCGGCGGCCTGTCGCAGGTCTCCCGCGACGACGTGATCGAGAAGAACCTGGCCCACTTCCACGCCGCCGACCCGGAGTACGGCAAGCGCGTGGAGGAGGCGGTCCGCGCCCTGCGCGAGGACTGAGGCCGGTAACCCGAAAGCAGCGTACGGAGTCTGACGGGAGGTCAGTCCGCACGCGGCCCGCGCGACACGCCGGACGGCCCGGATGAGGGGTGGTCGTACGGCGGTGGGCGCGGGCAGGGCGAGGACCGTGGCGGCGTGTGAGCCAGTGCGGTGGTGAAGGACCGAGTCCCCTTCTCGACCAGAGGGAAGGGCACCCGGCTCCGTCGCACCCGCCACGGTCCCCACCCAGCCCCCCGTCTCGGGGGCCACCAGCTCCGTCCGGCGGCGCGAACGACCTGTCGCGCCCAGCCTCGCGCCGTCGGACGGTCACCACATGGACACGAAGCGCTCCCCCGGTCAGGGGGAGCGCTTCGTGCCGTCCGGGCCCGGAACCGTGTTCCGGCGTGCGGTCGCGCCGTATCCGCAGGACGCTGAAGCCATGGGCAATACGCAGTTCCCGCACATCGTGGTCCACTCCCCCGCCCTGGACGGATCGCGGCGGGTCACCGAGGGGGACGTGACGCTGGGGATCGCCTCGCATCTGGACGATGTCGTGGAGATCCTGCGGCTGGCCGATCTGGACCGGATCGAGGTGGAGGAGAGCGATCTCATCGAGTGGCAGGGCGGCGGGCCGGACGACTGGCCCGGACTGTCGGAGCACGAGCTGTGAGGGCCGGTGTACGGCAGCGGTCGTAGGCGGGCTACGCCATCCTCAAATGAAGCTCTGAAGACAGGACCGGAGGCTTCAACCGCCCCCGCGGCAGGGCAGATTACGTGCACCAGGGGCCCGCCGGCACGGGGGCGGCGGGCCCCCGCACGGGGGAGTACGACGGGGGACGTCACGGGGGACGCGAAAGGGCGGCCCGTCCTTGTGGACGGGCCGCCCTTGGTGTGCGCGGCGGTGTGGGTGGCGCCGTCAGACCTTCAGCGGCTTGATCGACGTCGGCGCGTGGCCGGGCTCGGTGGCCAGCTCCTCGAACTCGGAGATGTCGCTGATGTCCATGGTGCGGCTCATCGAGATGTTGGTGATCCGCTCCAGGATCGCCTCGACGACGACCGGCACCCGGTACTCGGCGGCCAGCTTCTTCGCCTGCTCGAACGCCGCACCCAGCTGGTCCGGCTCGGTGACCCGGATCGCCTTGCAGCCAAGGCCCTCGGCCACCTTGACGTGGTCGACGCCGTAGACGCCGATCTCCGGAGTGTTGATGTTCTCGAACTCCAGGTTCACCTGGAAGTTGATGTCCAGGCCGATCTGCGCCTGCCGGATCAGGCCCAGGTAGGCGTTGTTCACCAGGACGTGGACGTAGGGGATCCGGTGCTGGGCGGCGACCGCCAGCTCCTCGATCAGGAACTGGAAGTCGTAGTCGCCGGAGAGCGCGACGACCGGGCTGTCCGGGTCGGCCTTGGCGACGCCGATCGCGGCCGGGATGGTCCAGCCGAGCGGGCCGGCCTGGCCGCAGTTGATCCAGTGGCGCGGCTTGTAGACGTGCAGCATCTGCGCGCCGGCGATCTGGGAGAGGCCGATGGTGGTGACGTACCGGGTGTCCGGGCCGAAGGCCTTGTTCATCTCCTCGTACACGCGCTGCGGCTTCATGGGCACGTTGTCGAAGTGCGTGCGGCGCAGAAGCGTCGCCTTCCGCTCCTGCGTCGAGGCGACCCAGTCGGCACGGTCGGGGAGCTTGCCCGCGGCCTTCAGCTCCTTCGCCACCTCGATGAACAGCTCCAGAGCGACCTTGGCGTCGGAGACGACACCGTAGTCCGGCGGGAAGATCTTGCCGATCTGGGTGGGCTCGATGTCGACGTGGACGAACGTGCGGTCGCCGCGGTAGACGTCGAGCTTGTAGCCGGTGTGGCGGTTGGCCCAGCGGTTGCCGATGCCCAGGACGAAGTCCGACTCCAGGAAGTTGGCGTTGCCGTAGCGGTGCGAGGTCTGGACACCGACCATGCCGGCGTTCAGCTCGTGGTCGTCGGGCAGCGCGCCCCAGCCCATCAGGGTCGGGACGACCGGGGTCTGGGTCAGCTCGGCGAACTCCACCAGCAGGTCGGCGGCGTCGGCGCCGAGGATGCCACCGCCGGCCACGATGACCGGGCGCTCCGACTCCAGAAGAAAGGTGATCGCCTTCTCGATCTGGGCGCGGGTCGCGGCCGGCTTGTAGACGGGCAGCGGCTCGTACGTCTCCGGGTCGAACTCGATCTCGGTGAGCTGGACGTCGATCGGCAGGTCGATCAGGACCGGGCCGGGACGGCCGGAGCGCATCAGGTGGAAGGCCTGCTGGAAGACGCCCGGGACCTGCGCGGCCTCCAGGACGGTGACCGCCATTTTGGTGACCGGCTTGGCGATCGAGGCGATGTCGACGGCCTGGAAGTCCTCCTTGTGGATCACACTGGTGGGCGCCTGGCCCGTGATGCACAGGATCGGGATGGAGTCACCGATGGCCGAGTACAGGCCGGTGATCATGTCGGTGCCGGCCGGGCCGGAGGTGCCGATGCAGACACCGATGTTGCCCGGCTTGGTGCGGGTGTACCCCTCGGCCATGTGCGAGGCGCCCTCGACATGGCGGGCGAGGGTGTGGTTGATGCCGCCACCCTCCTTGAGCGCCTTGTAGAAGGGGTTGATCGCCGCGCCCGGCACACCGAAGGCGTCGGTGACGCCCTCGCGCTTGAGGATCTCAACTGCCGCGCGGGCAGCGGTCATACGAGCCATCGAGTACTCCTGCTTCGGCTTCTCGGATGCGTACTCCCGTCGCGCCCCGCGGTGAGCACAGTCTCCAGATTGTCAAACTTCCGCAATGCGGAAATTAACTTCTACTATCTGAAAACAATGTAGAAGCGCGCACCAACCGTCGTCAAGAGAGGTGGAGACAGGGCCAAGCGCCGGACAAGCGGGGTGGGTCAGGAGGACCATGGGAGCCGCCGTCCCGACGCGGCTGTTCCGACGTGACGCCTGGGGGTGGGCCATGCCCGAGAGCGTGCCGGTGCGCTGCCCGGCCTGCCGGCGCGAGCACGTCTACACCGCGCCGTCGTATCCCTGCGCGTGTGGCGCGCCCACCGCCCCGCGGCTGGATCCGGCCACCGCACCGTCCGTGGCCGCCCGCCGGGCCTGGGACGACGAGTGGATCTCCGTGCCGTGCACCGCCTGCGGGCGCCTGGGCCAGTGGCCGCACCCGGAGCTGGGCTGCTCCTGCGGCACGGTGCTGCGCATCCCGGTGGCGGTGCCGCCTCCGTCCGGCAGCGGTATGCCGTCGCCGGGCGACGGCATGCGGTCGGCAGGCACTGGTATGCACGACCGTGTGCGGTCGCCGGTGGCCGGGCCGGAGTCCCCCGCCCACCGCCCCGCCTTCCAGCCCCGTGCCATCCGCACCGCCCGCGACGCCGTCACCGTCGCCGCGCTCTATCTGCGCTGGCTCGGCTACCGGGACATCCGCCGCGCCGACCAGCGGCCCCCGAACGGCATCGGGCTCGCCGCGCACGGGCTCCTCGCCCAGGTGGACCCGACCGTGCGCCCGGCGGCGCCGCGGGACGTGGAGTGCCTGTGGCTGACGGCGATGACGGAGTCCGCGGACTGCGTGTACTTCTCCCTCGCGGGGTACACCGACGACGCCCGGGCCCGCGCGAACGCCCTCGGCATCCCCCTCTTCGTCCTGGACCTCGCGGGCGTCCCTCAGCCGGTGAACGACCACGCCGACACCCTGGACGCCGAGGGAGCACCCGAACCGGGGCCCCGGCCGCGGGACCGACGCAGCTGACCCTCCCGGGACGGGCTGGACGGCGTGCGCAGGTTCCCCCGCCGGCCGGACCGGGATGCCCGCGGCGGGACGTGGAGGGGCGGTGACCGGAGGCCGGCGTCGACCGCCTGCGCGATCTCCTCCGCCCGCACGGTGGGCTCGGCCTGGACGCCGCACGCACGGCGGGTTCCCACGCGCTCCCCGGTACTCCTGCTCGCCCCCCGGAGCCCGCTGGACCACGGCCGGACGGTGCGGGCGGGGCCGCCTCGACGGGTCCCGGTCGAGCGTGCCGCCGACAGCGCGCTCTTCCAGGACCCGTCTCCGGGCATCTACCGGATGCTCGGTTCCGGCCGTCTCACACCCGGTACTTCTCCCGCAGTTCGACCTTGCGCACCTTTCCGGACACCGTCATCGGGAAGGAGTCGAGGATCTGCAGCCGGCTGGGGATCTTGTAGTGGGCGAGCCGGCCCCGGCAGAAGGCGTGGAGTTCCTCCAGCGTGAGCGGGTCGGCCACGTCGTGGGGGATCACACAGGCCAGGACCTCCTCACCGTACTTCTCGTGCGGCACCCCGACGACCTGGACGTCCCTGATCTTCGGGTGGGCGTAGAGGAACTCCTCGATCTCGCGCGGGTAGATGTTCTCGCCACCCCGGATGATCATGTCCTTGATCCGGCCGACGATCTCGACGTACCCGTCCTCCCGCATGACCGCGAGGTCCCCGGTGTGCATCCAGCGGCCCGCGTCCACGGCCTCGGCGGTCTTCTCGGGCTCGTTCCAGTAACCGAGCATCACGCTGTAGCCGCGGGTGCACAACTCCCCTGCCGTGCCACGCGGTCGGGTCACCCCGGTGGCCGGGTCGACGACCTTGACCTCCAGGTGCGGCAGGACGCGGCCGACGGTGCCGGTGCGGTGCTCGAGATCGTCGTCCCGGCGGGTCTGCAGCGACACCGGGGATGTCTCGGTCATGCCGTAGCAGATGGAGACCTCCGCCATGTGCATCTCGGCGACGACCCGCTTCATCACCTCCACCGGGCACGGCGAGCCCGCCATGATGCCGGTGCGCAGGGACGTGAGGTCGTAGCTCGCGAAGTCCGGGAGGTTCAGCTCCGCGATGAACATGGTCGGGACGCCGTAGAGCGAGGTGCAGCGCTCCTGCTGGACGGCTTCGAGGGTGGCCCCGGGGTCGAAGGACGGCGCGGGGATGACCATGCAGGCGCCGTGCGAGGTGGCGGCCAGGTTCCCCATGACCATGCCGAAACAGTGGTAGAACGGGACCGGGATGCAGATCCTGTCCTGCTCGGTGTAGGCGACCGACTCCCCCACGAAGTAACCGTTGTTGAGGATGTTGTGGTGGGAGAGGGTGGCCCCCTTGGGGAAGCCCGTCGTGCCCGAGGTGTACTGGATGTTGACGGGGTCGTCGCAGGACAGCGGCTCGTACCGGGCGTCGGGCGTCGCCCGTCCCAGCAGCGCCTCCCAGCTGGGGTCGCCGATGTAGACCGTCTCCCGCAACTGCGGGCACCTTCCGCGTACTTGCTCGACCATCGCGCGGTAGTCGCTCGTCTTGTGGCTCAGGGACGCGAACAGCACGGAGATCCCGGCCTGGCCCAGGACGTACTCCACCTCGTGCGTGCGGTAGGCCGGGTTGATGTTCACCATGATCGCGCCGATGCGGGCGGTGGCGTACTGGACCAGGACCCACTCGGGACAGTTGACCGCCCAGATCCCGACCCGGTCGCCCTTGACCACCCCGCTCGCCAGCAGCGCGGACGCCAGCCGGTCGACGTCCGCGGCGAATCGGGCGTACGTCCAGCGCCGCCCGGAGGGCACGTCGACCAGCGCCTCGCGGTCCGGCCAGGCGGCCACGGCCCGGTCCAGGTTGGCGCCGATGGTGTCGCCGAGGAGCGTGGTGGGTCCCGTCCCGTGGGTGTACGACAGCTGTGCGCTCACCGGAAGTCCTCCTCGCGGTACTCGTTCTCGGAGCCCTGCGCCGTCGCCTCGCGCAGTTCGATCCGGCGGATCTTGCCGGACACGGTCTTGGGCAGCGCGCCGAACTCCAGTCGGCGGATGCGCTTGTAGGGGGCGAGCATCTGGCGGGAGTGCTCGAAGAGGACCTTCGCGGTGTCCGGGCCGGGATCGTACCCCTCGACGAGGACGACGTAGGCCTTCGGCACCGCGAGCCGCAGCTCGTCCGGCGCGGGCACGACGGCGGCCTCGGCCACCGCCTCGTGCTCCAGCAGCGCGCTCTCCAGCTCGAACGGGCTGATCTTGTAGTCGGATGCCTTGAAGACGTCGTCCGCGCGGCCGACGTACGTCAGATAGCCGTCCGCGTCGCGGGAGGCGATGTCCCCGGTGCGGTAGTAGCCGCCCGCCATGGCCTCGGCCGTGCGGTCCGGATCGCCGTGGTAGCCGGTCATCAGGCCGACCGGGCGCTCGGACAGGTCGAGGGCGATCTCGCCCTCGGCGGCGCCGGGCGCGCCGGAGACCGGGTCGAGGAGCTCGACGCGGTAACCGGGGCTCGGGCGGCCCATGGAGCCGGTCTTCAGCACCTGCCCGGGGCTGTTGGAGACCTGTACGGCGGTCTCGGTCTGCCCGAAGCCGTCCCGGATGGTCACTCCCCAGGCCCGCCGGACCTGCTCGATGACCTCGGGGTTGAGCGGCTCGCCGGCGGCCACCACCTCGCGGGGCGGGGTGGCGAGGAGGCCCAGGTCGGCCTGGATGAGCATGCGCCACACGGTCGGCGGGGCGCAGAAGGTGGTCACGCCCGCCCGGTCCATCTCGGCCATCAGCCGGGCCGCGTCGAACCGTGTGTAGTTGAAGAGGAAGACGGTCGCCTCGGCGTTCCACGGCGCGAACAGATTGGACCAGGCGTGCTTGGCCCAGCCCGGCGAGGAGATGTTCAGGTGCACGTCCCCGGGTTTCAGGCCGACCCAGTACATGGTGGCCAGATGCCCGATCGGGTACGAGGTGTGGGTGTGCTCGACCAGCTTGGGGCGGGCGGTCGTACCGGAGGTGAAGTAGAGCATCAGCGGGTCGTCCGCCAGGGTGGGGCCGTCGGGCAGGAAGTCGGCGGCGGCGCGGTAGGCGTCCTCGTACTGCTCCCAGCCCTCCTCGGGCGGGCCGCCGACCGCGATCTTCGTGTACCCGCCGGGCACCTCGGCGAACTTCGCGGTGTCCTCGGCCCGTACGACCACGTGCCTGACCCGGCCCCGGTCCACCCGGTCGCGCAGATCGGCGGGGCCGAGCAGCGGGGTGGCCGGGATGACCACGGCGCGCAGCTTCATCGCGGCCAGCGCGGTCTCCCACAGCTCGGCCTGGTTGCCGAGCATGACCAGGATCCGGTCCTCGGCGGCGACGCCACGGGCCCGCAGGTGGTTCGCGACCCGGTTCGACCGCTCGGACATCTCGGCGAAGGACAGCCGCGTCTCGCCGCCGTCCTCCTCGACGATGTGCAGCGCGGTCCGGTCGTTGCCGGCGGCGATCACGTCGAACCAGTCCAGCGCCCAGTTGAAGTGCGCGGGCCGCGGCCAGGTGAAGCCGTCGTAGGCGGCGGCATAGTCCTCTCGGTGCGCCAGCAGAAAGTCCCGGGCCTCACGGAACGACTCGGTCACCGTCGTCATCACACACTCCTCGCGTCACCGGCGCGCCCTGGGCCTGCGGCTCACTCCCGCTGTTCCGGACCATTGCCGGGCGGCTCTCTGGCATCGTCTAATCCGTGATGCAGGTCTCACTACCCCCGAACGGGGGTGGGGACGGCAGAAGGGGCGAGGACGTGACGGCAGACGCGGCGGGGACGGTGGAGATCGGCGGCGCACTGGCCCGGCTGCGGCGTGCCACGGGGCTCCCCGTCGTCTTCGGCGGCCTGGTCGAGTCCGGCCGGCCGCAGATCCGGATCAGCGAGCTGAGCGGCACGACCACGACCGCCCTGCGCGCGCTCGCGGTGACCTCCGGCAGCGGGCTCGGCGGCAAGGCGGTGGCGCTGGCCCGCCCGTGCGCGGTGACGGACTACTCCAGCTCCCGGCAGATCAGCCACGAGTACGACGTCCCGGTGGCCGCGGAGGGCATCCGCTCGATCGTCGCGGTGCCGGTGGTGGTGCGGCGCCGGGTGCGCGGCGTGCTCTACGGCGCGCTGCGCTCGGCCCAGCCGCTCGGCGACCGCACGCTGGGCGCGGCCATGGCCGTCGCCCGCGACGTGGAGCAGGCGCTGGTGGTGCGGGACGAGGCGCGGGGGCTGCTGGCGGCGGCCCGGCCGGAGTCCGCCGGCGGCGACCAGGGCGCCGCCTGGGAACAGGTGCGCGAGGCGCATGCGGCGCTGCGGGCGCTGGTCCCCCGGATCGCCGATCCGGACCTGCGGGCCGAACTGCTCGCGGCCTGCGGACTGCTGACCGCCCCGGCACGGTCCGGCGGCGTGACCCTGGCGCCGCGCGAACTGGACGTGCTGTCCTGGGTGGCGGCGGGGGCGACCAACGCGGCCGTGGCCGAGCGGCTGGGACTGCGTGCGGAGACGGTGAAGGGCTATCTGCGTTCGGCGATGCGGAAGCTGGGCGCGCACACCCGGGGGGAGGCGGTGACCGAGGCCCGCAGGGCGGGGCTGCTGCCGTGACGGCGGGCGGTGGGGAAACCTGTTCATTCAAGCGGCGACGCCTTGAATTTCTCTATGCTTGCCCCTTTGTTATTTCCCTCACCACGGCTTCCGCCCGAATTTCAGGGATCGTTGCCTAGAATTTGGCCCGGACACGACACACGAGGGGAGCGGTGACCGTGCGACGGGACTTCCAGGAGCCTGCCAGGTGCCGCCCCGACCTGGTCATCGGCCGCGAGGACCTGTTGGCCGGCGCTCGTGACCAACTCGCCTCGGGCGGCAGTGTGTTGCTCCACGGTCCCGCCGGAATAGGGAAATCCACCGTCCTGCGGGCATTGGCCGAGGAATACGGCGCCACCGCCCGCACCGTCCTGCGCTGCTCCGCCACCGAGTCCGAATCCCATCTGCCCTTCCTGGCCCTCGCCGACCTCCTCGGCCTGGTCCTCGACGACGTCTCCCCCCGGCTGCCCCTCGCCCAGCGCACCGCCCTGGAGTCGGCGCTCACCGGTCGCGGCGAGTCCAGCCTCCAGCGCGACGGACTCGCCCTGCGCCTCGCGGTGCTCTCCGCGCTGCGCGCACTGGCCGCGCACGGCGGTGTCCTCGTCGTCGCCGACGACCTGCAGTGGCTCGACCCGGCCAGCGCCGAACTGCTCGGGTTCGCCGCCCGCCGCCTGGAGGGCACCCCGGTGCAGCTGCTGTGCGCGGTACGCACCGAGGGCCAGGAGAGCCAGGAGTACGACCGGCACCTGCGCTCCTGCCCGCCGGGCACCCTCGCGGTCCGGCTGGGCCCGCTCTCCCGCACCCAGGTCGCCCAGTTGCTCGACCACCGCGGCCACGGCACCCTGCCCCGCTCCACCGTCCGCGAGATCCACCGCACCAGCGGCGGCAATCCGCTGTTCGCCCTGGAACTCGGCCGCGCCCTCGCCGACAGCCCCACCCCGCCCCGGCCGGGCGAGCCACTGCCGGTGCCGACCAGCCTGCGCGCCCTGGTGCTCAGCCGGCTGGACATGCTGTCGGTCGAGGCCCGCCGCACCCTGCTGGTGGCCAGTGCCGGCGCCCGCCCCACCCCGGCGCTGCTGCACGCGGCCGGCCGGGAGAACGCCGAGGCCGAGTGCGCCCAGGCCGCCGAACTCGGGCTGCTGGCCACCGAGCCCGACGCCCCCGCCGTACGGTTCGCGCACCCGCTGATATCGGCCGCGCTGTACGCGGAGGCACCCGTGCCCGAAAGGCGCGCCGCGCACGCGGCCCTGTCCACGGCCGCCTCCGACCCGATCGAACGGGCCCGGCACCTGGCCCTGGCCACCACCGGCACCGACCCCGAGGTCGCCGCCCGGCTCGCCGAGGCCGCCGCCCTCGCCCGGGACCGCGGCGCCCCCTCGGTCGCCGCCCACCTGGGGCTGCTGGCCGCCCGGCACACCCCCGCCGACGGAACGCCCAGCCCCGAGGAGCGCCGGCTGCAGGCCGCCGAGGACGCGATCACCGCGGGCGAGATCGACCTGGCCCGGGACATCGCCCGCGAGGTGCTGGCCCGGGCGACCGTGCCGGCCGACCGGGTGCGGGCCTGGATCATCGTCATCGACAGCGCGGGCCACACGATGGCCGAGGTCGACGCCGTCTTCCCGCAGGCCCTCGCCGACGCCGGCGACGACCCCCGGCTGCTGGGCCTGGTGCACTACCAGCTGGCCTGGCGGGCGCTGATCGTGGAGGGCGACTTCACCGAGGCCCGCGAGGCCGCCGCGCACGCCGCCGAGCTGGCCGCGCAGGGCAGGGACCGGCGCACCGAACTGCTCTCCCTCGCCTTCCAGGCCCAGACCGAGACCCTGATGGGCCACCCCGAGGCGCCCCGGACCATCACACGCGCCCTGAAGGAGCCTCAGGACCCCCGGGTGGCCTGGCACCACAACGGGGCGAGCAGTGCCCGGTTCCGCTGGCTGGTCATGGGCGACCAGCTGTCCGAGGCCCGCGCGACGGTCACCGCGCTGCTGCGCGAGGTGCGCCGGCGCGGCTCGGTGGAGAGCGAGGTGCACTTCCTGCGCGGCCTCGCCGAGACCGAGCTGCGCGCCGGGCACTGCGGACGCGCCCTGGAGCTGGCCCGGGAGAGCCTGCGCCTCGCCCGGGACTCCGGGATCGGCGAGACCGCCTCGGCGATGCTCACCTCGCTCGCGGAGGCCTCCGGCGGGGACGTGGACCGGGCCCTCGCGCTCGCCCGGGAGGCGGTGGACCACGCCGAGGAGGACGGCGACCAGATGTACCTCTCCCGCGCCCTGGGCGCGCTCGGGTACGCCCAGCTGGTCGCCGGGGACCCGGCGGGCACCGTGCGCTCCCTGCGCCGGGTGCGGACGCTGGAGCTGGGACTCGGGATCACCGACCCCGCGCGCGGCCGCTGGCAGGGCGATCTCGCCGAGGCCCTGGTCCGGATCGGGGAACCGGCCGAGGCACAGGACGTCATCGACGCCGGCCGCGAGCACGCGCTGCGGCTCGGCCGGGAGAGCGTCCTCGCCGTCCTCGACCGCTCCGAGGCCCTGGTGCGGGCCGCCCGGGGCGAGCTGGAGGCCGCGGTCACCCAGCTGACGTCCGCTCAGGACCGGCTCGGCAAGCTCGGCTACGGACTGGAGGAGGCGCGGGCGGCACTCGCGCTGGCCCGGCTGCAGGGCGGCCGGCGCCCCGGTTCGTCCGCGTACGACGAGGCCACCCGGATGTTCCGCCGCTGCCGGGCACTGCCCTGGCTGCGCCAGGTGGACGAATCCCTCACCGCCCCCGAAGCGGAGCCCGCGCTCGCCGCGCCGGCCGCCCTGGACGCACTGGACGTGCTGGCCGCGATGGAGCGTCAGGTCGCCGCGCTGGTCATGGAGGGTGCCACCAACCGGGAGATCGCCGCCCGGCTGTTCATCAGCGTCAAGACGGTGGAGGCGACCCTGACCCGGGTCTACCGCAAGCTGGGGATCCGGTCACGGGTGGACATCGTCCGATTGGCGGCGGCTCGACGGGCGCGCTGAGCACCCCTCTTGTTAACTGAACCGGACCGAGGGTTTTCCCTCACCCAACCCCCTAGGGGGTTCCCTCATTGGGAGCCGAGGGTTCCGGGTCCTAGCGTAAAGGGCGTGCCGCTCGCCCGGGCACATGGGGGTCGGTCCCGCGACCCCCATGCACAACCCCCACGCCCGTGCGATCCCCCACCGGTGCAACCCCCACTGAGGAGACTCATGTCCGGGTCCAGACGTGCAAGAAAGACCACCGCGACCGTGGTGGCCGGTGCCGCCGCCGCGGCGACCGCGCTGTTCGCCTCCCCCACGGCGAGCGCCGCCCCGCAGCCCATCGTCGGCGGTACGACCACCACGACGGCGGCGTACCCCTTCGTCATGCAGATCACCGACGCGTCCGGCAGCCAGTTCTGCGGTGGCACCCTGGTCGCCGCCAACAAGGTCGTGACGGCCGCGCACTGCATGGCGGGCGAGTCCGCCGACAATGTCCGTGTGGTCGGCGGCCGGACCAATCTCAACGGCACCGACGGCACCGTGAGCAAGGTCAGCAAGATCTGGGTCAACCCGGACTACACGGACGCCACCAACGGCCATGACGTGGCCGTGCTGACCCTGGCGACGTCGATGCCGTACAAGCCGGTGTCGTACGTCTCCGCCTCCCAGACGGACGTGTACGCGGCCGGCGCCACGGCCCGGATCCTCGGCTGGGGAACCACCTCGGAGAACGGCAGCTCCTCCAACCAGCTGCGGACCGCGACCGTCCCGCTCGTGTCCGACTCCAGCTGCAAGAGCTCCTACGGTACGGACTTCGTCCAGTCCGACATGGTTTGCGCCGGATACTCGTCCGGCGGCGTAGACACCTGCCAGGGCGACAGCGGCGGTCCCCTGCTCATCGGGGGCGTCCTGGCAGGGATCACTTCCTGGGGCGAGGGGTGCGCGGAGGCCGGTTACCCGGGTGTGTACACCCGGCTGACCACCTTCTCGGACCTCGTGACCGCGCAGGTCGGCTCATGACCGCGCAGGTCGCCTCGTAACCCGGAAGAGGGACACCTGAGCACCCCTCAGGTAGATGCCAGGGGGGCGCTGCGAGCCACCACGAGCGGCCCGCAGCGCCCCCCTCTCCACGTTCACCCCCGCGGAACGCGGCGGCGTGGTGGGTGCGGACTACTTGTCGGCCGTGAGCTTCCCGGCCGCGCCCCAGCTGTCCGCCGGGACCTCGTGGATCCACACCTGCACGGTCTCCGCCGGGATCCGGTACGCGTCGACGAACGCGTCGGTGACCCGCTTGACCAGCTCCCGCTTGAGCTCCACATCGCGCGGGCCCTGCTGGATGGTGACGATCGGCATGGCTGAACTCCCTCGGTCGGTGTTCCCGTTCGGTGGGTCCAGTCCATCGCGCCGCCCGCTCCCGGCCAAGGAGCAGTCCGCGACCGCAGCGATCAGCTTTCGTGATCACCGCAGGCCAGGAGCAGTTTCTCCAGGTGCGCGGAGGGGTCGGCAGCGGGCACCGCGAGTCCGGTGGCCAGGGCGAGTCCGGGTGCGCGGAAGGGGACGTACGCCACCCGGGGCGTGGCCAGCACGCGCGCGTGCGAGGCGTAGACGACCGTCCACAGGGGGCGGGCGCCGATGGTGGCGAGGGTGTCGTGCAGGGTGCCGCCGGCCCGTCCGGGCACCGGCTCGAACCCGGCCGCGTGGCAGGCGCCGAGCACCAGGTCGACCAGGGCGGGGTTGGCGCTGCGCGGGGCGAGCGCGAGAGGCAGACCGGCGAGGTCGGCGAGGTCGATCTCGCCCTGCCGCGCGAGCGGATGCGTGGCCGGCAGGGCGGCGACCAGCGGATCCGGCCACAGCGGCACCACCCGTACGCCGGCCGGGGGTTCGGCCGAGCGCACGAACGCGGCGTCCAGCAGGCCCGCCGCGACCCGGGCGAGCCGCTCGCCGGCCGGCAGCGAGACCAGCTCCACCGGCACCTCGGGCGCCCGCTCGGCGAAGGCGGCCAGCACCCGGTCCAGATGCGCGCCCAGCCCGGTGCTGGTGCCGAGGCGCAGCCCGGCGGACGCCGCCACCGAGGCCCGCGCCTTGTCCGCCGCCGCGAGCACCGCCCGCGCCTCGGGCAGCAGCCGCTCCCCCGCGCCGGTCAGCCGCACCCGGCGCGGCGACCGGTCGAACAGCTCCGCGCCCAGCTCCCGCTCCAGCCGCTGTATCTGCTGGCTGACCGCGGACTGCACGATGTGCAGCCGCTCGGCGGCCCGCCCGAAGTGCAACTCCTCGGCGACGGCGACGAAATAGCTGAGCTGGCGGAGTTCCATGCGCCGACTGTAGAGGGTGTCGATCAGGGCCGTACGACCGTCCCGAACCGGATGTCGTACGACGCCTCGGGGTGCAGGACGCGCAGCATCCGCTCGCCCTCCGCGGTGACCTCCTCCCGCTGGACCGTGGTGAGCCCGGTGAAGGGCTCGATGACCAGGGCGTCCGGGTCCAGCTTCCACACGCCCGCCAGGAAGCCGTCGACCAGGAGGGTGCGGTAGGCCTGGTTGCCCCGGAAGTGGCGGCCCCGGTGCTCGGGCGGTATGACGCGACTGCGGTCGGCGTGGGAGAGCAGGAGGTTGTCGAACTCGGGCAGGAAGCGGGGCGGCGCCGGGGTGTCCGGGTCGGGACGCGGGGCGTCGGGGAGGTCGAAGAGCTCGGTGCCGTTCGGGTCCCGGAAGGTCAGCAGCCGGGGGCGGAGCCGCTCGAAGGCGTCCCTCAGGCGGGTCAGTCCGGCCCAGGTCTGCATGTCCTTCACGGATGCGGGGCCGAAGGCGGCGAGATGGCGCAGGACCACGGAGTCCGGCTCGGGGGCCGGTCCGGCCGGGCGGCCGAGCCAGTGTTCGGCGGTGGTGAGGGCGACCTGGCCGCTCCTGCCCCACAGTCCGCGCGGGGTGACCTGGACCAGGGGCAGCGTGCAGCGGGCGGCCACGGCGAGAGCCCGCGGGTCGGCGTCCGGCCACCTTGCGCTCAGCGTCTGCCGCAGCTGGGCCATCGTCCGCGGCTCGGCCTCGACCAGCTCGCGGGCGTGGCGGGCCAGCAGGTCCAGGTCGACACCGGTCAGGCCCGCGCGGAACGCGCCCAGCTCGCGGTACCGGGCCGGCTGGACGAAGGGCCGCAGGGTCAGGCAGTCCTCGGCGGTGTGGGTGTGCAGGGTGGAGCGCAGGGTGACGATCCGGGCGACCTCGCGGTCGGCCATGAGCGCGGACAGCGCCTGCGGTGCGAAGCCGTCGAGGCGGGCGGCGAGGGCGTAGTACGGCGGTTGGACGTTCTGCGCCTGGAGACCGAGCAGATGCCCCACGGCGGCGCGCGCGGACAGCGCCGAGCGGCGCAGCAGCAACTGGCGTTCCAGCGTGGCTCGGTTGAGGGCACGGACCTCCAGGAGGGGGGCCTTCGTCGCACTGCTCTGTGTCATGACCGCACGCTAACCGGGATCGCGGACACCTGCTGTCCGCGACTCCCACCGCTGAGGGGCGTGGTCTTCAGGAAGCGGGACTCGCTGTAACCGGGAATGCGGGCACCGCGGAGGACGTCTGCACTGGTGATCACCGACTGGACGACGACTGTTCGAGGAGTGGGGATGACCGAGGCACTGGTGCTGGGCGGCGGTGGTGTGGGCGGGATCGCGTGGATGACCGGGCTGCTCACGGGGCTCGCGGATGCCGGGCAGGACGCCGGCGGGGCCGGGCTGCTGGTGGGGACCTCCGCCGGGTCCGCCGTGGCCGCCCAGCTGGGCAGCGGGCTGAGCCTCACGGAGTTGTACGCGCGGCAGACGGACCCCGCGCTGCAGGCTGCCGAGATCATGGCCGAGCTGGATCTGGAGTGGTTCGCGGCGGAGCTCGGCGCCGCGACGGGCTCCGCCGCCTCCCCGCCGGAACTGCGGCGCGCGATGGGGCGGATCGCACTCGGGGCGCGGACCGTGTCCGAGGCGGCGCGGCGCACGGTGATCGAGTCGCGGCTGCCGTCGCACGGCTGGCCGGAGCGTGCGCTGAAGATCGTCGCGGTGGACGCGGAGAGCGGTGAGCCGGTGGTCTTCGACCGTGCCTCGGGTGTACCGCTGGTGGACGCCGTCGCGGCGAGCTGTGCCGTGCCGGGCGTGTGGCCGCCGGTGACGATCGGCGAACGCCGGTACGTCGACGGCGGGGTGCGCTCCGTCGCCAACGCCGACCTCGCCGCCGGCGCGGACCGGGTGCTGGTGATCGTGCCGCTCGGCGCCACCGAGCCGATCCCCAGCGAGTACCCGCTGGAGCGGTCGGTGGAGCAACTGCGCGGCCAGGGCGCCGAGGTGGTGGTCATCGCGCCCGACGAGGCATCGGCGACGGCGATCGGCGGCAACCCCCTGGACCCCGCCACCCGCGGCCCGGCGGCCGAGGCGGGCCGCGCGCAGGGCAGGGCGCTGACCTTGCCGTGGAAGCGGCCGGCGAACTGACCGGCTCGCGTTGCCGAGTTGGGGGTGGCCCGCGTCCCGCGGTGCGCGGGCACCCTCCGGGGAGCGACGGCCCTCTGACCGGGCAGCCCCGCCGCCGAACCCGGCCACCCGCGCCACCCAGGCCTGCACGGTCGCGCGCAGAGCGGGACGCCGCAGACCGCCCACCGAGCGACCACGGCGCCGGGTCCGGCGCCCGCGCCTGTCACGGCGTGCGGTCGCACACCGAGGGGAGCCAGGTCAGGCCCTGGCTGTGGCTGAGGGTGTCCAGGGAGGCCAGCAGGGCGTTCAGGTGGTCGGGATGCGCGAGGAACTCGATCGTCGCCTCGGCGAACGCGTCGCGCACCGAGGGCGGCATCGCGTCGGAGGCGTCGAAGCAGTGCACGGCCCGGTCGTCGAGGAGGGTCGCGGCGAGGGACCGGTGCCAGGCCGCACCGCCGTCGGAGGGCGCCGGCTGTGCCGCGGGACTGACGGAGAAACCCGACTCCTCGGCGTTCCAGGCACGTTGGGCGCCCGCCGAGGCGAGGTGACGGATCAGCGTCTTGGCCTGCGGGGTGTCGTGCAGCAGGGCGACCAGGTCACCGGAGACCTCCCAGGCGTCGCTCGCCCTGGCCCCGGGGATCCGCCGGGCCGAGGGCTCGTAACGGCCGTCCACGCGTTTCCAGGAATCCTGGTTGCGGATGAAGGACGCCTGGTGCTCCAGGGTGCAGCCGCGCGGGTGGCCGGCAACCGGTTTCGACGCGTCCTGGTACGGCGTCTTCAGCGCCCGCCGGACCAGGTCGCGGTCGCCGCCGGCGCCGACCAGGCGCCCCCAGGTCGTCCAGGCCGACCGCACCGCCCCGGAACGCCAGGGCAGTTCGCCGCGCGCCCAGCGCTGATAGGTGGCGGGGCCGTACTGCTGGAGCAGGATGTCCTCGATCCAGTCCGTGCCGGGCCAGCCGCTCGTCGCCCCGGAGCCCATGCCGACGCACCACTGGCCGGGCCGGCCCGCCGCCTCGGCGCGCTGCCGCTCGCTCGTGCCGGCCGGGTACCAGACGATGGACTTCAGGTCGGCCTTGAGCGGGAACCAGTACACGTGCCCGTCCAGCGGCGTGGTCCAGGACGCGCCGAAACCGCCCCGCGGCACGAGGTCGTCGAGCGGTTTCAGCTGTCCCTGCCGGGCGTAGTCCGCGAGTTCACCGGGTCCGGTCAGCACCACCACGTCCGGTGGCGTCCCGGCCTCCACGTCGGCGCCGAGCACCTGGCTCTCGGCGGAACTGCCCTGGTAGTCGACGTGGATGTGGTACTTGCGCTCGAAGGGCTCGATGACCGACTCCCGGAAGTTCCGCTCGTCGGTGCCGGTCCAGTTGGCGAGCAGCGTGACGGTCGGCTCCTGGCCGAGGGCCCGTACGGCGAACACGACGGCCGCCGCCAGCAGGACCAGGCAGCTCACCACCACGGTCAGGGCGCGGATGCGGCGGGAGTGGCGCGGGTGAGGGGCCGTGACCGTCACGGGCCCGCCGCCGTGTGGGGCGCTCACCGGGGCCTGAACCGGTAGTCGTCGATGTGCCGCCGCAGTCCCGTCTCGGCGAGGGCCATGAGCAGGATGCCTCCTATCAGGATCCACACCGCGGCCGAAGCGCGGAAGCCGGTGTGTGCGAGGTACGCCGCGGTGTGCCGTCCGGCGTCGGTGATGAGCCGCCCGGTCAGCGGGCGGTCGAGCAGGTCGCGGGTGTCCGCCATCCCCTGGTGCGTCCAGACCGTGAACAGCAGCGTGGCGGCGAGACCGGCCGCCAGCAGGGCGCCCGCCGCGAGCAGGCCGCGGTTGTACCGGCGGCGGAACCGCCGGCGCAGGAACAGCTGGGTCTCCAGCAGGGCCGCGCCGAGGGCGAGGGCCAGCAGCAGGGTCGCGGTCCAGCCGAGCCACAGCAGCGGGCCGAACGAGGTCTGCCGGTGCACCGCGGCGCGCTGCTGCTGTTGCAGGGCCTTCAGCCGGGCCTGGATGCCGGAGCCCTGGTCCGTCAGCACGCTGGTGGCATAGCTGAGGTAGGCCTCGCGCAACACGCTGTCGGCGGGCTGGAGTTGGGCCTGCTGGACCTTGACGGCGTACACCGTGATCAGCCCGGCGACCGTCTGCAGGGCCTGCCGGCCCGCCGGGCCCCCGACATCGTCCCCGGCGGCGGCCGCGAGGCTCTGCGCGGCGACCGAGATCTGTTTCTGGAAGTCGCTGGTCGGCGCCGCCGCGCCGGCGTCCCGCTGGGCCTGGCCGAGGGCGTACAGCGCGGTGTCGAGGGACAGCACGGCCGGGGCGCTGGAGGTACGCAACGGGTTCGCGCCCCCGTGCACACCCTCGTAGGACAGGAACAGCGACAGCGTCAGCAGCGCGGACAGCGCCAGCAGCAGGCGATGGCGTACGGCGAGGTCGTGGGCGGTGGTACTGCCGCCACCCACCGGACGCCGACCGGGAGGGAGCAGCCGGCGCAGGAGGATGGTCGGCTCGCCGGCGGGGGTGTGGCGGTCGGTGGGGGCGGTGGTGGGTGCGGGGCGGGGGGCGGTGAGGTGGGGTGCCGTGCCGTGGGCGCCGGGGTGCCGGGCCGGGGAGGGGGTTTCCGGGCGCGTGCGCTGACCGGCGGCGGGGACGGCGTGCGGGGTGCCGGGCACCGCGCCATCGCCTGTCACGCCCCGACCGGGCTCGCCGAGATGCCCGGACGGACCCGGCTCGCCTGCTTGCGCGCCCTGCCCGGGGTCCCCCGTGCCCCCACCGGGGGCACCAGCCTGGTTGCCGTGAGCCCGCCCGCCGCCCTGTCCGCCCCCGCCCGAGGCGCCCGCGTGCGGCCCACCGCCGCCGGGGCTCGTGTGCGGGGCGTTGGCGGGGGTCATGAGGCCTGCCCGGTCAGGGGGCGGCCGCAGGTGCCCCCGCAGTAGACGGAGTCGGCCGGGCCGAGCCACTTGCAGTGGGGGCACTCGATCAGCGCGTCGGTGCCGGAGGGGGTGGCGGGGTCTGCCTCGGCCGGTGGGCCGGGGCTGGGCGGCTGTGGTGGGGTCGTCATGGCGCTGGAGAGGATCAGGTGCTGCCAGTCGACGTCCTTGAGGCCGGCGCGTACCCGGCCGGTGCCCGATCCGGCCTGCCCGTCCTCGATCCGCCGCAGCGCGCGCAGGAGCTGGGCGTCGTCCAGCTCGGCGGCGAGGGCCAGGGCGCGCGTCAGGTGGCGGTCCGCGTCGGCCCGGCCGTCGGTGCCGCGCAGCCAGGCCTGGTAGGCCCCCGCGACGGCGGCGGTCGCCTGCTGGTACAGCTCGTACCGGCGGACTCCGGGATGCCGCCGGGAGGCGTCGAGCGGGTTGTCGGTCCAGCGGACCAGCACGGGCCGCGGCGCGGGCAGCCGTACCGGGCGCCCGAAGTCGGGTACGGCGACCTCCACGGCGGCGAGCTGAAGGTCCTCGCCCCTCTCGCGGCCGGCCGGGTCGGCGGTGAGGACGACCTGGTAGTGCCGTGTCTCGTCGCCCCAGGCGCGGGTGACGTACTCGGTGCCGCGGCCGCCGGAGCCGGCCGGAACGGCGGGCAGTTCCTGCTCGCCCGGCACCACCTGCTTGACCCGGCGGATCACGGTGCCGGGGGTGGGGGTGATCCTGATGCGCAGCTCGGGGATCGCGGTGCCGAGCAGTCCGGTCACCAACTCCTCGTACGCCTCGGTCAGTTCGGACTCCTCACGGACCGCTCCGGCGCGGCCGTGCAGCCGCCGGGTGATGCGCAGCAGCAGTTCGGCGTCCCAGTCGTCGCCGATGCCCCAGGCGTCGCAGACGAACCGGCCCTCGCAGGCGTCCAGGGCGGTGTCCAGCGACATGGCGGCCCGGTGGTCGTGCTCGTTGCGCCCGTCGGTCAGGAGCAGGACGTGCTTGACGGGGGCGGGCTGCTCCTTCAGCAGCCGCCGGGCGAGGTCGAGCCAGGTGCCGAGGGCCGTGCCGCCGTCCGCGTCCAGGATCCGTACGGCCCGCTCGGCGGCCGCCCGCTCGGCGGGCCCGGCGACGGCCATCGGGGCCCGGCCGGGTCCGGGATGGACCACGGTGGCGTCGAACCGCCCGGACAGCACGGCGAACGCGGTGCCGTCGGGCAGCAGCCGGACCGCGGCGGCGGTGGCGTCCTTCGCCGCGTGCAGTTTGGCGGCGGGGTGGAGCATGGAGCGGGAGGTGTCGACGATCAGCACCTCGGCGAGCGCGGGGCCCGCACCGTGCGCGGGGGCGGCGCCGGATCCCGGGCCGCCGGGGCCGCGGACGCCGATCTCCAGGATGGCGTGCATCTCCCGGTCGGCGGACTGCCCGGGCGCGGCCACGGCGGGCAGTTCCCTCTGCTGGCCGACCGCGAGTGTCACCTCGATCTCCTCGGCCACGGTCATCGTGTGTCCCCCAGGTGGTCACGGGCGGGTACGGGCGTCAGAAGGTGGTGATCGGCCGGACCGCGTGGGCGAGGTCCAGCAG
Organism: Streptomyces sp. NPDC001852; assembly: GCF_042891825.1. Taxonomy (NCBI): domain Bacteria; kingdom Bacillati; phylum Actinomycetota; class Actinomycetes; order Kitasatosporales; family Streptomycetaceae; genus Streptomyces; species Streptomyces sp. NPDC001852. The sequence continues at coordinate 101,206 of NZ_JBIATN010000012.1, forward strand.
CCGGCCGTGCTCCCCCGCGGTGCGGGCCTGCGCGGCCAGCAGGCGGAACGAGTGCTCGAGCAGGCGGCGCAGGCCGTCCTCGTCACCGGGTCCGAGGAGGTCCCCGGCGGGGAACTCCGGCCCCCAGCCCTGTTCCGGCCGGCAGCGCAGGGTGTTCTCGCGGACCTCGGCGACCAGCCGGGCCCGGGACTCGCCGTCGGCGGCGCCGCCGTCCAGACGCAGCTCGGGCAGCCGCCGGGCGGCGTCCCGCAGGTCGGCCGGTGCGGGCGGCTCGCCGCGCAGGATGCCGGCGCGGACCCGGACGGCCGCGATCCGGGCGGCGTCGTGGTGGCGGGAGGTGGCGGGCACGTCGTCGAGGACGCGGACGGCGGCGTCCCGGTCACCGCCGGCCAGATGGCCGCGGGCCAGCCCGAAGGCTGCGGCGGTGTGCGCGAAGTCCCGCTTCCAGACGGCCTCGTAGAACCGCATGGCCCGCGGGATGCGCTGCGGTCCGGGCACCTCGGACTCGTGTTCCGTGCAGTAGGCGAGGGCGAGCTTGGGCACGTACTCGCCGGGCAGGGCCCGGTAGACGGCGTCGAAGCGGGCGCCGGCCTGACGCACTTCACCTCTGCTGAGGTGGAGCACGCCGCGGTGCCAGGCGATGCGCCAGTCGTGCGCGGCGGCGCCTTCGCCGAGCAGGGTCTCGGCCTCGGCGAGCCAGCTCTCGGCCCGCTCCCGCTCGCCCTGTCCGAGATAGGCGCGGCACAGCCACAGCGCGGTCTCCGGGGTGCCGAGGCGGGATTCACGGTGCCACTGCTCGTCGACCCGGTCGGGGGCGTCGGGCGGGAAGGTGTCCAGCAGCAGGGCGGCTCCGTCGTCGGGGTCGGGGACCGGTTCCGGGAGGGCGCCGGCGACCTCGGCGGCGGCGGGCGGGGAGACGTCGAGGCCGGGCGGCTGTCCGCCGGGGCGGGCGGTGAACCGGTCCAGGGCCGGGATCGCACCGAGCCCGGCGTCGAGGCTGGCGCCGGTGGCGCGGAACCGGGTGGAGCTCTCCGGCAGCTGCTCGCCGAAATGGAGGGACCGGAACTCCCGCAGTACTTCCCAGAGTTGCCGGGACATCTCGGCCGCCGAGCGGAACCTGGCGCGCGGCTCCGGGTGGGTGGCGCGGTCGATCAGCCGCCGGAAGGAGTCCGGGGCGAGACCGCGGGCCGGTTCGGTGTCCCGGGCCAGCGCCTGGAGGGTCGTGCCGACGGTGTAGAGGTCGCTGTCGACGTGCCAGCCGCGCCGGTCGATCTCCTCCTGGGGCGGGGCGAACGCGGCCGTGCACACGTGGGCGGAGGTGCGGTCGCCGATGGCGCGGACGGCGCCGAGGTCGATGACCTTGACCGCCCGGCCGAAGTGGATGACGTTGGCGGGCTTCATGTCGCAGTACAGCAGCCCGCGTTCGTGCATGTACTGCAGGGCGCCGAGGATCTTGCAGCCGTAGGTGAGGACGTGGTCCAGGCGGGGGCGGCCGTGGAAGATCCGTTCGACGTCGTCGGCGTCGAACAGCTGCTGCAGGGAACGGCCGCCGATGTAGTCCATGACCAGGTAGCCGGTGGGCGGACGGCCGGGGACGTGGTGGTCGGCGTAGGTGATGAGCCGGACGATGTCGGGGTGGTGCAGGTCGGTCAGGGAGCGGCGCTCCTCGACGGCGTTGCGGCGGGCGAGCGCGTCGTGGACGTCGATCTGGCCCTTGAGGACGACCCGGTACCCGTCGGCGCGGGTGTCCTCGGCGAGATGGATCCAGCCGAGCCCGCCCCCGCCGAGCAGGCCGAGGACGCGGTAGTGGCCGGCGACCACATCGCCCTTGTTCAGCTGGGGCAGCAGGGAGTAGGGCGTGCCGCAGCGGGGGCAGTGGCCGGTGGCGGGGGCGGGCCGGCCGCCGTAGCCGATGCCGATGGTCATGGTGCAGCCGCCCGCGCCGCAGCGGCGGCCGCCGGTGGGCGGGTGGGGGTCGGTCACGAGCACGTCGTCGGGGGCGGGCACCTCGGGCAGCACGACCAGTCCGTGCTGGTCGAGGTCGCCGACCCCGGCGACGGCGTGCACGGCCGGCGGGCCCGGGCTCTCCTCGGCCGGGCCGCCCGGGAGCGGGGTGCGCGGTGCGGTGCGCGGTGCGACCGGTGACGGTGGCTCCGGACGCGGTGCGGTGTGCGGCTCGGCGTGGCGGCGGCCGCAGGTGTCGCAGTAGCCGGTGCGCATGATGTGGCCCGCGCAGCCGGGCCGGATGCACGAGGTCACGGTGCGCTCTCCTTCCGGGATGCGCCGGGTGCGGCGGGTGCGGCGGGTTCCGTCGGCCCGGCCGGGGTGGACGGTGCCGGGGCCGAGCAGAAGTCGACGAAGCGCTCGACGGCGGCCTCGGCGCGCTCGAGGTCGCAGGGGGTGTGCCGCAGCAGGGACAGGGCGTGCTCGTAGAGCCGGTAGGCCTCCATGACCCGGTCGCCGTGCGCGGCGGCCCGGGCGCGGCACAGCGGCCACTCGGCGCCGACCCGGCCGAGGAGTTCCTCGCGGCGGCGCAGCCGGGCGTCGAGGACGCCGATCGCCTGTTCCAGGCGCTGTCTTCGGCGGTCGGCGGCGTCCTCGAAGGTGAACAGCAGGTCGGCACGGCCGGGTTCGCGCTCCCGCTCGGGGCTGTGGGCGACCCAGGAGCGCAGCATCCGGGTGCGCCGTACGCCCGCCTCGGCCTGCTCCACCAGCTGCCGGGTGGCGGGGCCGGGCAGGACACCGTCCCGGAGCCGGTCGAGGCCGGGTCCCAACTCGTCCACGATCCGGTCGAGTTCGGCGTGCAGCCGGCTCCAGCGGTCGTGCAGCGGGCGGCGTACGAGGGACTCGGCGGCCTGTTTCCCGCGTTCGCTCCGGCGGCGGAACACCAGCAGCAGCCGGGCTCCCTGCCGGGCGAGCCGGTCCAACAGGCCGAGCAGGGCGTCGGGTTCGGCGGCCTGGTCGACGCCGACCAGGACGGCGGCGAGCGGGACGCGCAGGGCGCCGAGCCGTTCGGGCCGGGGGTCGTCGCGCAGACCGAGGCGCTCGGCGATCCGGTCCGTGACCTGAGCGGCCGTCAGTCCCTTGATGTCCAGGGCGAGATCGTGGGCACCGGCCGGGGGGACGGTCTCGGGCGGGTCGTGGTGGTAGGCGCTGGTGTTGCGGTGGGTGCGCAGTTCCCGGTCGGCGAGGGTGACGGCCCGCTCGAGGGTGAAGGCGCGGTCGCCGCGGGCGGGAACGACGGTGACGAGCACCGGCCAGCCCTCGCCCCGGAACCAGCCGGCGAGTTCGGTGGCGAAGTCGATGTCGAGCCGGCCGGCCCGGCCGGGGGTGCCGGTGCGCAGCCGGGGATCGACGGCTTCGGCGCCGTCGCTCCAGTCGGCGACCTGCGGCAGATGGCTGATGATGGTCTCGGTGGGGCTCATGTGGGTGAAGACGGAACCCGGCCCCCGGTCCACGCTGAGGACGATGCCGATGACCCGGTCGGTGGCGTGGTCGACCACTCCCCCGCCGCTGAAGCCGGGGGCGGCCAGTTCGCCCGTCGTGACCGGACGCAGCTGCACCCGGCTGTCCCGGCCGCGGGCGGCGAGCAGGGTGGCGTCGTGCCAGCGGCCCTCGTCGTGGCCGTCCGGAAAGCCGTACATGCTCACGGGGCCGTGCGCGGTGGCGAGCCGGTAGAGCCGGGTGGCGTGCTCGGCGGGCAGCGGCTCGGCCAGCCGCAGCAGGGCGAGGTCGCCGCTGCGGCCGCCGAGGCCGTCGTCGTGGTCCGGCACGTGCTCGTCGGCGCGCACCGTGGCGGCGACGGCGCCGGGCACGCCGACCAGCCGGACGACATAGCGCGGGCCGGGGCGGACGACATGGGCCGCGGTGAGCACCCGGTCGCGGGCGAGCAGCACCCCCGCGCCGAGCACCTGCCCGTCCGACGCCTCGATGCGTGCGATCCACGTCGGTGTCCGTAACGACTTGACGGCTCGCTCCCCCGTGCGCGTCATGGCCCCGAGGTTACTCCGCGTGCCGACCCGGTACTACTGGTGTGCACGGGGCCGTTACCAAAGAGCGGTGACCGGGACGACCGAGGGGCAGCTGTGCAGGTTACGCCGGCGCAACCGGCCAAGGGGCGAGGGGCTGTGTCGATGTGCGGCTCCGCCGCGTGAGCGCGACGAGCCACGACGCCGCCGCACCCGGCAACGGCCGGAGACCCCGGCGGCGCCACCCGTCACCGCCCCAGTGCGGCCAGCACCTCCGCATCGGAAAGCTGCTGGAAGTCCTCGTACCACTGCCCCACCGCGCTGAACCCGGCGGGCTGATGCGGGCACACGACCAGGTCGGCCTCGCCGGAGAGCCGGTCGACGGAGTCCGGCGCCCCGACGGGAACGGCCAGGACGAGCCGCGCGGGCCCGTGCCGCCGCACATGGCGCAGGGCCGCCCGGGCGGTGGCGCCCGTGGCCAGCCCGTCGTCGACGACGATCACCGTACGGCCCGCGGGGTCCGGCGCCGGCCGGCCGCCGCGGTAGCGCTCCTCACGGCGCCGCAGCTCCCGCCGCTCGCGTTCGACCACCGGGGCCATGGACTCCTCGGTCAGGCCGAGCCGGTCCAGGGAGCCGGTGTTGAAGAGCGGCGGATCGTCGCCGACCAACGCGCCGACGGCGAACTCCTGGTGGTGCGGGGCGCCGATCTTGCGGACGATGAGCACGTCGAGCTGGGCGTCGAGGGCACGGGCGACGGGCTCGGCGACGGCGATGCCGCCGCGTGGCAGGGCGAGGACGAGCGGATCGACGAGGGCGCCCTGGTCGCGCAGGTCGCTCAGCAGTCCGGCGAGTTCCCGTCCGGCTTCGGCACGGTCCCGGAAGCGCATGGCCGTCCTCCTCCGCGGTGCCTCTCCTCCCATGGTGCTCCCGGTCGGGCGTTCCCGGGGCATCCCCGCACTCGAACACCAGATCTACACACTGAGTGTATAGTCGCCCGCATGCCTCTTTCGACCGACACGATCCCGACGCCGAAACCCGCGACCAGGAAGATGTGCCGAGCCGCCCGGAGGTTGCGTCCGGCCTCGCTCGCCCCGGCCGCGGTCGGCCTGGCGCTCACGCTGTCCGGCTGCGCGCAGGTCGACACGACCGCACCGAGCACCGTACGGGCCGCGGCGGCGCACGGGGCTCCGGCGGGGTTCGGCACCGTCGACTGCCGGGAGGCCAGGTGCATCGCGCTCACCTTCGACGCGGGGCCCAGTGAGAACTCGGCGCGGCTGCTCGACATCCTCAGGGCGAAAAAGGTCCCGGCGACCTTCTTCCTCCTGGGCAAGAACCACATCGAGAAGTACCCGCAGCTGGTCAAGCGGATGGCGGCCGAGGGGCACGAGGTCGCGAGCCACACCTGGGACCACAAGATCCTCACGCGGATACCGGACGCACAGATACGCGAGGAGCTGAAGCGGCCGGACGACGCGATCGAGCGGCTCACCGGACGCAGGCCCACGCTGATGCGCCCGCCGCAGGGCCGTACGGACAGCAACGTGCACAAGATCGCCAAGGAGATGGGCCTGGCGGAGGTGCTGTGGAGCGTGACCGCCAAGGACTACACGACGAACGACTCCGGGCTCATCACCCAGCGGGTCCTGGACCAGGCGTCCCGGGACGGGATCATCCTGCTGCACGACATCTACCCCGGCACCGTGCCCGCCGTACCCGGCATCATCGACGCGCTGAAGGCGCGCGGATACGTCTTCGTGACGGTTCCTCAGCTGCTGGCGCCCGGCAAGGCGGAGCCGGGCAAGGTCTACCGGCCCTGATTCCGCCCCGGGTCGGTCCTCCGTGCGGTGGAGCGGGGCCCGAACGCCCCGCTGACCGGCGCCCATTGCCTACGATCGTGCCGTGCCGATCTTCTCCTTCGCCCGTACGGCCCCGCTCCCCCTCGACGAGGCGTGGCGCCGGCTCACCGAGTGGCCCCGCCACGCCGACGCGGTCCCGCTGACCCGGATCAGGGTGCTCACCGACGGGCCCACCGACGTGGGCACGCGCTTCGTGGCCCGTTCCGGCGTCGGTCCGCTGGCCTTCGACGACGTCATGGAGGTCACTCTCTGGCGCCCGCCCGCCGACGGCGAGGGCGGGCTGTGCCGCCTGGAGAAGCGCGGCCGGGCGGTGCGGGGCTGGGCGGAGATCGAGGTCAGTCCCGGGCCCGGGGGCCGCAGCCGGGTGGTGTGGCGGGAGGAACTGCGGGTGAGGTTGCTGCCGCGCGCCTTCGACGGCGTACTGGAACGCACGGCACGCGCGGTGTTCGGCCGGGCGGTCAACCGCCTGCTCCGGCGGGCGTGAGCCGGGGCCGGCCTCAGGCCACCGACCCGATCCTCCCGGCCGGGAGCGCGGCCAGGTCGCGGTGGATGGGGGTGTGCGCGCCGGTGAGCGAGACGCCGCTGCCGCCGCGCCGGTTCGCGACGATCTCCGCGCCGATGGACAGGGCCGTCTCCTCCGGCGTACGGGCGCCGAGGTCGAGGCCGATCGGCGAGCGCAGCCGGGCCAGTTCGAGTTCGGTGACGCCCACCTCGCGCAGCCGCTCGTTGCGGTCGAGGTGGGTGCGGCGGGAGCCCATCGCGCCGACGTAGGCGACCGGCAGCCGCAGGGCCAGCGCGAGCAGGGGGACGTCGAACTTGGCGTCGTGGGTGAGGACGCACAGGACGGTGCGGCCGTCGACCTCGGTGCGCTCCAGGTACGTGTGCGGCCACTCGACGACGATCTCGTCGGCCTCGGGGAAGCGGGTCCTGGTGGCGAACACCGGGCGGGCGTCGCACACCGTGACGTGGTAGCCCAGGAACTTGCCGACGCGGACCAGCGCGGCGGCGAAGTCGATCGCGCCGAAGACGATCATCCGGGGCGCCGGGACGGAGGACTCGACCAGGACGGTGAGCGGGGCACCGCAGCGCGAGCCCTGTTCGCCGATCTCCAGGGTGCCGGTGCGGCCCGCGTCCAGGAAGGCGCCGGCCTCGGCGGCGACGGTGCGGTCCAGCCCGGGATGGCCGCCGAAACCGCCGGCGAAGGAGCCGTCGGGGCGGACGAGGAGGGCCCGGCCCCGCAGCTCGGCCGGGCCCTCCACGATCCGCGCGACCGCCGCCGCCTCCCCACGGGCGGCGGCGGCCAGCGCGGCGGCGAGCACCTGCCGGGCGGGACCGTCCGCCCGGACCGGTGTGACGAGGATGTCGATGACGCCGCCACAGGTCAGGCCGACGGCGAAGGCATCCTCGTCGCTGTAACCGAAGCGTTCGAGCACGGTTTCCCCGTCCTGAAGCGCCTGTCGGCACAGCTCGTACACGGCGCCCTCCACGCACCCGCCGGAGACCGAGCCGACGGCCGTGCCCTCGGCGTCCACCGCGAGGGCGGCGCCGGGCTGGCGCGGTGCACTGCCGCCGACGGCCACCACGGTGGCGACGGCGAAGTCACGGCCCTGCTCGACCCACCGGTGCAGCTCCTCGGCGATGTCCAGCATCTGTCGGTCTCCTAACGGGTGTGCGGGGAAGGGGCGTTCACCCGGCGCTAGTGCACGCCGAGCCAGCCCTCGATGGGATGCAGGGCGAAGTACACCAGGAAGATGACCGTCAGGCCCCACATGAAGGCACCGATCTCGCGGGCCTTGCCCTGGGCGACCTTGATGGCGGTGTAGGAGATGACACCCGCCGCGACACCGGAGGTGATGGTGTACGTGAAGGGCATCAGGACGACGGTCAGGAAGACCGGGATCGCGGTGGCGCGGTCGGCCCAGTCCACGTGCCGGGCGTTCATCAGCATCATCGCGCCGATGACCACCAGGGCGGCGGAGGCGACCTCCTGCGGGACGATCGCGGTGACCGGGGTGAAGAACAGACAGGCCGCGAAGAACAGGCCGGTGACGACGGAGGCGAGACCGGTACGGGCGCCCTCACCGACGCCGGTGGCGGACTCGATGAACACCGTCTGGCCGGAGCCGCCCGCCACACCGCCGATCGCCCCGCCGGCGCCGTCGATGAACAGCGCCTTGGACAGGCCCGGCATCCGGCCCTTGTCGTCGGCGAGTTCGGCCTCGGTGCCGACACCGATGATGGTGGCCATCGCGTCGAAGAAGCCGGCGAGCACCAGGGTGAAGACGATCATGCCGATCGTCATCGCGCCGACCTTGCCCCAGCCGCCGAACGCCACGTGCCCGAAGAGCGAGAAGTCGGGCATCGAGACCGCGCTGCCGTGCAGTTCGGGAGCGCCGTTGGCCCACTGCTTGGCGTCGATGACACCGAGGCCGTTGAGGACGGCGGCGACGATCGTGCCGGAGACGATGCCGATCAGGATGGCGCCGGGGATGTTGCGCGCCTGGAGCATGAAGATCAGCAGCAGGGTGCCGGCGAAGAGCAGCACCGGCCAGCCGGTGAGCTGGCCCGCCGGGCCGAGGCTGAGCGGGGTGGCCTCGCCCTTGTGCACGAAGCCGGACTTGTAGAGACCGATGAGCGCGATGAACAGGCCGATGCCCATGGTGATGCCGTGCTTGAGCGCGAGCGGGATCGCGTTCATGATCATCTCGCGCAGGCCGGTGACGACGAGCAGCATGATGACGGCGCCGTACATCACACACATGCCCATGGCCTGCGGCCAGGTCATGTTGGGGACGACCTGCGAGGACAGGACGCCGGAGACCGACAGGCCCGCGGCGAGGGCGAGCGGCACCTTGCCGACGAAGCCCATCACCAGCGTGGTGAAGGCCGCCGCGAACGCGGTGGCGGTGATCAGCGCCTTCTGGCCGAGCGTGTCGCCGTGGATGTCCTTGCCGGACAGGATGAGCGGATTGAGCAGGAGGATGTAGGCCATCGCCATGAACGTGGTGATGCCACCGCGCACCTCCCTCGCGACCGTCGATCCTCTGTGGGATATGTGGAAGTACCGGTCGAGCCAGGACCGGCCGGCCGGGACGCGGCTGCCATCACCGGCGTCGTCGGCTGCGGTCCTGGGCTCCACTGACTGCTGGGTCATGGGCCAACTCCCAAGGTTCAAAGGGGCACCCGCGCAACCCGCCTTGCGGGCACGGGATTTGGGAATGGACGACCCGGGGGACGGCCCGAGACGAACGAATTTCCTGGTACTTCAAGGACCGCGAGCGGTGCGGAACTCAAAGGGGGTTCCTCCGGGCGGCGCGGCGGAGTGTGTGACGTTCCCGGCGCCGCCCGGAGAGCTGTGGGGTTGTTACGCGGTTCCCGTGAGGTGCTCGGGCCGCACCGGCGTGCGGTTGAGCTCCAGCCCGGTCGCGTTCCGGATCGCCGCGAGGACGGCCGGGGTGGACGACAGGGTCGGGGCCTCGCCGATGCCGCGCAGCCCGTACGGGGCGTGCTCGTCGGCGAGTTCGAGCACGTCGACCGGGATGGTCGGCGTGTCGAGAATCGTGGGGATCAGGTAGTCCGTGAAGGAGGGGTTCCTGACCTTGGCGGTCTTCGGGTCGACGATGATCTCCTCCATCACTGCCACGCCCAGGCCCTGGGTCGTACCGCCCTGGATCTGGCCGATGACGGAGAGCGGGTTGAGCGCCTTGCCGACGTCCTGGGCGCAGGCCAGTTCGATGACCTTGACCAGGCCGAGCTCGGTGTCGACCTCGACGACGGCGCGGTGCGCGGCGAAGGAGTACTGGACGTGGCCGTTGCCCTGGCCGGTGCGCAGGTCGAAGGCCTCGGTCGGCCGGTGCCGCCACTCCTCCTCGATCTCCACGACCTCGTCCTCCAGGACGTCGACCAGGTCGCCGAGGACCTCGCCGCCGTCGGTGACGACCTTGCCCCCCTCCAGCAGGAGTTCGGCGGTCGCCCAGGCCGGGTGGTAGGAGCCGAACCTGCGCCGGCCGATCTCCAGGACCCTCTCGCGCACGAGCTCGCAGGCGTTCTTCACGGCGCCGCCGGTGACGTACGTCTGCCGGGAGGCCGAGGTGGAGCCCGCCGAACCCACCTGGGTGTCGGCCGGGTGGATGGTCACCTGGGTGACGCCGAGCTCGGTGCGGGCGATCTGCGCGTGGACGGTGACACCGCCCTGGCCGACCTCCGCCATCGCGGTGTGCACGGTTGCGACCGGTTCACCGTTGATGACTTCCATGCGCACCTTGGCGGTGGAGTAGTCGTCGAAGCCCTCGGAGAAGCCGACGTTCTTGATGCCGACCGCGTAGCCGATGCCGCGTACGACGCCTTCGCCGTGCGTGGTGTTGGACAGACCGCCGGGCAGTTGCCGTACGTCGGCGCCCTCGCTGGACTCCCACTGGCGCTCCGGCGGGAGCGGCATCGCCTTGACGCGGCGCAGCAGTTCGGCGACCGGGGCCGGGGAGTCGACCGGCTGCCCGGTCGGCATGACGGTCCCCTGCTCCATCGCGTTCAGCTGCCGGAACTCCACCGGGTCCATGCCGAGCTTCTTCGCCAGCTTGTCCATCTGCGCCTCGTAGGCGAAGCACGCCTGGACCGCGCCGAAGCCGCGCATGGCGCCGCAGGGCGGGTTGTTGGTGTAGAGGGCGATGGCCTCGATGTCGACGTCGTCGATCACGTAGGGGCCCACCGACAGGGACGAGGCGTTGCCGACGACCGCCGGGGAGGCGGAGGCGTAGGCGCCGCCGTCCAGGACGATCCTGCACTTCATGTGCGTGAGCTTGCCGTCCTTGGTGGCACCGTGCTCGTAGTACAGCTTCGCCGGGTGCCGGTGGACGTGCCCGAAGAAGGACTCGAACCGGTTGTAGACGATCTTGACGGGCTTGCCGGTGCGCAGGGCCAGGAGACAGGCGTGGATCTGCATCGACAGGTCCTCGCGGCCGCCGAACGCGCCGCCGACGCCGGCCAGCGTCATGCGCACCTTCTCCTCGGGCAGGCCGAGGACGGGCGCGATCTGGCGCAGGTCGGAGTGGAGCCACTGGGTGGCGATGTAGAGGTGGACGCCGCCGTCCTCCTCGGGGACGGCGAGGCCGGACTCGGGGCCGAGGAAGGCCTGGTCCTGCATGCCGAAGGTGTACTCGCCCTCGACGATCACGTCGGCCCGCTTGCGGGCCTCCGCCACGTTGCCGCGGATGATCGGCTGGCGGTGCACGATGTTGGGGTGCGGGACGTGCCCGATGTGGTGGTCGTCGCGGTTCTCGTGGACGAGGATCGCGTCCGGGGCCAGGGCCGACTTCTCGTCGGTGATGACCGGGAGTTCGCGGTACTCGACCTTGATCTTGGCGGCGGCGCGGCGGGCCGTCTCCGGGTGGTCGGCGGCGACCAGCGCGACCGGCTCGCCGTGGTGGCGTACCTTGCCGTGCGCGAGGACCGGGGTGTCCTGGATCTCCAGGCCGTAGTTCTTCACCTCGGTGGGCAGGTCGTCGTACGTCAGCACCGCGTAGACGCCGGCCGTGGCCAGGGCCTCGGAGGTGTCGATCGAGACGATCTCGGCGTGGGCGACGGTGGAGCGCAGGATCTGGCCCCACAGCATGTCCTCGTGCCACATGTCGGACGAGTACGCGAACTCGCCGGTCACCTTGAGGGTGCCGTCCGGGCGGAGCGTGGACTCGCCGATGCCGCCCTTGGTCTGCGAGCCCTGCGTGATCTTCGTAGGAGCGCCGTTGGCCGGCATGTCAGGCCCCCTCGGACTGGCGGGCGGCCGCCAGGCGGACCGCGTCCATGATCTTCTCGTAGCCCGTGCAGCGGCACAGGTTGCCCGACAGCGCCTCGCGGATGTCCGCGTCGGTCGGATTCGGGTTGCGCTCCAGGAGTTCGTCGGAGGCGACGAGCAGACCCGGGGTGCAGAAGCCGCACTGGACGGCGCCGGCGTCGATGAACGCCTGCTGGACGGGGCTGAGTTCGGCGCCCTCGCCGGTCTGGGAGTCGGTGCCTTTCGCCTGCCATCCCTTGGCCTCGTCGAGCGAGGTGCCGCAGGTGCCGGTGGCGCAGCCGCCGTGCTCCTCGCGCTGCTTGGCGTAGTCCGCCAGGCCTTCGACGGTCACCACGTCGCGGCCCTCGACCTGACCGGCCGCGACCAGGCAGGAACACACCGGCACGCCGTCCAGGCGCACGGTGCAGGAGCCGCACTCGCCCTGCTCACAGGCGTTCTTCGAACCCGGCAGGCCCAGGCGCTCGCGCAGGACGTACAGCAGGCTCTCGCCCTCCCAGACGTCGTCGGCTTCCTGCGGGCGTCCGTTGACGGTGAAGTTGACGCGCATTACGCAGCTCCCTCGGTGGTGCGGTGGTTGCCGCGGTACGACTCCCAGGTCCAGGTGAGCGTCCGGCGGGCCATCACGCCGACCGCGTGGCGGCGGTAGCTCGCGGTGCCCCGGACGTCGTCGATCGGGTTGCAGGCGGCCGAGCACAGGTCGGCGAACTGCTTGGCGACCGACGGGGTGATGATCTTTCCGTTGTCCCAGAAGCCGCCCTCCTCCAGGGCCGCGTTCAGGAACTCCTCGGCGGCCTTGGCCCGCACGGGCGTGGGCGCGGCGGAGCCGATGCCGGTCCGGACCGTACGGGTCCCGGGGTGCAGGGCGAGGCCGAAGGCGCACACCGCGATGACCATGGCGTTGCGGGTGCCGACCTTCGAGTACTGCTGCGGGCCGTCCGCCTTCCTGATGTGCACGGCGCGGATCAGCTCGTCGGGCTGGAGCGCGTTGCGCTTGACGCCGGTGTAGAACTCGTCGATCGGGATCAGCCGGGTGCCGCGGGCCGCCGACTCCGCCTCGACCTCGGCGCCGGCCGCGAGCAGGGCGGGGTGCGCGTCACCGGCGGGCGAGGCCGTGCCGAGGTTGCCGCCGACGCCACCGCGGTTGCGGATCTGCGGGGAGGCGACCGTGTGCGAGGCGAGCGCGAGGCCCGGCAGCTCGGCACGGAGGTTCTCCATGATCCTGGTGTACGGCACGGAGGCACCGAGCCGTACGCTCTCCTCGCCGACTTCCCACTCGTAGAGGTCACCGATGCGGTTGAGATCGAGCAGGTACTCGGGCCGGCGGTGGTCGAAGTTGATCTCGACCATCACATCGGTGCCACCCGCGATCGGCACAGCGGTGGGGTGCTCGGCCTTCGCGGCGAGCGCCTCCTCCCAGCTGGCGGGGCGAAGGAAGTCCATGACCGGCTCTCTTCTTCGTCTCAATGGGTCATACAGATTGAGCCAATCCGTGTGCGGCGGGCGCGGCTCGTTCATGTGCTGTTAACGCGCTGTGGACTCAGTACACCGCCCCGTACTCCAGGGGTGTCAGTCACGGAAACCATGAAGGAGTTCGCTGGCCAGGGTGAGCATCTTGTAGATTCGTATGAACGGAGGTCATCGGTAACCTCTCCGTTTTCCCGGAGAAACGCAGGACACAGCGCCGAGGCCCCGGCGAACGCCCCCGGGCGTCCGATTCCGGGTGACTGCCCCGTCACCCGCCAAGATCCATCGTAGGTTTCGAGACAAAGAACGGCGGCGACGAGATGCGGCTGCGCGCACTTCTGGACACCGATGCGCTGGGCCTGCGGCTGCTCGGCGGCGAGGACGAACTGGACCGTTCGGTGCGCGGGGTCATGACCACCGACCTGCGCGACCCGAGCCGCTATCTCTCCGGGGGCGAGCTGGTGCTGACCGGCCTGGCCTGGCGCCGGGACGCCGCCGACTCCGAGCCGTTCGTACGCATCCTGGTGCAGGCCGGGGTGGCGGCCCTGGCGGCCGGTGAGGCCGAGCTGGGCGACATCCCGGACGACCTGGTGCTGGCCTGCGCCAAGCACCGGCTGCCGCTGTTCGCGGTGCACGAGTCGGTGGCCTTCGCGACCATCACCGAGTACGTCGTCCGGCAGGTCTCCGGCGAGCGCGCCGGGGACCTCGCGGCCGTCGTGGACCGGCACCGGCGGATGATGACCTCGGGCCCGGCGGGCGGCGGCCCGGACGTGGTCCTGGACCTGCTCGGCACCGACCTGGACCTGCGCGCCTGGGTGCTCGCCCCGACCGGCCGGCTGATCGCCGGGTCCAAGGTCGCGGGCCCCGCGCTGCCCGCCGAGACCTGCGCCAAGCTCGCCGCCGAGCACCTGGCGGCCACCCGCGGCGGCCGCCGCGGCCCGCACCGCGTGCTGCTCGGCGGCAGCACCTACTCGCTCTTCCCGATCCGCTCCTCCGGCCGCTCCCCGCAGGCCGCCCGCGATGTGCGCGAGTCGGTGCTGTCGGACTGGCTGCTGGCCGTCGAGGCGGACGCCGGCGACTGGCCCGAGGAGCGGCTGGACCTGCTCCAGGGCGTCACCCAGCTGATCGCGGTCGAGCGGGACCGCCGGGACGCGGCGCGCACGGTGCGGCGTCGGCTCGCCCAGGAGGTGCTGGAGCTGGTCCAGACGGGCGCCGCGCCGGCCGAGATCGCGGCCCGCCTGAGGGTGGCCGCCCCGGTGCTGCTGCCCGGGCTCGGCACGGCCCCGCACTGGCAGGTCGTGGTGGCCCGCGTGGAGTGGGAGGGCGGTGCGGTCGAGGGCGGCCCGGTCGCCCAGTCGCTCCTGGAGGAAGTGCTGGTCGACCCGCAGGCGACCGGCCCGGAGCCGTCCGACCGGATCGCCGTCGCGCACACCGGCGACGAGGCGATCGCCCTGGTGCCGCTCCCGGCGGTCGCCGCCGAGCACGACGGCTCGGAGACCGGGCTGCTGGCCGACTCCCTGCTGCAGTCGGTGCGGGAGACGCTCTCGGCGGGACTGAACGACGACGGGCGGCTCACCCTCGGCGTCAGCGCGGCCGTGCACTCCGCGGAGGGGCTGCGCGGCGCCCTGGAGGAGGCCCGGCACGCCCGCCGGGTCGCCGCGGCCCGCCCCGGGCGGGTCTGCGCGGCCGGACACCAGGAGCTGGCGTCGCACGTCCTGCTGCTCCCCTTCGTCCCGGACGACGTCCGCCGCGCGTTCACCGCGCGCCTGCTGGACCCGCTGACCGACTACGACCGCCGCCACCGGGCCGAGCTGATCCCGACCCTGGAGGCGTTCCTGGACTGCGACGGCTCCTGGACCCGCTGTGCGACCCGGCTCCACCTGCACGTCAACACGCTGCGCTACCGGGTCGGCCGGATCGAGCAGTTGACGGGACGGGACCTGTCGCGCCTGGAGGACAAGCTCGACTTCTTCCTCGCCCTGCGCATGAGCTGAGGCCGGCGGGGCGCGCGGCGGCCGAACCCGGTCACGCCCACGCCCCACGACTTTGTGAAATCTTTCACCCACCCTCTTGGCCCGGCCCGGCAATCGGTGCTGGAATGCCGCCACCACTCAACAGCTCGATGGCGTGCTCGGGGAGGGCAACGTGGCGCATACCGCCATGTCTGGTAACGGAACGACCGCCGGTGACGATCCGCTCCAGACCGCGGTATGGCGGTTGCGCTCGCGGGCCTGCTGGGCGGACGCCGCGGCCCTGCTGCCGCGGGACACCGCCACCGCGGCCCTGCAGCGGGCCGCGCTGCTGGTCGAACGGTGCCTGTACACCGAGCGGGGCTGGGCGGACGCGGAGGACGCCCTGCGGACGGCGGAGGCGCTCGCGCACACCGACGAGGAGCGGGGGGCCGCCGCCTGCGAACGCGGCCAACTCGCCTACACGGCAACGCTGCACGGCGTCCGCGACCGCGCGGACGAGGCGCGGGCCGCGCTGGGACGCGCGGCGGCACTGATCCCTCCGGGAGCGCCGGGCCGGGCCCTGCTCGACTTCCGCCGGGGCCTGATCGCCGAGAACCTGACCCGTTCCCCGCAGGCGGCGCGCGCCGCGTACCGCCGGGCGCACGCGGGCGCCACCGCGCACGCGGACCTGCTGCTGCTGTCCTTCACCTGGCGCCATCTCGCCGGACTCGCCCTGCGCGACGGCGAGTTGACCGAGGCGCGGCACGGGTTCGCGGAATCCCTGCGGATCCGTGAGGAGTTGGGCTACCTGGTGGGTACGGCCCCCGCGCTGGCCTCGCTGGCCGACGCGGAGTCCGAGCCGGAGGCGTCGCGGCTGCGTGAGGAGGCACGGAGGCTGTTCCGGCTGCTCGGAGGTGTGCCGACGTGGCTCGCGCGGCAGCTGACTCCGCCTGCGCCGGGGGTGGCCACGGCGTAGCGCCGGGCGTGGTGGGGGGTGGCTACGGCGTAGGGGCGGGTGGGTGCCGTCCCGTCGCCGGGTGCGGGCCGGTGGGGGCTCCTCGCGCAGTTCCCCGCGCCCCTACGGGGCGCTTGCGCAGCGGCACCTCTCGGCGAGCAGCGCCCGAACCGCCCGGCCACAGCACCGGGCACCCTCCTCAGTCGGCACCCGCGAAGTGTTCCTCCACCAACCCCCGGACCACTTCCAGGTCACGGGCGGTCAACGCGTCCAGCAACGCCATGTGCTCGGCCGCATCCGCCACCAGATACGCCCGCCCGCGCCGGACCGGCGGCCACTGGGACCGCCGATGGAGATCCGCCGCGATGCCGACCAGCTGCTCGTTGCCCGACAGGGCGAGCAGGGCGCGGTGGAAGGCGCGGTCGGACTCCGCGTACGTCGCCGGGCAGCCGGAGGCCGCCGCGCGTACCGTCTCCTCCGCGAGCGGACGCAGTTCCGCCCACCGCTCACCCGGCACGGTCCGGGCGAGCCGCAGCATCACCGGCACCTCGATGAGCGCCCGCACCTCCGCCAGCTCCGCCAGCTCCCGCGCCCCCCGCTCGACCACCCGGAACCCGCGGTTGGGCACGACCTCGACGGCGCCTTCGAGGGCGAGCTGCTGCATGGCCTCCCGCACGGGCGTGGCCGAGACACCGAACCGCTCGCCGAGCACCGGCGCCGAGTACACCTCGCCCGGTTTCAGCTCCCCGGTGACCAGCGCCGTACGCAGCGCGTCCAGGATCTGCCCGCGCACCGAGGAACGCTGCACGGCCGGGCGCGGATCCGGAATCGGCCGCTCACTGTGCGTGTGCTCCCCCCGCGCGGCGGGCGCGGAGGTGTCACGCCCCCGGAAGGCGTCGGGGGCGTCCGCCGCGCGCGGCTGCACGGGCACCCGGGCGCCGACGGAGCCCTGCGTGCGCTGCTCCACGGGTCCCTCCTGGCGGCTTGTCGGCACTTGGGTCATTAACGGCGGGTTGTCACCCGTCCGTCAAGCACCTTAGGCGCCGAAGGTGACAGTTCAAATTCGCCCCCCAGATCGATAAGGTTAGCCTTACCTATCTAAGCCGGTCCGCGTGGAGGTGACGCCGGCCCCGGTCCGCTGAGATCATCGGACAGGCAGTTCACAACTCCCTCACGCGTCACGGGAACTTTCCGAGGAACCGCTCGTCCAGGTAGTCTTATTCGAACTCAACTCTCGCCCCTCAAGCGGCAGTTCGAGCGGAACGCCGTCCTGGGCATCCCCTTGCACTTTCTTGGCGGCCTCTTGCCCCGAAACCCCCTGAGGGCCCTCGGGAGTGGGCCACTATGGCGGGCGTTACGCCCTATCCCAATGCAAGGGACCCCTGATGAGACTGACCGACATATCGCTGAACTGGCTGCTTCCGGGCGCCGTACTGCTCCTGGGAATGCTGGCGGCGGTGGCGGTGCTGGCGCGCGGCAAGCGCTCCTCCGGGGAGAACGCGAGTGCGGACGACTCCTGGGAGCGCAGCGAGGAGCGCCGCAGACGCAAGGAGGCCATCTACGGCACCGCCTCCTACGTGCTCCTGTTCTGCTGTGCGGCGGTCGCCGCCGCCCTGTCCTTCCACGGCCTCGTCGGCTTCGGCGAACAGAACCTCGGGCTGACCGACGGCTGGCAGTACCTCGTGCCGTTCGGCCTGGACGGCGCGGCGATGTTCTGCTCCGTCCTCGCGGTGCGCGAGGCCAGCCACGGCGACGCGGCCCTCGGCTCCCGGATCCTCGTGTGGCTGTTCGCCGCGGCGGCGGCCTGGTTCAACTGGGTGCACGCACCCCGGGGGGTCGGCCACGCGGGCGCGCCGCAGTTCTTCTCCGGTATGTCGCTGTCGGCGGCCGTCCTGTTCGACCGGGCACTGAAGCAGACCCGCCGGGCCGCGCTGCGCGAGCAGGGCCTGGTGCCGCGTCCGCTGCCGCAGATCCGCATCGTGCGCTGGCTTCGCGCCCCCCGCGAGACCTACCGGGCCTGGTCGCTGATGCTCCTGGAGGGCGTGCGCAGCCTGGACGAGGCGGTCGAGGAGGTCCGGGACGACCGGCGCCAGAAGGAGGAGCAGCGCCAGCGCCGGCGCGAGCAGCAGCGCATCGAGCGCGCCCAGCTGAAGGCCATCAGCCGGGGCCACCGCGGCTTCGTCAGCCGGGGCGGACGGCAGGTCGAGGTCGAGGTGCAGGCCGTGGAGCGCGGCCCCGCCACGGCGACCGCGGAGCCTGCCATATCCACCGCGGAACAGCTGCCCGTACGCACCCGTCCCTCCCTGCAGCCGGTCCGCAGCGGATCCGCTGAGCAGGTGACCGTCGACCTCACCGCCGAGGACGACACCATGGCCCTGCCGCGCCTGGACTCCCTGGAGCGCAAGCTGAAGGACCTGGAGCAGCAGTTCGGCTAGAACGCCCGCACAGGGCGGTCCGGCCGGAACCACCGCTCATGACGGGCCGGGGGCGTGACCGCACGGGTCACGCCCCCGGCCCGTTGCGCACGCTGTCCACAGCAAGCCGGCGTTCCCGCGGAGCGTCACGCCGCCTCGGCGCCCAGCTCGAACCACACCGACTTGCCCACCCCGTGCGGCCGTACGCCCCAGGCGTCCGCGAGGGACTGCACCAGCAGCAGGCCCCGCCCATGGGTGTCGTCGTCCGAGTCCGGGCCTCTCAGCTCGGGTCTGCGGGCCACGAAGTCCCGTACCTCCACGCGCAGTCCGCCCGGCTCCACGACCGCCGTGAGGACCGCGTCGTCGTCGGTGTGGACGAGCGCGTTGGTGACCAGTTCGCTGGTGAGCAGTTCGGCGATCTCCGAGCGACCCGGTTTGCCCCAGTGCCGCAGCAGTTCGCGCAACGCCCGGCGGGCCTCGGGCACCGCCCTGAGATCCGCCCGCCCCAGCCTGCGCCGGAGCCGGTGCGCGTGTTCCGTGATGGTGCCGGTCTCTTCCCCCGTCGTCGCCGAGGAGCCCCCGACGACCGCGGGACCGCCCCCTCGTGCCTGACTCTTCATGACCCCCGCCCGCACGCCGCTGGACCCTGCCCCTCCTGGTCGAACACGTTCACGGAGGATGCTTGCCCAGCACGCACACAGGCAGTCATCACGCATGAGCGATGACCGGCGGTTCGGCCACGGCCGTACGGCGTCCGGGCCGCCCGCCGGGCCCCGCCGCACCCGCCTCGCCGGCTTCCCGTACGGCGCTGGGCGCCACGGACGCCCCGCAACGGCAAGGCAGATGCGCCCGGCACCGGCCGTCGGCACACCGTCACACGCCGTGAAAGTGGCCGAAATCCGCTCCCCGGCCCCGGGTCTCCTCAGGGGCGCGGCACGTTGCGCAGGTTCGAGCGGGCCATCTGGACCATACGGCCGACACCGCCGTCGAGCACGATCTTGGAGGCGGACAGCGCGAACCCGGTGACCATCTCGGCGCTGATCCTCGGCGGGATCGACAGGGCGTTGGGGTCGGTGACGACGTCCACGAGGGCCGGTCCCTTGTGCTTGAAGGCGTCTTTGAGCGCGCCGGCGAGCTGCTTCGGTTTCTCCACCCGGATCCCGTGGGCACCGCAGGCGCGGGCGACGGCGGCGAAGTCGGGGTTGGTGTTGGTGGTGCCGTAGGAGGGCAGCCCGGAGACCAGCATCTCCAGTTCGACCATGCCGAGGGAGGAGTTGTTGAACAGCACGACCTTGACGGGCAGGTCGTACTGCACGAGCGTCAGGAAGTCGCCCATCAGCATGGCGAACCCGCCGTCCCCGGACAGGGAGACGACCTGCCGGCGCCGGTCGGTGAACTGGGCGCCGATCGCCATGGGCAGGGCGTTGGCCATCGAGCCGTGCGAGAAGGAACCGATGATCCTGCGGCGGCCGTTGGGCGAGAGGTACCGGGCGGCCCACACGTTGCACATCCCGGTGTCGACGGTGAACACCGCGTCGTCGGCGGCGACTTCGTCGAGTACGGCGGCCACGTACTCGGGGTGGATCGGGACGTGCTTGTCGACGTTGCGGGTGTACGCCTTGACCACGCCCTCCAACGCGTCGGCGTGTTTCTTCAGCATCCGGTCGAGGAAGCGCCGGTTGGTCTTCTCCTCCACCCGCGGGATGAGACAGCGCAGGGTCTCGCGTACGTCGCCCCACACGGCGAGGTCGAGCCGGGAGCGGCGGCCCAGCACCTCGGGCCGCACGTCGATCTGGGCGATCCGCACGTCGTCGGGGAGGAAGGCGTTGTACGGGAAGTCGGTGCCGAGCAGGATCAGCAGGTCGCACTCGTGGGTGGCCTCGTAGGCGGCACCGTAGCCGAGGAGCCCGCTCATGCCCACGTCGAACTTGTTGTCGTACTGGATGAACTCCTTGCCCCGCAGCGCGTGCCCCACCGGTGACTTGATCTTCTCCGCGAACTCCATGACCTCGGCGTGCGCACCGGCCGTGCCGCTGCCGCAGAACAGGGTGACCTTGCCGGCGTTGTCGATCATCTCCACGAGCGCGTCGATCTCGGCGTCGCCGGGCCGGACGGTCGGCCGGGAGGTGACGAGGGCGCTCTGCGCCGCCTTCTCCGGGGCCGGCTGGGCGGCGATGTCACCGGGCAGCGCGACCACGCTCACGCCGCTCCGCCCGACCGCGTGCTGGATGGCGGTCTGCAGCAGCCGGGGCATCTGCTTCGGGCTGGAGATGAGCTCGCTGTAGTGGCTGCACTCCTGGAAGAGCCGGTCGGGGTGGGTCTCCTGGAAGTAGCCGAGGCCGATCTCGCTCGACGGGATGTGGGAGGCCAGCGCGAGCACCGGGGCCATGGAGCGGTGCGCGTCGTACAGGCCGTTGATCAGGTGCAGGTTGCCCGGACCGCAGGAGCCGGCGCAGGCGGTGAGCTTCCCCGTGACCTGCGCCTCGGCGCCGGCCGCGAAGGCGGCGGTCTCCTCATGGCGTACGTGGATCCAGTCGATGGCGGCGTTGCGGCGGACGGCGTCCACCACCGGGTTGAGGCTGTCCCCGACCACGCCGTAGAGGCGGCGCACACCGGCGCGGACGAGGATGTCGACGAACTGCTCGGCTACGTTCTGTTTGGCCATGCACCCATGGATGCACAGCGGAAACGGTTACGCCTCCCACACGGCCGCCGCCGTACGGTCATCGGCGTAGCCTTTCACCCGCACCTGGGCGTCGGCGAGGAACGCGGCGAGCCCGGGCGGGGTGGGGGCGGACCAGCGGCGGGCCAGATAGGCGCAGAGGGCGGCCTCGCCGTGCAGCGGATCGGCCAGCCCCGCGGTGCACATGACCAGCGCATCACCCGAGCGGGCTACCGAGGCACGGAACCGGAACGGCTCGCGGGGCGGCTCGGGCGCCGGTTCGTACGGGCTCGGCGGGGTCGGAATGCCGAAGTCCATGGTGAGGCGGTCGCCCTCGGGGGTCTCGGCGAACGTCCTCACGGGCGGGGAACCGAAGCCGACGACGGAGCCGTCGGCGGTGTCGGCGGGTGACACCTGCGGCTCGATGTCCTGCCACGCGCCGTCCCGCAGCCGGAACAGGCCGCCGTCGCCGACGCCGAAGAACACGCGCGTACGGCAGTCGGGGTCGGCGGGCAGCAGCAGACAGCGCAGGCTCGCCGTGTACTCCTCCGGGTCGGCGCCCTGTTCGGCGGCGCTCGCGCGGAGCCTGCCGAGGCTGCGGTCGGTCAGCCGGTGCAGCCCCGACTTCAGGTCGCCGCGCCGGTCCGCCCGGATGTCCTCCACGAGCCGGTGATGACTGCGGCCCACGGCCCGCCCGATCCACCGGCACGCCTCGGCCGCCGCCAGATGTGCACCGGGCGTGCCCCGCACCCCGGTGGCCATCGCGACCAGCACCAGCGCCTGCTCCCCCGCCCCGAACCGGGCGGTGAGCAGCGCGTCCCGGCGCGGCTCGCCCCGGTACCGCGCCGAGTCCCCGCGCAGCGACACCGCCCGCAGCGTGCACGCCCCGTACCTGGCACCGTCCAGCACCGTGTCCGCGACCAACTCCCCCAGCCCGTCCGGCTCGGCGGCCGGCAGCGCGGTGGGCTCGGGATCGTAGGTGGGCGGACCGGAGCCGACGTAGTCGATACCGGAGGGGGGTGGGGACGTGGGTGCGAGTGAGGGGGCGGGGGCCGGGGCTGAGCCGGTTGCGGCGGGCGCGGGCAGATCGCGCGGGTCGGGGAGTGGGGCCGAGGGGGCGACCGGGGGCGCGGGCTCCGGAGCGGAAGCCGGCGCAGGATCGGGGGCTGGGCCGGTTGTGGCGGGCGCGGGCAGATCACGTGGATCAGGGGACGCGACGCGCGCCGACGGCTCCTGCGGCCCAAAAGGCGAGACCTGGTCCTGTGGCTGCCGGCGCGAGCCGGGTGCGCACGGGTCCTGCGCG
Source organism: Streptomyces sp. NPDC001852 (assembly GCF_042891825.1). Taxonomy (NCBI): domain Bacteria; kingdom Bacillati; phylum Actinomycetota; class Actinomycetes; order Kitasatosporales; family Streptomycetaceae; genus Streptomyces; species Streptomyces sp. NPDC001852. The sequence goes on from NZ_JBIATN010000012.1 coordinate 123,568, forward strand.
CCGGGCGCACACGCGGCCGGCGGCCGCTGAGGGGAGCCGGGCGCGGGCGGCGCGGTGGGCGGGTTGGGCGTGGGGTGTTCTGGTGGAGTCCACCGGCCCTGCGGCGAGTGATCGGGGGGCGGAACCGGCGGCGAGGAGGGGGCGGCGGGGGGTTGCGGGGTGGCCGGTTCCGGCGGGGGCGGGGTGCTGCCGGCTGCGGGCGTCGGGGGCTGCTCGGTCGATGGGGGTTCCCAGGGGGACCGCTCCTGGGGCGGCGCGCCGGTCGCGGTGGTGGGTGCCGGGGGCGGGGGGACCGGCGGCGCGGTGGGCGGGTCCTGGGGCACGCGTTGCGTCGGCACCGCGGCCCCCCGTCGCTCCGTTCCGCCGCCTCCTGCCGCGCCGCCGTCGCCGTCCCGTGTTCCCGGCGCCCGATCACTGGGCGGTGCCGGGCTCGGCCGGCCCGTCACCGTGCGCTTCGCGGAGGCGAAGCGGTCGTCCAGGGAATCGGGCGCGGCCGTGGGTCCGGTGTCCTCGGTGGAGTCGTCGTACAGCTGTCCCCACCAGTCGTCCTCCGGACGCGCGGGCCTTCCCCCCTGCTGGCTCATGCCTCTGATTGTCCACCGCACGGGCCGTATGAAAACGGGGCATCAGGAAAATCCGGCGCACCCGACCCCGTCGAACGGCGTGTCGGGTGACGGAGTGAACAGCCGTACGAGAGACGGTGGATGGCCGCCCGGCGGCCCCAACCCCCCACGGGAGGAGCTCGCGATGGTGCCGCTGACCTCGCGCACGGCGGAGCCGGCCGCGCTGGTGGTGCATGCCAGCCGGCTGCTGGAGCTGCTGGCCGGGGTGACGACCCGGCTGCAACTGGGCCGGCACGCCTACGAGCGGGGCTGGGTGACGCGGACGTAGGCTCCGACCGGCCCGGCACCCACCCGCCGGCGCCCGCGCCCACCCGCACCCACCTGCCGTCGCCTGCCTTCTCCGGCACTCTGGGCAGATGGGAGTGTGGGACTCCTGCTGGTCGGGGTGGTCGTCGCGCTGGGGGATGGCGGTGTACGCGGGCTCCGGGGCCTTGCTCGGCTTCGTGCTGCTGCCGGTGCTGGGCGCCCTGCCCGGCTTCGCGGCCGGCATCCATCTGCACGAGCGGCTGCGCCTGGGCCGGCACGGCGAGGCGATGGCCGCCCTCCGCACGACGATGCGCTCGGGCGGGTCGAGCGTGCTGGCAGAACTGTTCGCCTGCCTGCTGATCGCGGGGGCGTGGCTGGGGGCGGTGCTGTGGGGCTGAACGATCACATCCACCCGTCGCACCACCGCACGGGCATCCGCCGCACCGCGGCACGAACCTGATGGCCCCGACCGGCCGTCAGCGCACCATGCCGAGGGCCGCACGCACCGTCTCGGCCACCGCTGCCATGCCGCTGTCGTTGAAGTGCAGGTGGTCGCCGGGGTCGTAGGCGGGAAGGAGGCGGGTCGGGTCGGTGGGGTCGCGGAGCGCTGCGTCGGCGTCGGCGACCGCGTCGAACGTGCCGCCGGTGCGGATGAAGGCGTTCACCTGCTGCCGTACGGCCTCGCGGGCGTCCGTGTAGGCGGAGAAGCCCCGGTACGGGGTGAGGGTGACGCCGACGACCCAGATGCGCCGGGCGTGGGCGCGGGCGACGAGGGTGCGGTAGGCGTCGGCGTAGGCGGTGACGTCGTCGGCCGTCGGTGTGCCCTTGATGTCGTTGATGCCCTCCAGGACGACCAGGACCCGCACCCCGGCCCGGTCCAGGGCGTCGGCGTCCAGGCGGGTGAGGGCGCTCGGTCCGACGCCGTCGCGCAGCAGACGGTTGCCGGAGATGCCGGCGTTGAGGACACCGAGCCGGTCCGCGCGGACCTGTTCGGCGAGCCGGTCGGGCCAGCGGTGGTTGGTGTCGGGGGTGGAACCGTTTCCGTCGGTGAGGGAGTCGCCGAACGCGACGATGCTGCCCGCGGCGGTGCCGAGGACGTCGACGCCGGTGACGTAGTACCAGCGGCTGACGGTGGTGGTGTAGGCGGCGCCGTCCTCGTCCGCGGCCCGGCCCGCACCGTCCGGGGCGACGTAGCTGGTCTGCAGGGCTGTCTGGTGGAAGGTGGCGGGGCCGCTGTCGCCGGGGGTGTACACGGTGACGAGGAGGTCGGCGGCGGCCGGGACGGGCAGCGGCACCGGGTCGGTGACCGTGTCCTGGCCGGGCGGGACGGTGACCGTCGTGGCGCCGTGGAAGGTGGCGGTGCGCACGGTGCCGGGCACCGCGTCCGGGCCGGCTCCCTGGCGCAGCGCGACGGTGACCGAGCCGAGCCGGAGGGGCGCGGTGCCGAGACGGTTGCCGAGCCGGATGCGCACGGCCGTGCCGCCGACGCTGAGGTGGACGACGTTGCGGATCGCGGCGCCGGGCAGTGCGGCGGCGGTTCCCGACGGCGCGGTCTCCCAGCTGCCCGTCCAGGGCGGCGGCGCCGGCTCCGCCACGGCCGGCGCCATCGTGCCCGGCACCATCGCCACCAGCAGCACCGCGAGGATCCGTCCGGCCCCGGCCATCTCCGCACCCGCCCTTCCCCGTTGCCCGTCGGAGCAGACCGTGCCACACGGCCGGGCCCCGCCACCGCACCCTCGACGGCGGTCCACCCACTCGGCGCAACGGACGCAGGACGGCGGGCTCGCGCGGGGCACCCCCAACGCGGCGGGCGCGAGGCCCGCTCTCCGGGCGAAGGACGGGAATGAGACGAGGGGATGAGACGAGGGGATGAGACGGCAGGACCTAGGCCGCGGGCCCGATGTGCCGGGCGGGCCCGCGTGCTTGGCTGTTGTCATGACCGAACTCAGCGAGGCGGAACGCGCCTATCTGGCGTCGCAGCGGCTGGGCCGCATGGCCACCGTCGACCCGCAGGGCCAGCCGCAGGCGAACCCCGTGAGCTTCCACGTCCAGGACGACGGCACGATCCTGATCGGCGGCTACGCGATGGGGACGACGAAGAAGTGGCGCAACCTCAGGCGGAACCCGAAGATCGCCCTGGTCGTGGACGACATCGCGAGTGTGCGGCCCTGGCGGGTGCGCGGGGTCGACATCCGTGGCGAGGCCGAACTCCTGGTCGGCCCGCATGACTTGGGCCCCCACTTCAGCGAGGAGGTGATCCGTATCCATCCCCGCAGGGTGCACAGCTGGGGCCTGGAGGAGGACCGCCCGGGGACCGGCGCGAGCTAGCGGGGCACGGACGGAAAGCCGTTCGTGGGCCGGCGCGACGAGGAGTCCGCCACCGCCGTCCCCACCTGCCACCTGGACCGCGTGGTCGGGGCCACGGGCCCGCGTCAGGAGGTGCCGGCGGCGAGCGCGCCCTCCAGGGTCAGCAGCCACACCTTCCGCTCGACTCCGCCCGCATACCCGGTCATCGATCCGTCCGCGCCGATGACCCGGTGGCACGGGCGGACGATCAGCAGGGGGTTGGCGCCGATCGCGCCCCCGACGGCGCGAACCGCCGCCCGGGAGGCGCCGATCCGCGTGGCGATCTCTCCGTAGCTGACGGTGGCGCCGTACGGCACCTCGTCCAGCGCGGCCCACACACGCTGCCGGAACTCGGTGCCCGACGGCCTCAACGGGAGCCGGAACTGCGTGAGTTCACCGGCGAAGTAGGCGCCGAGCTGGTCCGCGGCGGCCCGGAACGGCCCGGCATCGCGCCGCCGACCGTCCTGCACGCTCTGCACACTCTGCCCGCCCTTCTGCCCCGGCACGGACAGCGAGGTGAGCGCCCCGTCCGCGTCGGCGGTGAGCAGCAACCGGCCCACGGGAGCGTCGAGTTCGGTCCAGTAAACGGTTGTCGTCACTCGCTCCACTCCCCTGCCGCACACAGGTGGCGGACGGCGTACGAGCGCCAGGGCCGCCAGTCGTCCGGCACCTGGGCGCCGGGCGGGGCGACGTCCGGATCGCCGAGGGCGCGCACGCGTACGGCGGCGACGGTGGCCGGGTCCATCCCGGGCAGCGCGAGCAGGGCTTCCTGCGCGTCGTCCCGGTCGGCTCCCGGATCCAGTCGTACGGTCCCGTCGGCGAGGGCGGCGGCCAGCGCGCCCATCGGCCCGTCCGGCTCGGCCTCGGCGATGACGGCCGGCTCGGGGAAGAGATGGGTGAGGCTGCCACAGGGCGCGTCGAGCACCTTGCCGTACCGCCGCACCAGTTCCTGAGCGCCCTCCTGGCCGGCCAGGGCGCGGACGGCGGCCTCCGGTGCGTCGACGGCGCCGGGCGAGCGCAGTCCGGGCCGGGCGGCGACCAGCGGGCCGAGCCAGGGGTCGGCGCCGAGCCGCTCGTCGACGGCGTACGGGTCGGCGTCGAGGTCGAACAGGCGCCGCAGCCGCTGCACCGCGGTGGTGAGGTCCCTGGGGTCGGTGAGGTGCAGCCGCGCGTCGAGCCAGCCGCCCGGATGGGTGCCGGTGCCGGTCCTGGGCGCCCGGGTGCGCTCCTCGACGGCGACGATTCCCGTGCCGTACGGCAGCCGCAGCGTGCGCCGGTAGGTACGGCCGCCCGGAGCGCCGGAAACCTCCTCGACACCGGTTACCGCCTCCCCGGCGAGCTGGTCGAAGACGGCGGCGGCCTGGTACGGCCCGCGGTAGGCGAGCCGCAGCGGGATCCCGGCGCCCGGAGCGGCCCGGCCGGTGCCCCGGCCCCGGGAGCCACCCCGGCCGCCGGGGGCGGCGGCCCGCAGCTCGGTCGGTGTCGAGGCGTACACCTCGCGGACGGTGTCGTTGAACTGGCGCACGCTGGCGAAACCGGACGCGAACGCGATCTCGGTGACCGGCAGCTCGGTGGTCTGCAGCAGCACCCGCGCGGTGTGCGCCCGCTGGGCCCGCGCGAGCGCCACGGGTCCCGCGCCGAGCTCCGCGGTGAGCTGCCGCTGGACCTGCCGTGCGCTGTAGCCGAGCCGCGCGGCGAGCCCGGCGACGCCCTCGCGGTCCACGACACCGTCGGCGATCAGCCGCATGGCCCGCCCGACGACGTCCGCCCGCACGTTCCACTCCGCGGACCCCGGTACGGCGTCCGGCCGGCACCGCCGGCAGGCCCGGAAACCGGACCCCTGCGCGGCGGCGGCCGTCGCGAAGAACCGCACGTTCTCCCGCTTGGGCGTCACCGCCGGACAGCTGGGCCGGCAGTAGATCCCGGTGGTCTCGACGGCGAAGAAGAACACTCCGTCGAACCGCCCGTCCCTGCTCCGCACCGCCTCGTACCTGGTGTCTTCCTCCATCACGGTTCCAGTGTGGGGCGGGGCGAGGGGTGGGAGCCAGCGGAAATCGGACGTGACGGTGCTGGGCACCGCGCGGCCCACCTACGGGCGGCGCCCCCGCTTGATCTCCATCGCGGCCCGACCGGCGGCGCCCTTCCGCTTCCACTCCCGCCGAAGCTCCGCACGGACCCGCGCGTCGGTCTTGGCCACGATCCACTGGTTCTCCCGCACCAGCTTCCGGTAACTCTCCAGCCGGCGCTGAGGAAGTTCCCCGTTCTCCACGGCGGAGCGCACCGCGCAGTCCGGCTCGGTGTCGTGGGAGCAGTCCTGGAAACGGCACCGCTCGGCCAGTTCCTCGATCTCGGAGAACACCTGGCCGACCCCGCCCCCGGCGTCGTACAGGCCCACGCCCCGCAGCCCGGGTGTGTCGATGAGGACGCCGCCCGAGGGCAGGGCCAGCAGGTTGCGGGTGGTCGTGGTGTGCCGGCCCTTGCCGTCGACGTCCCGAGCGGCCCGCACGTCCATGACGTCCGCGCCGACGAGGGCATTGGCCAGCGTGGACTTGCCCGCGCCGGACTGGCCGAGCAGCACGGACGTACCGGAGCCGACGAGGGCGACGAGAACGTCGAGCCCCTCGCCGTGCAGCGCGCTGACGGTGAGCACCGGCACGCCGGGTGCACTCGTCTCCACGTCCTGCACGAGGTGGGCCAGGGTGACCGGGTCCGGCACCAGGTCGGCCTTGGTGAGGACGACGACGGGCTGGGCGCCGGACTCCCAGGCCAGCGCGAGGAACCGCTCGACCCGGCCGAGGTCGACCTCGAGGGCGAGCGACACGGCGACCACGGCGTGGTCGACGTTGGCCGCGAGGATCTGCCCGTCGGACCGCTTGGAGGAGGTGGAGCGCACGAAGGCGGTGCGGCGCGGCAGATACGCACGGACGTAACGCGGATCACCGTCGGGGTCGAAGGCGACCCAGTCCCCCGTGCACACCACCTTCATCGGGTCACGAGGCACGACGAACTCGGTGTCGGCACGGACGATCCCGCCGGCGGTGACGACGTCGCACTGACCACGGTCGACACGCACGACACGGCCGGGCAGGAGGCCCCGCTCGGCATAGGGAGCGAACTCGGCTTCCCATCCCTCGTCCCAGCCGTACGGGGCCAGAGGGTGCGACGAAGCGGAAGAAGCCGTAAGAGAGGAGAGGTTCAAGGGAAACCCTTCACAAGGGTGGCCCCGGCCGCGCGCACTCGCAGGCGCGAACAAGCAGTAAGGATCAGCCGGAGACCACGGAGGTGGAGTGGATGAACTTCTGGTCGCGGGCAGCGCCCATCACAGAGACAGCCATCGGTCACACCTCCCGTTCCTCACTCAGCCGACAGCAGCGGCCGACAGCCACTGCGTGAAGCGAACCCCACCCTAGAGGCGCCCGCGATCGGGCACCACCCATTTTCTGACAGGTCGCAGCCCGCACTGGTGAAGGAGCCGGGCGTACCGGTCAGGCGCGCATGCCGAGCAGACCGCCGGTGATGTCCGCCCGTTCCGGTGCCACCGTGCGAGCACGGCGGCACCGGAACCACCATGTCCAGATGTCCCGTGCCTCGCTTCCCCCATCCCCAGTGGCTTCAGGTCACTGTGGCCCGGTGTCCCTTCAGCGGACGAAGGAGATCTCCGGGTATTTCTTGTCGGGGCCGTCGAGCAGGGCGCTGTGCTGGTGGCGCAGTTCCTTGTCGAAGAAGGCGGCGAGGTAGACACGCTCGATCTCGATCGCGCGGTTCGGGTCGAGCGTGCCGAGTATCTGCTGGAGCTGGGCCGGGGAGAGCCCGCGCAGGCCCGCCTCCTGCGGCACCATCGCCTCCGTGTCGCCGAACGACAGGTGCGCCGCGCCGTGGAGCTGGAGGTCGACCCGGTACCCCTTCAGATGCGACCACAGCGTGCGCCACGACCCGTCGTTGTTGCGGTTGTGGGTGCCGGAGCTGAAGAGCATGAAGGGCCGGTCCAGGTCCTTGCTCGGCGCCGAGCCGAAGAACTGACCGTCCAGGTCGGCGCCGGCGGCAATCCGGTGGTCGAGCTGCATGGAGGTGTCGACCGCCCCGCCGCCCAGCGACCAGCCGAACATCCCGATGCGGGACATGTCCACGGCGTGCGACAGCCCGGTGGGGAGCCTGGCGTGGTCGACGTCCGGGTTGTGGCCCTTGCTGATCGCGCCCAGCTGGTTGATGACGAACCGGATGTCGGCCGCACGCACGTTGAGCGTGTCGGAGGAGTGCGCGCCGGCCGGCATGGTGTCGCCCTCGAGCCGTCCGCCGGGGAACTGCACCTCGTTGGCGTCGTGGGTGTGGTCGAGGGTGACGACGAGGTACCCGCGGCTGGCCAGGTCCTCGACGAGTGCCGTGCTCCCGGCGCGGTCCCCGTGCAGCCCGGCCGAGTACAGCAGGACGGGCAGCTTGCCGAGCCCGGTGTCCACCGGAGCGAGGACATGGCCCGCGGTCTTCGGCAACGTCACCTGTTGTGGCGTCAGGCCCTGAGAGGCGAGGAAGTGGGTGCCGGAGGCTGACGGCATCCACGGTGCCTCGTAGTGGCCGCGGGTGGAGGCGGCCGGGTACCAGAACGACACCATCAACTCGCGCGGCTTGTTGCCGGGCACGAACGGGTCCGTGCGGGACCTGTCGACGAGGTGCAGACTGAACGTGCCCACGCCATGGCGCCCGGTCGGTGCGGGCAGACCGAGCTGGAGAGCGGTCGTGCCCGCACGGGGCGTGACGGCCTCCGGACGGACGGCCGGGTGCTGCTTCGGCACCTCGTCGTGCTGGGGCGCCCAGGGCGCGTCGTGCTGGTCGGGCTGGTCGTGCTGGTCGGGCGAGAACCCGGTGGCGGTGGGCTTGTGGGCCGTCTTCCCGGCGGCCATCGCCGGCGTCATCCCCGCCCCCAGGGCGATGGCCAGCGTTCCCGCCGTACCGACCGCTCTGGCGATCACTCTGCGACGGTGGCGCGGGCGGCGGTGCTTCATGGGACCCCTTTGTTTGGGCAGCGATCGAGGAACCGGCGATCGGATTTCGCACCCGTACCGCCGCAGTGGCCTACGGATTTCGGACCCCCGGCGTTCACCGCGGCGGCGGGCGCGACGGAGATCCGTCCGCACCCGAACCGCTCCCCCCTCCTCCCGAACCGCCCGCCCCGAAGCCCCGCTTCCCGGGCCCGAGGTGGAAGGGAGCGCGCCTGACGGGGATCTCCTCACGTCAGGCGCGCTTTCATGCAGTCCGGGGAGCCTGCTGCGCAGATGGTCGGTCCAACGGCGTCACGCGGCGCAGGCGCTCGGGATGCCCTTGGTGCTGATGCGGTGGATCACCCGGCGCTCGCCCGGGGCGTCGCTGTAGACGGTGCGGGTGGCACTGTGGATGACCGAGTAGTTGTCCCACATGAGGATGGCGCCCTCCTCCGCCCGGGCCGCGTAGCGGAACTCGTCCCGCAGCACGTGCCGTTTGAGCTCGATCAGGAGGTCGATCGCCTCCTTCTCCTCCCAGCCGACGATGCCGACGGCCGTGGAGGAGAACGCGAAGAGCGAGATCCTGCCGGTGACGGGGTGCCGCAGCGCGAGCGGGTGGGTCACCACAGGACCGGGCTTGGTCGATCCGGCGCCGTGCACCTCGCCCTCGAAGTCGACCTTGCCGGCGCCGTCGGGGTCGTGCTGGACCCGCAGGCTGTCGATGCACCGCTTCATGTCCCCGGACAGCGCGTCGTACGCGGCGACACAGTCGGCGAAGAGCGTCTCGTTGCCGACGCGGGGGACTTCGACGCCGTAGAGGATGGTGACGCTCGCCGGAGTGGCCTCGTAGATGCTGTCCGAGTGCCAGTGCATCGCCCCGTCCCTCGACTCCGGGGGCGTCGCGGGGGAGTTGGTCATGCGGATGATCTCCTGGAACTGCGGGTGGCGGTGGCGGCTCACGGTCGCCGGCATGATCGGATCGCCCCACTCGTGCCCGAATCGCGCGAACTGCTCCGGCGTCGTGCCGCCGGGATCGCGCAGGGTCAGCACCCGGTGTTCGTAGAGCGCGTCGGCGAGCCGGTTGAGCTCGGGGCGGGACGGGGAGGTGAGGTCGAAGCCGTCCACGGTGGCGCCGAGAGGACCACTCGTCCTGGTGATCTCCATGGGAACTCCTTCGGTTGCGACAGGGGTGGGTCAGGCGGACTGCGCCCGGTTCCCGGACAGTTCGGCGGCCCTGGCCAGATAGACCGCGTCGGCCTTCCGCTGCTCCTCGTCCAGGCTCGGCGCGACCAGGGCGCCCGGTGAGACGTCGGGCAGCCGGTCCTCGAGCGGCCGGAGGCGCAGGACGGCGAGCCACCCGGCGCCCCAGCCCGCGAGGAGTACGGCTGCCGTGAGCGCGAGCGCCCTCTGACCGCCCGCCGCGACGGGCAGCGAGAGCAGCCCGCCCACCGCGAGGGACGCCGCGGTCAGCACCGTGTGCACGGCGCTCACCCGGCCGGCCAGCGTCCGGCCCGCCTTCACCGCGAGCAGCGCCGACCAGTGCGCCTGCCGCAGCGCCGCGCAGGCGCTCCAGATGACGACGCCGCACAGCAGGAGCACGGTGGACGAGGCGCCCGAGGCGATCAGCAGGCCGCCCGCGCCGGCGCCGAGCGCCGACAGCGCCATGCCCCGCGCACGCAGGCGGGCGCCGCCACCGACGACCATCGCCGCGGTTCCGCCGATGACCGCCAGGCAGGCCAGGGCGACGGTCAGCCCTGCCGAGGCCGCCGAAGTGCCGTTCAGCGCGAGGCGCAGTGCCGCGAGGCCCAGCACGGCGTCGGCGCAGTGGACGACCGCCGCCGACGCCACCAGGGCGGCGAACTGCGGCCGCCGGGCCAGGAACCGCCCGCCGCCCGCGACCGCTCGGCCGAACGGCTCGTCCCGCTTGCGGAACAGTGCCGGCGGCACCCGGACCGCCCAGCTGACCGCCAGCCCGGTCAGCGCGGCGGCCAGGCACACCGCGGGCAGTGCCCTGTCCGGGGCGCCCGACGCGTACAGAGCCGCTCCGGCCGACGCGGCGGCCAGGCCCACGAGGGCGCCGCCGGCCCGGGCGACCGTCTTCACCTGGGCGAGACAGGACTTGGGCGCCACCTGGACCGCGGCCGAGAAGCAGACGGGTTGCCGGACCGCGGCACAGACCGAGAGGGCACCCGCGAGCAGACACGCGGCCCACAGCGGCGTACTCCCCCCGGCGCCCCGGGCCAGCCACCAGGCGAAGCCCGCCGACGCACCGAGGTCACAGCACATCAGCACCGTACGCCGGTCGACCCGGTCGGCCAGCAGGCGCCCCAGCGGCCTGCGCAGGAACAGCGGCAGCACCGCGCACAGCGCCTGCCAGCCCACGCCCGCGCCTCCCGGATCGCTCCGGTACGCCTGCACCACCAGCCCGAACGCGGCCAGGGCAGTTCCGGCCAGCGCGGCGAAGTGACCTGCCGTCAGCGCCTGGTAGGCGCGGGCCCCTCGGTGCCATTTCGCGCTGTGGTCCCGGCCGGGCGCCGCGCCTGCGGCCGGGGCGGACCCGGCCGCGGGGCGGTCGCTCCGCGCGGTCCAGCCGGCGAGTCCGCGCGCGATGACGTCCGCGGTCTCCTCGGCCTGGTGGCGCTGGAAGAAGTGGTCGGCACCCGGCAGCACCGCGAGTTCCACGCGCTCCGTGAAGGCCAGCCACTCGGTGTGGCGCTCCTCGTGCAGATCGGTGACCCGGTCCGCCTCCCCGACGAGGGCCAGGACCGGCGCGCGCAGCCTGCGGCGGTCCGGTGAGGCCAGCTCACGGCTGTACCACTCGCGCGCCTCCCGGCTGTCGTGGCGGGTGCTGCCGACCGCGGTCCGCACGGTCTGCGGATCCATCTCCCCGCTGAGCGCGCCCCCGGCGCGTATCGCGTCCAGATGCAGCCGGTCCGAGGCCCACCGGTGACCGCTCAGCACGCTGCCGATCAGCCGGGGAAGCCGTCCGGGCAGCTGCGCGACGGGGAACCCGCCGGCCGCGACCACCGCGAGAACCGTACGGCCCGCGTCCTCCAGGCGGCGGGCCACGGCGATCGCGGGCGCCGTGCCCACGCAGTGCCCGTACACGACGACGGGACCCGGGACGCTCTCCATGATCTCGGTCACCAGCCGGTCGACGAGAGCGGTCATGCCGAGCAGCGGTTCTCCGGGGCGCGCCGGATCGTGGCCGGGCAGCTCCACGCCGACGCAGTCCACGTCCCGCCGGGCCAGGGCCGCCGCGAGCGGCTGGTACACGGCGGCGGAGCCACCGCCGTACGGGACGCAGACGACGGTGGCCGCGGGGCGGCGTGCCACGGCCGGGCCGCGGAACCGGAAGAGCAGGCTCTCCGCCGCGTGTTCGTCCCGAACGTCCCCGGGTCCACCGGTACCCCCCTCCCCCGCGAGGCCGCGCGAGTCCAGGAAGCGGGCCAGTTCCGCGACGGTCGGGTTGCCGAGCAGGTCGATGACCCGCAGCCGGGGGTGGATGGCACGGACCAGCTCCGCGGCGGCCAGGGAGTCGCCCTGCAGGACGAAGAAGTCGTCGTCGGCGCCTACCTGTTCCAGGCCGAAGTACTCGGCCCACACGGCCCCGATCCGCTGTTCCGTGGGGGTGAGCAGCGGTGCGCGGGAGCCCGAACCGGACGGCTGCGACGTGGCGAGCGCGGCCCGGTCGATCTTGCCGTTGGCGGTGAGGGGCAGCCGCTCCAGCACCGTGAAGGAGGCGGGCACCATGTACGGGGGCAGGTGTTCCCGCAGGGAGGCCCGGGCGCCCTCGACGTCGATCGTCTGCCCCGACCGCGGCACCAGCCAGGCGGCGAGGCGCCGTGACTGCCCTTCTCCGACGGCGAGTACGACCGCCTCGGCGACCGACGGGAGGGCGCGCAGCGCGACCGTCACCTCGCCCGGTTCGACCCGGAACCCACGGATCTTGACCTGGTCGTCGGTGCGCCCCACGAAGCGCAGCGTCCCGTCGCTGTCGTGCCGCAGCCGGTCCCCGCTGCGGTAGCAGCGCCCCTCGCCGGTCATCGGGTCGGTCACGAACCGGTCGGCCGTCAGCTCCGGACGGCCGACGTAGCCGCGTGAGACGCCGGGCCCGCGCACGACGAGCTCACCGGCCACGCCGCGTGGCAGGATCCGGCCCGCGGGATCCAGCAGATAGCCGCGGAGGTTGGCGAGCGGCGTCCCGATCGGTACGACACCGGTGCGCTCCTCGGGCGGGATCGCCGCGGTCTCGCAGACGAAGGACACCATCGTGCTCTCGGTGTGCCCGTAGTGGCTCTGCACCCGCAGGTCGGGCCGTGCCGCCTCGACCCGGTCGACCAGCGACCAGGGGCAGGGCTCACCCGACATCACGAGCAGCTTGCGGGGCAGTACCTGGGCGACGAGTCCGCGGGCCGTCAGCAGTTCGAGATGGCTGGGTACGCACTTGAGCACGTCCACGGGACGCTCGGCGAGGTACTCGGAGAACGCGCGGGGATCCATGGCGACCTCCCGGGCGATCAGATGCACCGTGCCACCGGTGGTGAGCGCACCGAACACGCAGGTCAGACCGAAGTCGGCGGCCGGGGTCGACACCACGGCGAAGGACGCCCCCCGCACATCGCCGAGCCGCTCCAGCACGGCGTGCACATAGTTGACGACGCTGCGGTGCTCGACGGCGACGCCCTTGGCCCGTCCGGTCGAACCGGACGTGTAGATGATGTGCATCAACTGGTCGCCCGCCACCGGCACTTCGGGGCGGTCCTGCGGCAGCCCGGCGAGTTCGGCGGGGTCGTCCAGGGCGATCACCCGGCGGCCGGATCCTGCCGCGGCCGGGGCGAACTCCCGGGTGGTGAGGACGGTGCGTGCCCCGGCCGACCCTGCCATGTCGTCGATCCGGGCCGCCGGGTAGGTGACGTCCAGCGGGAGGTAGACGCCGCCCGCCTTGAGGATGCCCAGCAGTGCGCAGACCAGGTCGACACTGGGCTCGAGCAGCACGGCCACCGGCTGCTCGGCCGTGACCCCGGCCCTGACCAGCAGATGCGCGATGCTGTTCGCGCGCCGCTCCAGGGCGGCGTAGCTGAGCTGCCCGTCGGGGCCGACGACGGCGAGCCGGTCGGGGACCCGGTCGGTCTGTTCCTCGATGAAGGAGTGGAGCGGCCGGTGAACGGGGTAGTCGCGCTCGGGACCCACGATCAGCGGCCCGGTCACCGGCTCCAGTGGCACGGAGCCCACGGGCGCGCCGGGACGCTCCGTCATGCCCGCCAGCAGGGCGAGGTACCAGGTGACGAGGCGCTCGGCGGTGCGCTCGGTGAACAGGTCGGCACGGTAGGAGAGATGACCGCGCAGCTCGCTGTGCTCCTCCCGCAGCGCCAGGTCCCACTCGCACACGGCGGTCCGGGCGCCCAACTCGTGGTCGGTCACGTCGAGTTCGCCGAAGCGGGGCGGCGCGGGTCGTGGCCCGTCCACCGAGAGCCGTATCTGGAAGGGCCGGCCGGCGGCGCTCGGCCCCAGGTTCTCGGCGGCGTCGCGGAGCGTGCGGCCGACCTGCCCGACGAGGTCTCGTCCCGACGGATCGCCGCCGAGACCGGCGCGCAGCACGACGTCGCTGCTCAGCGCGCCCACGGCGGAGTCGCCGCCGGGCTGGCGCCGCCCCGGGTCGGGCACCGCCACGGGCACGTCGTCGGTCGCGCACACGCGGGCGAACAGGGCCTGCCAGGCGGCGAGCAGAACGGCGAACGGCGTGGCGCCGGCCTCATCGGCCAGGGCCGCCACCCGGTCCCGCAGCGGCGCGGGCACCACGACGGGGACGTCGGCGGCCACGGGGGCGTCGGACTCGACGGGCCGCGGCCGGTCGGTGGGCAGGTCCAGCATCGGTTCCAGCCCGGCATGGTGTTCCGTCCACCAGGAGACGGCCCGCCGGGTCCGCTCCGGGTCCACCGCCGGGCGGGCGGCGGCGAGCCCCGGTGCACCGAGGGCGCCGGGACCGGCCGGCCGCTCCGGGGTGCCGGTCCTGACGCCGTAGGCGTGGGCCAGTTCGTCCAGGAGCAGCCGGACCGACGGGGCGTCGAGCACCGCCGGGTCGCAGACCACCAGCAGTACGTGGTCCCGTGGAGCGACCCCGAACACCGTGACCCTGACCGGCGGCCCGGCCGGATCGAGCGCCCGCCCCGCCTCCCGTGCCACCGCATCGGCCAGGTGCGGCGGCGACGCCCCGGGCACGGGGACGGACGCGACCAGCGCGGAGCCGTCCGGCGACGCGCCGGTGCCGGACGCCGGGTGCCCCGCGCCGTCCCCGTGGGCCGGCAGCTCCCGGCGGCCGAGTACGTCCCGTACGGCGCCTTCCAGGGCCTCCAGGTCGAGATCGCCGCTCAGCCGCAGCGCCACGGGCCGCGCCTCGCCCGGTCCGGCCCAGCCGGTCCCCGGGCGGGCGCCGTCGCCCTCGGACCGGGTGACGGCGGACGGCGGTCCTGGCCAGGGCCCGAATGCCTGACGCGGTATCACTGACTGTCGGCCGACCGTCTCTGTCATGGCCGTTTCCCTCCGTGTGTCATGTGGCGGACCGGGGCTGCTCTGACGTACGGGTGTCAGCCCGCGGGCTGCTCCTTGCCGAGTGGCCGGACAGCCGAGGCCCGCGTACCGTCCGCGTCCGCGTCGGCCGAGGCGCCCGCGGCATCGGATTTCAGGTGGACGAAGCCGGAGAAGCCCCACTGCTCCAGGCGGCGGAGCTGGGCGGCGAACTTCCCGCCCCGCGGGACGGCCGCGGCCTTCCTGCCCTCCTCGCGCAGCCGGCGGGCCGCGGCGAGCACCTCCGTGCGCGGGACGTCCGTCTCGTACAGCACCGCGACGACGTCGTCGTCGGCGGTGAGCCGCAGCAGGTCGATGATCCGCTCGAAGCCGATGGAGAAGCCGCACGCGGGTACGTCCCTGCCCAGGGAGCGGCCGATGAGGTTGTCGTAGCGCCCGCCGCCCGCGATCGACGAGGGGAAGTCCGGGTGGCCCACCTCGAAGACCTGACCGGTGTAGTAGCCGGGGCCGCGGACGAGCGTGGGGTCGAACGACCAGGACCAGGGGGCGTTCTCCGACAGGGCGCCCAGTTCGGCCACGGTGACCGTGAGGTCGTCGAGCACCTCTTCGCCCAGGGTGGGCAGTGCGTCGGCGAGGGCGTCGATGAACTTGGTCCTGGGCAGCCCCTCCAGCTGCTGCACGCAGCCGAGCGCGGCGTCCACGGCGGTCCGAGGCAGCCCCGCGTTCTCGGTCAGGTCCGTGCGGACCCGGTCCCATCCGATCTTGTCGAGCTTGTCCAGGCCGATGAAGAACTCCGGCCAGGACTGCTCGGGCAGACCGGCCTGGGCGGCGAGGGCGCTCAGGAAGCGCCGGTCGGAGATGCGGACCGTCGAACCGGTCAGCCCCACCGCCGACATGGCCTCGGTGGTGGCCTCGATCAGCTCCAGCTCGGCGAGCATCGACGGCTCGCCGACGATGTCGATGTCGCACTGGTAGAACTGCCGGTAGCGGCCCCGCTGCGGTCGCTCGGCGCGCCAGACCGGCCCGAACTGGAACGAGCGGAACGGCGAGGGCAGTTCACTGTGGTTGGCCGCGTAGAAGCGGGTCAGCGGGACGGTCAGGTCGAAGCGGAGGCCGAAGTCCGTGAGCGACCCCAGGTCGGTGCCGGCCTCGACGCGGTCCGGCAGACCGCGCCGGAGGATCTGGAAGATGAGCTTCTCGTTCTCACCGCCCTGACCGCCCGTCAGCCGGGCGAGGTCCTCCAGTGCGGGCGTCTCGATGCGCTGGTAGCCGAACCGCCGGTACACACCGGCGATGGTGGCCAGCACCTGGTCCCTGCGGGCCACCGTGCCCGGCAGCAGGTCTCGGGTGCCGCGCGGCGGAGAGTTGTCGGTCTTCATGTGGTGGTTCCTCGGTGTCTGTACGGCCCTTGGCGCCCCGGGGCGCCGGGCGAATGCGGTGTCGTACCTCTGTGGGGACCGGGTCCCGGGCGTCGGTGCGGCATCAGCGATGGCGCTCCGCCCAGCGGACGGCGGCCGGGGACAGCAGCCCGAGCAGCGCGAGAGCGCCTCCGACGACGAACCAACCCGCAACTCCCCAGCCGATACACAGAGTTACCAAGAGTACTGGCCCGATCGCGTCGGCGATTCCCATGCCGATACCGAAGACTCCGAGGTACTGACCCTGTGCCTGCGGAGCCGCGAGCTGGTACGAGATCTCGGTCCCCGCCGCAGAATGCCACAGCTCACCCACCGTGTAGACGACCACGCCGAGGGACAGCAGCCCGACGGCGTACCAGGAACCGGGACCCGCCGCGGCCGCCATCAGCCCGCACGCCACCAGGAAGGTGAGTCCGGCCCGGAGCAGCGCGGTCCCGGCCCGCGCGGGCGAGTCGACCCCACGGCTGATGGGGACCTGGCCGAGCACCACGATGGCGGTGTTGATCAGCACGCTCACCGTCACCAGGCCGACCGGCGCCGATGTGTACCTGACCAGCCACAGCGGGAAGGCCACGCTCAGTACGCGGTAGTGGATGCCCATGGACCCGACCAGGCCGGTCAGTACGAGATAGGGGCGGTCGCGCAGGGCGACCCAGCGCGGACCCTCCTCGGCGGGCCCGGGGAGCAGCGGCGGGATGAGCAGCGTCAGCGCGGCGGCCAGCAGATAGCACGCCGCCGCGACGAAGACGGCCGTCAGATACGCGGTACGGGTGTCGGCCTGCACGGCCACCCCGGCCACCAGCGCGCCGATGGACACCCCGAGGTTGAAGAACGTGCGCAGCACGGCCCGGAGCGACTGGGGCCGCTCACCGCCGTAGCGCCGTACGACGGGCCCGGTGGCCGCGGGCAGCGCCGAGCGCGCGGAGCCGGACAGGCAGGCGACGCACACGAACGGCCAGAAGCTCTCCGTGAAGGCGAACGCGGCCGTGGCCGCGCTTCCGGTCAGCAGGACCACGGCGCACACGGCGCGGGCCCCGAGCCGGTCGGCGAGGTGACCGATCAGGACGGTCGCGCCGATGGAGAAGGCCCCGGCGATGCTGAACCCGAGGCCCACCTGCTGCACCGGCAGATGCACCGAACGAGTGAAGTACAGGACGCCGGCGGTGAGCAGGATGCCGTTGCCCATCGCCGCGAAGAACATGACCGCGACCAGGACACGGCGGTACCGCTCGTCGCCTGCGCCCTGCCGGTGACGGACGGGGGCCTCGGTGTACGGCAGGGCGGACATCTAGGCGCTCCGTCCCCGTACCGCGACCGAGGGCAGCGCCCCGTACTTCTGGACGCTGATGATCCCCTGCCGTCCGCCGGGCAGGTATCTGACGCCGAGGCCGCCGGCCCGGCCGTCGAAGATGTAGGGGCCGAACACCGGGTAGACGTCCGCCTCGTACGAGCCGGGGCCGCGGTCGTCGGCGAACTCCATGCGGCAGGGGATCGTCTCCACGAACTCCTGCGCGATGTGATCGCCCCCGGCCACGGCCTCGGCGACCTTCGCCTCCCACTCGGCCCGCTCGCAGAACCGGCCGATCAGGACCTCCTCGCCCTTGATGCCGGTGCCGAGCTTGAGCACGAACCGCTCGCGCTCGCCGAGCAGCAGCGCGGGAAGCGACCACTGCCGGCCGCGCCATTCGACCTTGCGGTCGGTGACCACCCGGGTCCAGGGCAGATAGCGCTCGACCAGCGCGCGGTCGTCCGCGGTCATCCAGGGCCGCCCCTCGGACAGCCAGCCCATGACCTTCTTGTTGGCGATCATGTACGCGGTCTGGGTGGCCAGCAGCAGGCAGCCCGCGTCCAGCGCGGCCCGGATCTCGGCCAGGTCGATGCCGAGCCGGCGCCACTCCGGGACGGTGAAGTACCGCAGCCCCAGCGGGTAGGACAGCTCACCGTTGCCGTGGAGCGCCTGGAGCAGGCCCTCGGGCTCGAAGAACTCCGCCTCCAGGCCGCTTCGCCGCATGGAGTCGACCTGGAGGTCGAAGTGGCGGGTGGTCGTGGCCCGGACGTCCCGTGCGGTGCCGACCAGGGCCACCGCGGGACGCACCCCCAGCTCCCGTGCCGTACGGAGGAAGAAGGCGTCACGGACCGCCATCGCGTCGGGCGTGGTGAACGGGGCGGCGTCCCGGCCGCCGAACGCCGTGACCCAGGCGGACGTGGCGAGCGTGGTGTCCACCACCCGGCCCACGCCGCCGCCGACGTTGAACTCGACGAACTTCGGC
Source organism: Streptomyces sp. NPDC001852 (assembly GCF_042891825.1). Classification (NCBI taxonomy): domain Bacteria; kingdom Bacillati; phylum Actinomycetota; class Actinomycetes; order Kitasatosporales; family Streptomycetaceae; genus Streptomyces; species Streptomyces sp. NPDC001852. Next base: position 141,972 of record NZ_JBIATN010000012.1, read on the forward strand.
CCGTCGGCGTCGATGACCACGTCCGGCCGGGACATGCAGGTGGCGAAGCGGTCCTCCAGAGGCCCCTCGATGCACAGCGGGTACTCGTCGGGGTCGGCGCCGAGCGCGGCGATCCGGCCCGCGGGAGTGTCCGCACGCTCCATCAGCGTCCTGCGCAGCAGCCGGAGCAGGCGGCTGCCGGCCTGGAAGATCGCGTCGTAGGCCTGCTCCGTCAGGACGACGGGACGCAGCGACGCGGGCTCCGTCGGATAGTCCAGATCGTCCATGGCACGGCCGAGCTCATGGCGGATCCGGTCGACCGGCACCCGGTGCTGCGATGTCAGGCGGCCGTCGGCGTACCACTGACGGGTACTCATGGCTTTCCCTCTCGATGAGAAACGTGAAGGCGCGTCCGGCGGGTCATGCGGCGCCGGCCCGCCCGGCCGGGAACCGCACGCTGCGGCTGAACCGCCGGGTGTGCGCCGCGAGATCGCCCTCCACCCGCGGGGGCACCGGAAGGTCGGCCTCGCCCAGTACGCAGTGCACGAGGGAGGGTCCTCGCAGGTCCGACAGCAGCGCACCCAGCACGGCGGAGAGGTCGCCCGGCTCTTCCACCCGGGTGACCGACCGGTAGCCGAAGCTCCTGGCCAGGCCGCAGAAGTCGGCGGTCGGCGCCTGGGTGGGCTGGCCCCCGGTGGAGGCGTACGCCGCGTCGTCCAGCACGATGTGCAGCAGGGGCAGTCCCGGTGTGACGGCCGCGGTGGCCAGCCCGGCCGGGTTCATCAGCAGGCTGCCGTCACCGTCCACCACGACCGTGGGGCGGCCGGTGCTGTGCGCGATCCCGGCGCCGATGGGACCGGCGAGCCCCATGGACCCCGTCATGTAGAAGTGGCTCTCCCGGTCCCGGTGGTGACGGGCGATCCGGCAGGCGTATCCGGTGGTGAAGACCACCGGCTCGGTGTCGGTGCCGTCGATGACGAGCCGGATCGCCTCGGTCTTGTTCATGGTGTCCATCCGAAGAGCGCGGGTGGGACGAGCAGGGCGGCCGTGCGCCGTTCCTCCAGGACGGTGCGGCGGGCCCGCTCGACGGGCCCTGCCGTGTCCGCGCCCGGCACCAGCCGGGTCCAGGGGATGTCCATGCCGTCGAGCAGGCTCTGGGTGATGCGGCCCATCACCGTGTTCTCCGGTGTGTGGTCGAGGTCCGTGCCCCGCAGACTCACCACCAGGAGCATCGGGACGGCGTACGGCACCACCAGCGAGGCCAGCGCGTTGACCGACTGGCCGAGACCGGAGTTCTGCATGAGGACCACGGGGGCCTCACCGGCGATGGCACACCCCGCGGCCATCCCCACGGCGTTGTCCTCGCGGCTGACCGTGATCAGCGGCCCCTCGTCCTGAAGCGCGCAGAGCAGCGGGGCGAGGATGCCGCAGGGGGTGGCCAGGAACGGGGCGAACCCGCCGCGGCGCAGTTCCCCGGCGAGGGAGACGGCCGGGGTCACCGCGCCGGTCCGGGCGTCCGGGGCGGCGGGGGCCACGGGGGCGGACGTGTTCAGGGCGACGGCGGGCATCATCGGCTCCCGTCGCCGTGGCCGGGGCGGCGGGCGGGGTCGTACGCCCCGTACAGTCTGCGCAGCCGGCGCGACGACGCCTGCTCGTGGAAGGGCCTGCGGCCGTGCAGCATACGGCGGTTGTTCCACAGCAGGGCCACCCCGCGGCGCAGCAGCACCGGCGTCTGGTTCTCCGGCAGCGAGGAGATCTTGTCGAAGGCGTCCATGGCGGCGGTGAGCCCGACGGGCAGGGGCTCACCGGCCCTGTCGTAGCCCTGCTCGATGTACATGCGCAGATAGCGCAGCTCGAAGCCGTTCCCGTCGGCGGCGGCGCGGAACACCGGCTGGCGCTTGGTGACCAGGCCGTCGATCTGGCCGTTGACGTCGAAGTGCACCGGCTCGGTCAGGGCCCGCAGATGGGCCGGGTCGAGCGCGTCCAGCTGTGCGGCGAGCTCGTTGCCGTCCATGATCAGGGTCTCGCCGCCCTCGGCCGCCGAGAGCCCGAACAGGCAGGCCACCTCGGGGGGTTCGGGCAGCAGGGTGCCGTCGGTGTGGTAGCCGCCCGCCTGGTTCGACCCCGAGTAGTGGCTGACGGCGGGCAGCCCGGGGCTGACCTCGACCGGATAGATCAGCTCACCGGTGCGGTACTGCGGGGTGGGCCGGAACACGCTGGTGAACAGATTCCAGTAGAGGGTGCACAGATCGTGGTCCGCCAGCCCGTCCACTCCGGTCTCCACGACCGCGTAGCCGGGTCCTTCGCGCAGTGCTTCGATGATGCCGGCCGCGAGGGCCGCCACCTCGGGGCCTGCCGCGCCCGGCGGGTCGGCGGGCCAGGCGTCCAGCGCGGTGTCCGGGGCGACCGCGCGTTCCCGCAGGGCCGCACCGGCGGCCGGGCTGATCGTGAAACGGTCTGCCATCAGTGCTTCTCGCTCTCTGTGTACCGGTAGTCGGCGAGACGCCCGTCGGCCGCGGCCCGGGCGAGCACGTCGAAGGGGTCGAGTACGTCTGCGTCGATGAGATGGCCCCACCGTCGGCTGAGGACGTGGATCTCGCTGCATCCGGCGATGACGGAGGACGCGCCGGTCTCCTTGAGATGACGGGTGATCCAGTCCACGGCCCGGTCGGGCCCCTTGTTGGTCTTGATGTCCTGGATGGCGTCCTGGAGCGTGCGGTACTCCGCTGCTTCGGCCATCACCACGTGCGGCTCCGCCCGCTCCCACCGGGGGTGGCGCTCGAACAGGCGCAGGGCGCGGGAGTCGGTGGAGCACAGCAGCAGATGGCGGCCGCCGCGCCGCGCGATCTCGTCCACGGCCACGTCGAGGACGGAGATGACGCGTCCGCTCAGCTCGGGGCTGATGCGCGGCAGCAGATGGTGCGAGGTCATGCAGCACATGACGATGTCCTCGCACCCGCAGTCGACCAGCCTGGTCAGGCCGGTGACCATGCGGGTCAGCACGGGCGACTCGCCGGCGTCCATGGTCGCCGGGGTCCTCGGCGAGACCGCCGGCTCCGAGTGCAGTACCAGCGCGGGGAAGTCCTGTTCCCGTGCGCCGCCGCAGTGGTCGTAGACGGAGGAGACGAACTGGGCGGAGGCCACGGGGCCCATTCCGCCGAGCACGCCGAGCCTGCGGTGGGGGGTGGTGGGCGATTCAGACATCGAACGGCCAGCTCCTGTATCGTCCGGACGGCAGTTGAAGGACATCGAGCTCCACGAGTTGCCAGTCGTCGCTCACCGGCGGGGTCGAGGACCGCTTGCGTTCGGCCATCCGCTCGCGGTGGAACTCCACGATGTCGGACGAGAACTGCAGATGGCCGGTGTCCAGGAAGCGCACCGCACCGTCCACGTCCCTCGCGGTCAGCACCGCACCCCGGTTGCAGCGGCTGGGCGCGAACGGGATATCGAGGTATCCGCGCTCGAAGGCCCTGGTCACGCCCTCGGTGAGGCTGCCGTCCCCGGCCACCAGGATGCTCTCGAAGAGCTGCTCGACCTCGGAGCGCAGCACGGTCGTCTCCTCGTCGACGCGCCGCTCGTCCAGGGGCGTCGACTCCGCCGACGCCGCGCTCAGCCGGCTCAGCGCGAGACCTTCCCTGTTGTCGGCGACCGTGGGGATGTTGGTCGCCTCCACGGGCGTCTTCACGATGAGCCGGGACGCTCCCGAGAGCCGGGCCGACGCCGCCGATCCCACGATCAGCTGCCGTGCCCGGCCGAGCTCCTGGGGGAAGGCCGCCATGTGCTGGTGGAACACCGTGTTGATCTGCACGCCGTGGTGACCGAGGTTGGCCAGGTACTTCTCGCCGAGCTCGCGCAGCACCCGGATCGCCGCCACGTCCTGGGAGCGGTTGCCCTGCTCCGCGTAGCCGAGCGACACCGAGCGCACGCCCTGGCCGGCGGCGAGGATCGCCTCGACGAGGTTGACCGTGATCGCCAGACTGGGCGGGATCAGTACGGCGGTGAGCGTCCCGAAGAACTCCCGGTCGATGACGACTCCGTACTCCTCCGCGTAGTGCCCGCACAGCCGGTCGACGTACTGCCATCGGCGCAGCGAATCGGCGAGCGGGTAGTCCTTGAAGTACGGGACGTTGTAGGTGATCGCGCCGCCCTCGTAGCCCGTGACGCCGCCCGCGCAGGAGATCTCGGCGAGCAGCCGGGGATCGCGGGTGCTGTGTCTGGTCTGCAGGGGCACCTCGACCTCGGAGATGATGCGCCGCAGCACCTCGACCCCGTGGTTGACCATGGGAAACCCGTTGAGCGTCGAGGTCCCGCGCTCCTTGCTCTCGGCGATCGCGTCGGCCGCCATCGCGTAGGCGTTGTTACGGGTGAGCGAGTCGACCTGGTAGGAGAGGACGTCGGCACCCGACCGGCGCAGCTCCACGAAGGCGGTCCGCTGATCGGCGGCGAGCGCGACGCCCGACCGGGGCTGGATCAGCATCGGCAGCGTGCGCTCGCGCGACGGCAGGTGCGCCCGGGGGAACGACGGCTGCCGGAGCAGGAACGCGGCGTTGTCCTCGAGGTCCCGTGCCCCCTGGCCGGTGTGCCAGGTCTCCAGCACCTCCTCGCGCTCGGCGAGGAAGTCGGCGACGGGCAGCCGCCGGTCCGCCGGTACCGGGACCGGCCCCGGGCCGGCGCCGACCCGGGGGGCGGGCGGCGGTGCGGCGCGGCGGGGCGGACGGCCCGCCAGGTCCTCGGTCAGACACGCCAGTACGGTGGGCAGGTCGACGTACTTGGGGAACACCCGGCGGAAGCCGATGCGCCGGGCGTCCGCCCGCAGCCGCTCGGGATCGCCGAGGGTGAGGTTGCCGCCCGCGTACCAGAGCGCCTCGGTGTGCGCGTACTTGAGGCGCAGATCCACGAACTCCCGCAGATAGTGCCGCAGATGGCCGTCCATGCAGGAGATCATCACGACGTCGGCACGGGCGGACGCCTCGAAGAAGTCCTCGAGCCGGTTCTGTGTGCCCATGAAGTGGACGTCGTAGCCGTTGCCTGTCAGGGCCTGCCGGAGAATCGTGAGGCCCACGGAGTGGGCGTCGGCCCCGATCCCGCCGATGGCGACGGCCCTCGGCGCGGTTCCTGCCATGGAGCGTCCTCTCTGGTAGCTGGTAGCCGGTGGCTGCGGGTCGGTGCGGCGTCAGGACGGCGTCACGGGTGTCCTGCCGCGGAGGAACGAGATCTGCGCGGTGGGTGCGAGCGCAGCCGCCTCCCGCGCCGCTTCGTGGGCGCGCCGGGTGTCGTGCGGATCGAAGAGCATCGCGAGGGTCGTGCCGCTGTGGGCGACGGAGACCCCGTGGCCGCCGTGGCCGAGCGCGACGGGAAGCAGCTGCTCCAGGGCCTTCTTGGGGTGGCGCCGCTGGTTGACCCGGGCGCTGATGGTGGCGGCGGCCCCGACCGCCGACAGGTCCTGCGTCAGCAGCCCGCCGACCGCCATGTCATGGGCCCGTCCGATGAGTTCGCGTTCCTCCGCGTCGTACGGGAGCCGGCGGAAGTTGACGGTGTCCACGCTGCCGCCGGGGTCGACGACGACCGCCAGGACCGGAAGCGGCCGCCCGGGATCGCGCAGCACCCGGCCGCGCAGGAAGTCGAAGACCACGGGGTGCTCGATCATCACCGCGTCGCTCGGCTCCACGCCGCACGCCAGTGCCGCGAGCACCTCGTCCGTGAGCTCGACGCCGTGGAGGTCGGCCACCGCCCGGCAGGCCGCGACGATGTCGGCCGAGCTGCTGGCCATGCCCTTGCCGTCCGGTATCGGCGAGGAGATCTGGACCCGTACCCCCTCACCGGGGCCGGGCCGCTTGCCCAGCATGCGCAGCAGGGAGAGCACGGCGGACCGTGCCTTCACCTTGTGCTGGGGCCACACCTCGAGCCCGGGGGCGGGCGAGGTCCGTGCCTCGGCGTGCACCTCCAGGTCGATCGGGAAGGTGACCATGAAGTCGCCCTCCGGGATTACTCCCTGGACCAGTTCCCCCGACGTCCCGCACGCGGACCCGGTGCCGGACACCGGGCGGGCGGCCGTGAGAACGGGATGCCCCGCCGTCTTCGTCATCGTGATGTTCCTTTCCTGACCGGCCGCGACGCCGTTCACTCCGGCACCAGCTCTGGTGCCCGGACCCGGGGGGACGTGCCGAAGAATGTCGTCATGTCGATCAGCTGCTCGAACTCGAAACCGTCGCACCGGTACGGCACGTCGAGCCGCGGCCGGTGTTCGTCGTCGTGGAAGTAGCCGGCGCCGAGACGCCCTTCCGCGTCGATGAGCATCACCGGGTTGGCGGCGAGGAAGCGCCGCAGCTGCGGGGAGTCGGCACCCGCGCGCAGGCGCATCCGCACGAAGCGGTAGTGGTTCGGCGGGAGTTCGGCGCGGGTGGCGAAGCGCTTCTTGTACTGGAAGGTCCCCTTGCGCAGAAACGGCTCGCACCCCTGGTAGTCGACCCGGTCGTAGCCGTTCTCGCAGGCCCACCGCAGGATGAAGTGGTACAGGGCGTTCTGGGCACCGTATTTGCGCAGGTCCTGGTCGCCGTCCCGGACGCCGATGAGCCGCGCGTTGATGAGCCTGCGCCTGGAGTCCAGTTCACTGGTGCTTCCCGCCACCCGGCCGGTGCGGGAGTCCACCATGAAGAGAATCCCGTGCCGGAAGATCATGTGGTAGCCCTGCTCCTTTCCCAGGCTGCGGTCGCGCTTTCCGTACCGGACCTCCATGCTGGGCACGACCATGCGGTCGTAGAACCAGAAGTAGTCGTCGGCCGAGCGGGTGGGCGCGCTGGTGTATCCGTACTCCTCGCACCACTGGCCGTGGCGCTTGACCTCGCGCCGCGACATCTTCTGCTGGACCGCGGGCCATCCTTGCGACGTGTCGACCACCTGGTGGATGCGGAACGGCATGGTGATCGAACGCTCGGCCGGGGTGCTTTCCACGAACCGGGAGCCACCGGCCACGATCGACAGGTCGGGCTGCTCCGCGTCGATCTTCCGCAGCAGTTCCCGGCGGGTGAGCATCTCCTTCCGTACGTCGACCGGGCCCTGGCCGAAGAGGCAGTCCTGGATGTACGGCTGGATGTACCGCAGCCCGTCCTCGAAGCCGCCGTACACGAACGACATGCGGCGGCCGTCCACCTCGGCGGACGCGCTGACCACGGGGATCCGGCGACGGCACGACTCGTGGACCGCGAGCCGCAGCCGGTTCCAGAGCGGGGACCGGATGGACTTGACGACATGGGGGGCGCGCCAGCGCGTCCAGCCAAGGAGCACGTCGACGCGTGACCGGAGGTTCAAGGCACGACTCGATTCATCAGGAGAGGTCCGCACCGGCAGCCGGGCGACGTGGCCCTCGTACTGGACGTACGTGGGCCCGGGCCCGGTGCGGCGAGTGGGGGCACCTCCCGGCCGAAGGCTGGGGGAGGGAACGTGACGGCAGGGCCTAGGCCTTGGCGGCCGCCAGCAGGACCTCGGCGACGTCCTGGGCGGTGGTGACCTCGTGCAGGACACTGCGGTCGGGGGACTCGAACTCGCCCTCGGAGTAGGCACCGGAACCGTGTACCAGCACGTCCACGTCCTCGGGCAGGATGCCCCGGTCGATGGCGGTGAGCGAGCCGACGACGGCCATGACCATGGCCCACTCGCGCAGCTTGCGGGGGTCCTCGGGCAGCCGGGTCATGCCGGCGCTCGCGAGGAGGCCGCGGACCTCCTGGTAGCGCTGGAGGCACTCGGGCAGCGAGACGACGATGCCGTCGCCGCCCTGGCGCCGCAGCAGTTCGGTGACCGCGGGCGTGGTCGGGGGCAGCCGGGTGTAGAAGGTGCGCTCCAGACGCTCGTTCGTCGAGTAGCACACGGCGGGGAACCGCGGGTCGGCCGGCTCCGGCTGGCGCAGCAGCCCGGTGGCCGCGTCGCGTTCGTAGGCGGGAAGCTCCTGCCGCCCGGTGACGGCCATCACCAGGTCCGGGGTCTCCAGATGCTGCACCAGGAGGTACTTGGCCGGATTCGCGGCGCCCTGCGGTTCCCCGCCGGAGAGCTGCGTGCCCAGGTTGTGCCCGAGGAACCCGTAGGCGCTGGAGACGGCGTGCGCGTGCCAGCGGGTGCGCTCGCCCGGCGCGAAGAACTCCCGCTCGAACGAGGCCCGCACCACGTCCGCCGCCTTGTAGTTGTCCGGGTCGAGGGTGTACCAGGCGCGGAATCCGGTGGCCGCCCTGATCTCGTCGGCCACCGTGCGGTACGCCGCGGTGAGGAGCCGCTTCACATCCTCCCGCTCGGCGCCCCGGTAGACGCCCAGGGGGTTGGCCGCCGCGAGCGCGGGGTCGGTGGCCAGGGGGGAGTCCCACAGCTTGATGAGGGAGGAGTACGGCACGATCGCCGTGACGCGGAGGGTCTCGGGGGTGGCGAGACCGGCCTCGTACGCGCGCAGCACGGCGTCGCGCAGGGCGACGGCCTTGTTGGCGGCGGACGGCGTCACGAGGAGGACCGGCTCGTCGTGCGTCTCGATGTGCCGCAGTGCCCGGGCGACGATGACCTGCGAACCGAAGGTCTTCGTGGTGTGGGTACGGGGGTTGCCGGTGAGGTTCATGAAAAGGAGCCGACGGCCGTGGTACTCACCCATCGAGCCGCCGGAGAGGCCCGAGGCGGAGAAGTACCTCTCCAGGGATTCCGACAGCTCGGGGATCTCCCAGGCGGGCTCGAAGAACTCGCCGGCTTCCGGCTTGGACGCCGCCAGCGATCGCATGGCCCGGCGCACATCGCCGTAGTAGTGGCTCAGCGCGTTGCCTATCTTCGCAGTCTCCATGCCGCAGGAGGCTAGGCAGGCGACCTAGAGCGCGGCTTGATCGCCGATCATCCGGCGCGCGCGGAGGCCCGGCTCAGCCGGTCGTGCAGGCGGCCCCGTTGAGCGTGAAACCGTACGGTGACCGGTTTCTGCCCTGCCAGGTGCCGATGAACCCCAGGGACAGCGTGCCGTGCGCGGCGACGGCCTTGTTGTAGTCGGCGGCGGTCGCGGTGACCCGGGAGCCGCTCTGGTGGACGGTGGCGTCCCACATCTGGCCGACCTGCTGGCCGTCGCGGAAGGCCCAGGACAGGCTCCAGCCGTCGAGGGGCCGGTCGGTGGTGACGGTGACGGTGGCCTGGAAGCCGTCGGGCCACTGGTCGACGAGATCGTAGGCGACCCGGCAGCCGGCCGCGGGGGCGCTGGAGCGGACGGGGGTGGGCTGGTGGGCGGCCGCGGAGGTGCTGCCCTGGGGTTCGGGGTCGGGCTGCGCACGGCCGGCGCCGGCGGTGGTGGGCGGCGGCGAGGGCGTGGCGGCGGGTGCGGTCGGCGGGCCGGGCGGGGTGGTGGTCCGGGAGACGCTGGGGTCGGCGACCGGCTGCCGGTCGTCGCGCGCGGCGCTGTCTTCGCCGGAGCCGCCGAACGGCATCATCGACACGCCGAGCGCCAGTGCCGACAGCAGCACGGCGGCGGCGAGCAGGCCGCGGCGCAGGACCTTGCTGCGGCCCGCGTCCTCCTCGGGGTCGCCGGTGCCGGGATCGGCCGGGCGGCCCGCGCCGAGGCGGACCTCGGCGGCGCGGCGGCGGCGTTCCAGGTAGGCGAGGCCGCCCCAGCCGACGACCCCGCCGGCCAGCGCGGCGGGCAGCCCGCCGCCGTGCAGGCGCAGGCACGCGGCGGCCTCGGCGCAGCCGACGCAGGTCGCGAGGTGCCGGGAGAGGTCGTCGGGGGTGTCGGAGCTCGGCGAGCGGGTGACCGCGTCCAGCAGACGGGCGTAGGAACGGCACTGCGCGTCCATCGGGGTGTCGAGGTGGGCGCGGTGGCAGCGGTCGCGGAACAGGGTGCGCACCTGGTCGAGTTCCTCGGCGACCGTGGCCGGGTCCAGGCCGAGCCGACGGGCGACGGCGGGCAGGGGCAGCGCCTCCACCTCGGCCAGCCACAGCAGCGACGCGTCGGCCTCCTGCATGTCCCTGAGGCCGCGCAGCGCGACCGGGCGCTGCAGCGGCGGGCCCGTGTAGCGGGCGGCCTGGCCGGAGTTGAGCCACAGCCTCAGGTCGGGGTCGAGTCTGTGGCCCTGTCCGTCGGCCTCCCAGGCGGCGGCGGTGTCGCGTACGGCGGTGAGCAGTGCCGGGATCGTGGGCAGCCGTGCGGTGCGGCGGCCCGCGCCGCGCACATGGGTGCGCGCGGCGGCGCGGAGCTCGCGCATGCCGAGCGTGAAGGCCTCGGTCGCCAGTTGATGGGCCGTCAGCGAGCCGGAGGTGCACAGGTCCGCGTAACTGAGCACCGCGTCCCAGCCCTCCGAGAACAGCGCGGACTCGGTGGCGTCCTGGGGGGTCGGCAGGTCGGGCATGGGACTCCTGCATCCACGAGCGAGGGCAACTCACCACAGAAGGAAGGGAGTTGCGAGGTACCTCGCGGCAGGACACAGAGCCTTTCACGTCCTCGACACAACTGACAAGCGGCCTGTTCACATCCGGTTACCGATGGTGTCGGGGCGGATGCGCGACGCGACGAGCCCGCAACTCCGGCCTCCAGTACGGATGCCGGCGCCGTTGCGCTCACCGCCCCGTCGGTCCGGTGCGCGGCATCACACCTCGGCCGGGGCCTGGGTGGCGTCGGCCGCCGGGTCCTCCGCGGGCAGGCTGTCCATGAAGGAGCTGACGGAGAAGACGGCGCGGCCGGGTCCGGGCGGGCCGTAGCCGGGCGGGGAGGACAGCCCGAAGTCCTCCATCGTCTGACGGTAGGCCTGGAGCAGCCGGATGTGGTACTCCAGCGGCGCGCCCTGCGGGTTGGCCTTGCCGAGCGGGGTGGTGGGCTCCGGGCACCAGGTGGTGAAGCGGGGCGTGATGCCGTGCGACATGAAGAAGCGCAGGCCCTCGGTGGTCGACGCGATCGCCTCGTCCACCGTCGTGAACCCGAACGGCTCGGCCATCTCCACGCCGGCCACGAAGTTGGGGATCACGTTGCGCGCGCCGAACACCTCGGCGGAGTCCAGGATGCGCTTGTGCCACTCGTCGCGGCCGACGTAACGCTCCTTGCCGGGGCAGTACAGCTCGAAGAGCCGGCGGTCCCACACCTCGAAGTTGGGGTGGTAGATCTGCACGCCGTAGTCCTTGAACCGCTGCACGTCGGCCTTGGGCAGCGCCTGGGCGACGACCTTGCCGATCCAGCGGCCCGGGAAGCGCTCCTCGATGGCCTTGGCGTAGTGGCCGTAGAAGTCGGCCTCGTCCCGCCCGGCAACCGTTTTCGTGATGGCGCCGCCGGTCAGCGTGTAGGCGGTGGAGGCCTTCTGGGTGTCGTACCGGTCGATGATCTCGAGGGCCTCCAGCACCTCCTCGACGTCCTTGACTCCGGTGTACGGCCGCCCGGCGGCCTTGTGCTGGCGCCAGTTGTGGTTGATGTCGCAGTACTGGCACTCCTCCTTGGCGCCGAAGTACTGGCAGACCCGGAAGACGGTGAGGTAGATCAGGTAGCCCCACTGGATGGTCGGGGCCACCTCCATCACGGACTTCCCGTTGGAGAGGGTGTGCCGGTAGTACTCCGGCATGGGCGGCACACCGACGTCCGCGATCCGCTTCCCGTCGAGGTAGAGCCCGAGCTGCCCCTCGTCGTCGGCCGCCACCCGGTACGGCGAGGCAGGGTTCACCCGTACGGAGACCACCGTACGGCGCAGGTCGTACGGGCCGCCGGTGAGGATGATCTCCTCAGGCGGACGCCTGAGCGCGGCCTCGCCGAGCTCGGGCAGGGTGCCGTGGTCGAAGGAGAAGATGAAGTACGACTTGGGTTTGACCTCGCCGCTCTCGTTGTCGCTGAGGGCGGACGGGTCGAAGGCGACGCCGCCGCGGAGCAGATCCTCCTTGAAGACGGCTTCGCGTGGCACGTGCGGGAACCGTTCCATCAGATCCTCGACCAGCGCGGTACGACTGCCCATCCGTCTGTCTCCTCCCGGCTCAGGCGTACGAGTTACACCGTATGCCCCCGCCTGTGGCTCAGCCGTGCCGGGTCCCCGCACGGCGCGCGATGTGGTCCGGTACGGCGGTCCGGGCGGGCAGCGCCGGGTCGGGCTCGGGAGTGCCCCAGACCGTGGTCAGCGGCAGGACCCCGGCCCACAGACCGAGGGCGGCGTCGGGGCTGTCGCCGTCGTCCGGGGCACCGGTGCGGATCTTGACGGAGGCCTCCTGGAGGGAGAGGGCGAGGAGGGTGGTGGCGGCCAGTTCCTTGCGGTTGGGGCGGCGGGCGTACGACCACTGGCCCGGTGCGGAGTGCTCGGTGAGCCGGCGCAGCCCCTCCACCTTCTCCTTGGGGTCGGTGACCTTGCGGGCCATGCCGTGGATCATGGCGCTGCGGTAGTTCACGCCGTGCTCGAAGACGGACCGGGCGAGCACGAGCCCGTCCACGTGGGTGACGGTGACGCACACCGGCGTGTCCCCGGCGAGGCTGCGGCTGGCCACGGATCCGTGCAGATACAGCCACCGCTCGTCCCGCCCGTACACCGTGGGCACGACGACCGGCCGCCCCTCGACCAGCACCCCCAGATGACAGACGAAGGCGGCGTCGAGGATCGCCTCCAGCTCCGCCCGCTCCAGGCTGCCCTGCTCGCGCAGCCGGCGGTGGCGGGTGCGGTCGGTGACGGGCAGGCGGTCGGGAAGCTGTTCCTGGGTCATGCAGCAGAACCGTACTGATATCGCAGCAGAGGAGCCAGTGATATTTCAGAGACGTCAATCGACGCGACTCAAACAACGAAATCCGCAGCACGCCTCCCTCTCCGGCCGTTCCGGATGAGAGGGTCGGCACACAGGCACTCTCCGGGAGGGACGCAACCGTGGCAGGGACGGCCGAGACCGGCGGGACGGTCACCAACTGGGCGCGGACCATCAGCTACACCCCGCGGCAGATCCACCGTCCGCGCACCGTGGACGCACTCGCGGCGCTGGTGGCGAGGAGTGAGCGGGTGCGCGTGCTGGGCAGCGGGCACTCCTTCAACCGGATCGCCGACCCCGGTCCGGACGGCGTGCTGCTGTCCACCGCCGGTCTGCCGCGGGAGATCGACGTCGACACGGCGGCGCGCACGGTCCGGGTGTCGGGCTGGGCCCGCTACGCCGAACTGGCCCGCACGGTCCACGCGCACGGCCTCGCCCTGCCCAACATGGCCTCCCTGCCGCACATCTCGGTGGCCGGTTCACTGGCGACCGGTACGCACGGCTCGGGCGTGGAGAACGCCCCGCTGGCGTCGGCGGTGCGGGAGGTGGAGATGATCGTCGCGAGCGGCGACAGCGGGACCACGGGCCGGGACGACCGGCGGTTCGACGGCGCCGTGACCTCGCTCGGCGCGCTCGGTGTCGTCACCGCGCTCACGCTCGACCTGGAACCGGCGTTCGAGGTGGAGCAGCGGGTCTACACCGAACTCCCGCTGGAGGGGCTGGACTTCGATGCCGTGGCGGCCGCGGGGTACAGCGTGAGCCTGTTCACGGACTGGCGCGAGCCGGGCTTCAGGCAGGTGTGGGTCAAGCGGCGCACGGACCGCCCGGCGGTGGACTTCCCGTGGGCGGCGCCCGCACAGGTGCCGCTGCACCCGGTGCCGGGCATGCCCGCGCGGAACTGCACCGGGCAACTGGGCGTGCCGGGGCCGTGGCACGAGCGACTGCCGCACTTCCGGGCGGAGTTCACGCCGAGCAGCGGGGAGGAGATCCAGTCGGAGTACCTGCTGCCGCGGTCGGCGGCGATGGACGCCCTGCATGCGATCGACGGTGTCCGGGAGACCGTCGCCGGCGTCCTGCAGACCTGCGAGGTGCGTACGGTCGCCGCCGACACGCAGTGGCTGAGCCCGGCCCACGGACGGGATTCGGTCGCGCTGCACTTCACCTGGGTGCGGGACGAGGCGGCGGTGCTGCCGGTGGTGCGCCGGCTGGAGGAGGTGCTGGACCCGTTCGACCCGCGCCCGCACTGGGGGAAGGTCTTCCGGATCCCCTCGGCCGTACTGCGCGGGCGGTATCCGCGGTTCCACGACTTCGCGTCCCTGGCCCGCCAGATGGACGCGTCCGGCACGTTCGCCAACGCCTTCCTGCGGGACCTCCTCGGACTCTCCGACCGGTGAGGGTCGGCGGACTTTCTCCAGCCCCTTTCCTAACCCCTTGTCGAAACTCCCTCCCAGCCCATAGCCTGGCGCTCGCGCCGGTGCCGAGTGTCGCCCCGGCCCGGTCCGGCTGGACGGGATGGGAGGGGCAGCCGCGTTGAAGCGCACATCACGTGACATCCGCACCGCGAACCGCTACGAGGTGCTGCGCCAGATCATCGCCGAGTCTCCCACCTCCCGGCAGGAACTCGCCGCCGCCACCGGACTGAGCCTGGCCACGGTCGCCACGCTGGTCGGCGAGCTGCTGGACCTCCGCATGATCACCGAGGTGGGGTTCGAGGACTCCGCCGGCGGCCGGCCCCGGGGCCTGGTGGCCGTCAACGCGTCGGGGGGCGCGTTGATCGGCGTCGACATCGCGGAGACGTACGTCCATGTCGAGCTGTTCGACCTGGCGCTGAACGTGCTGGCCCGCGCCGACGAGGACATGCGGCCCGGCGAGAGCCGCCCGGAGCAGGTGGTCGGCCACGTGGCCGCGGCCGTCGGCTCGGTGGTGGCGCAGGCCGGTATCGGGGCGGCCCGGGTGCTCGGCGTCGGCGTGAGCGTGCCGGGCCAGGTGGACCGGGACACCGGCGTCGCCGAGTACGCGCCCAACTGGGACTGGCACGACGTACCGTTGCTGGACCTGCTCGCCGAACACATCGCGTACCCCCTGTACCTGGACAACCCGTTGCGCGCCTGTGCGGTGGCCGAGCTGTGGTTCGGGGCCGCGCGGGGCCGCGGCGACGCGGTCGTGGTCAATCTGGGCACCGGCGTCGGCGCCGGCCTCGCCCTCGGCGGCGGGCCGCACCGGGGGGTGAGCAACAGCGCAGGCGAGTGGGGCCACACCACGCTCGTGCTGGACGGCCGGCTGTGCCACTGCGGCAACCACGGCTGTGTGGAGACGTATGTCGGCGCGCCCGGCATCATGCAGAACCTGCGCGAACTCAGCCCGCAGTCCGCGCTGTTGCACCCCGAGGACCAGACGGCCACCATCGACGCGCTGGCCGACGCGGTGGCCGCAGGTGATCCGGTGGCCCTCAAGGTCGTCCGGGACACCGCCCGTTACCTGGGCGCCGGCATCTCCGACCTGATCAACCTGCTCAACCCCGAAGTGGTCGTGCTCAGCAGCTGGGTCGCCGCCCGGCTGGGCGAGCCACTGCTCGACGAGGTCCGCCAGGCCGTCGCCCGGCACGCGCTGCGCCGGCCCCTGGCCGCCACCGAGATCGTCCTCTCCCCGATCCCCACCGACCCGGTGTCCCTGGGCGCGGCCACGTTCGCGCTGGAGGGGGCGCTGCAGTCCGTGGGGCGGGGCGCGCCGGTGTCGAGGGCGCGACCGCGCGGAGGCCCGCAGGGCTGAGCACGGTCGCGTCCTCGACACCGGCTTGGGCGCCCCGCAAAAGGAATGAGCACGACAGTCGGCAACACGCAGCAACGCAAGGAGCCGTACCGCACCGCCTTCATGACGACGGAAGGGATGCACGTGCCTCGCCCCCGCACCGGCAGATCCCGTCCGCCGCTGAGGTCTCCGCCGCACTGGCCGTCACCGCAGCCCTCCTCACCTCCCCGCCCGCGAGCGCCGACGCCGCCCCGGCCGCCGCCGAGGTCTCCCCGCACGCCGCCCAGACCATCGACAACATCGGCGCGTCCGCCGCCTGGTGGGTCGACGCCTCCAGCACTTCGACCCGAGGGTCCAGGCACGTGTCGCCCGACTCCGCCTCGCGGCCACCGCCACGGCCACGGGCGACGGAACCCAGCGATGGCTGCCGAACGCCGACGGGCAGATCGTGAACGAGGCGTCGGGCAGGTGCCTCGACGTCGGCGGACAGGCCACGGCCGACGGCAGCAAGGTGATCCTCTACAGCTGCAACGGCGGCGCGAACAAGGCCTGGACCCGGCGGTGACCACCGCTTCCCCCTGACCGAGGGCCTCCGGCCGCCTCCCTGACCCGGCGGCCCTCATCTTCCTTTCCCCACCGAGCCGTTCGGGATACCGACCCGAACGCAACGCTTCGAACAGACTTCGTCCAACCCCTTGCCGAAGCCTTAGCCGAAGGTTAACGTCCCGCTCCGGCCTTAGCCGCACCCGCACTTCCACAGACAAGGACGTCACCATGTCGGCACCGAGCAACAGCACTTGGGACCGCCGTTCGATACTCCGCGCCGCCGCCGGTCTGGCCGTCGCCGCACCGCTCGCCGCGTGCGGCAGCAACAACGGCCGTGGCGGCAGCGGGTCGGGCAAGCAGCTCACCCAGATGTTCCACGCCTACGGCGAGCCGGGCGTGGAGCAGGCCGTCAAGCGGTACGCCGCCGCGTACAAGAAGGCGAACGTGACCACGCAGTGGATCACCAGTGCCGACTACGAGAGCAAGCTCTTCGCCACCCTGCTCACCAAGAGCGCGCCCGACGTCTTCGAGTTCCACCCGCAGATCCAGATGGTCAAGAGCGGTCAGGTGGCGGACCTGACCGACCTCATCGCTCCGGTCAAGAGCGACTTCAACCAGGCCGACATCACCTCGCACACCGTGGACGGCAAGATCTACGGCATCCGGATGATCGACGATCCGCAGTTCTTCTTCTACCGGCCCTCCCTCTTCGAGAAGGCCGGCGTCAAGGTCCCCGAGACCCTCGACGAGCTGATCGAGGCCGCCGCCAAGCTCACCACCGACAAGGTCAAGGGCCTGTACCTCGGCAACGACCTGCACGCGATCATCAACCCGCTGATCTGGTCCGCGGGCGCCGACACCCTCGACGACAAGAACCGGATCGCCTACCACACGCCCGGCGTCATCGAGGGCCTGAAGAAGCTGCGCAAGCTCTTCACCAGCGGCGATCTGCTCCTCGGCGCCCCGACCGACTTCTGGGACCCCTCCTCGCTCAGCCAGGGCCTGTGCGCCATCCAGTTCTGCGGCATGTGGGCCATGCCGCAGTTCCAGAAGGCGCTCGGCGACGACCTCGGGATCTTCCCCTTCCCGAAGACCGTCGACTCCGGCAAGCCCTCGGTCTACAACGGCGGCTGGTCCATGTTCGTCAACGCCAAGGGCGCCGACGTCGACGCGGCCAAGGAGTACGTCAAGTGGCTGTGGATCGACCAGAAGCAGTACCAGGAGGACTTCGCGACCTCGTACGGCTTCCACATCCCGCCGCGCTCCTCGATCGCCGCCACGGCCACCAGGCTCAAGTCCGGTCTCCCGACGCAGGGCGTCAAGCTCTTCAACGACTACGGGCACTTCGACAACATCGGCTGGACCCAGGCGATGATCCAGGCGACATGGGATCTCCTCGCCAACTGCGTCCGCAAGGACGGTGACCCGGAGAAGGCTCTCCAGGAGTGCGACAGGACCGTCAACCGCGAGCTGAAGAAGCTCTTCGGATAGGCCGGCGGACGGACCACGACATGTCGACGACCACCGAGCGCGGCCTCGCGAGCCCCGCCCCGGCCAAGGCCGCACCGGCCGGGACGCGGCGGGGTCTGCGGGGCAGCCGCACCGTCAACTTCTGGCTCTTCATCGGCCCCTTCCTCGCGGGGCTGATGGTCTTCATCTACGTGCCGATCGGCTGGAGCGTCTACCTGAGCTTCTTCGACGCACGCTTCACCGTCACCCCGTCGAAGTTCATCGGCCTCGACAACTACACGTACATGCTGACGGACCCCAAGTTCGTCCACTCGCTCGGCACCTTCACCGTCTTCGCCGCGTTCATCGTGCCGATCACCTGGGCGGTGTCGCTGGGCCTCGCCCTGCTGGTGAACCGGCTGCGGTTCATGCGGGCGTTCTTCCGGTCGGTGTTCTTCCTGCCGACCGCGTGCTCCTACGTCGCCGCCTCGCTGATCTGGAAGATGTCCCTCTTCAGCGGGGTGCGCTTCGGCCTGATGAACACGGTCCTCGGCTGGTTCGGAATCGACAACATCGCCTGGCTGGCGAGCCCCAGCCCGCCCTGGTACTGGCTGGTCATCGTCACGGCACGGCTGTGGCTGCAGTCCGGTTTCTACATGATCCTGTTCCTGGCCGCGCTGCAGAACATCCCGGCCGAGCTGTACGAGGCCGCCGCCATCGACGGCGCCACGCCGGGCTGGCAGACCTTCCGGCACATCACCCTGCCCCAGCTGCGCGCCACGTCGACCGCGGTGATCCTGCTGCTGCTCATCGCCGCCTACCAGGCCTTCGACGAGTTCTTCAACCTGCTCGACAAGACGACCTGGGGCCGGCCGCCGCTGGTCGAGCTCTACTACACCGCGCTGGGCACGGAACAGGACTACGGCGCCGGCAGCGCGGGCGCCGTCATCCTGACCGCGCTGATCGTCGTCGTGACCCTGTTCCAGGGCAAGATCATGGGCTTCGGAAGGGGGGACGACTCCAAGTGACCACGAAACGCAGGGGCGGGGTCATGGGCAACACCGGCCTCTACATCGCGAGCGGTGTCGCCGCCTTCCTCTTCCTGATCCCGTTCTACGTGCTGCTGCGCAACTCCCTGTCCACCGACCCCCAGATCACCGGGCAGCACTGGGAGTTCTTCCCCACACACCTGCAGTGGGGCAACATCGGCGAGCTGTTCGACGACCCGTCGGTGCCGTTCGGCAGGTCGCTGGTGAACTCCATGGTGGTCGCCGTCTCCATGACCGTCGGCATCCTGCTGGTGTGCTCCCTCGCGGGCTACGCCCTGGCGCGGATCCCGTACCGGCACGCCAACAAGATCTTCTACGTCGTGCTGGGCACCCTGATGGTCCCGACCTCGGTGACCTTCGTGCCGAGCTTCGTGCTGGTGTCGTCCCTCGGCTGGGTGGACACCTACCGGGGTCTGATCATTCCGGGTCTGTTCAGCGGTTTCACCTGCTTCCTCTTCCGGCAGTACTTCCTCGGGTTCCCCAAGGAACTGGAGGAGGCGGCGCGCGTGGACGGGCTCGGTTACTGGGGCGCGTACTGGCGGGTCGTCGTCCCCAACTCCCTGAACTTCTTCGCGGCGATCGCGACGATCACGTTCATCAACGGCTGGAACGCCTTCCTGTGGCCGCTGGTCATCGGGCAGGACCCGAACTCGTGGACCGTGCAGGTGGCGCTCTCCTCGTACATGACCAACCAGACCGTCGTCTTCCACCAGATCTTCATGGCGACCGCGATTTCTATCCTGCCGCTGCTGTTCGTGTTCCTCTTCCTCCAGCGCTGGCTGGTGCAGGGAATCGCGCAGACCGGCATCAAGGGCTGAGCTAGGAGACCGATGCCTGTGAGCACCCACACCGTCACCGACTACGTCGAGGACGTCTCGCCGGGCTCCGGGGCGCTGCCGCCCCGCGCCTGGTACGCGTCCTCGGACGCCACCTCCCTGTCGCTGAACGGCAGTTGGCGCTTCCGGCTGTCGCAGACGGCCGACGCCGAGGACGACTCCTTCGCCGAGGAGGGGTACGACGCCGGTGACTGGGCGGAGGTCCCGGTCCCCGGCCACTGGGTCCTCCAGGGGCACGGCGCCCCCATCTACACCAACCACCTCTACCCCTTCCCGGTGGACCCGCCGCGCGTGCCGACGGAGAACCCGACCGGCGACCACCTGCGGCTCTTCGACCTGCCGGACGACTGGCCGTCGGACGGGGGCGCGGTGCTGCGCTTCGACGGGGTGGAGTCCTGCGCCCGGGTGTGGCTGAACGGCACGGACCTCGGCGAGTTCAAGGGGTCCCGGCTGCCCCACGAGTTCGCCGTCGGCCATCTGCTGAAGCCCGCGGGCAACGTGCTGGCGGTCCGCGTCCACCAGTGGTCGGCGGGCTCCTATCTGGAGGACCAGGACCAGTGGTGGCTGCCGGGCATCTTCCGTGACGTCACCCTGCTGCACCGCCCGGCGGGCGCCGCCCTCGACTTCTTCGTGCACGCCTCCTACGACCACCGCGCCGGCACCGGCACCCTGCGCGTCGACTCCGACGTGGACGGCCGGGTGACCGTTCCCGAGCTCGGTGTCGACCTCGCGACCGGTGAGAGCGTCACCGTGCCGGTCGAGCCGTGGTCGGCGGAGGCACCGAGGCTGTACGAGGGCACGCTCGCCACCGAGGGCGAGCGGGTGCCGCTGCGCATCGGTTTCCGTACCGTTGAGCGGGCGGACGGCCTGATCAAGGTCAACGGCAGGCCGGTGCTGTTCAAGGGCGTCAACCGGCACGAGTGGCACCCCGAGAAGGGACGCGCGCTGGACCTCGCCACCATGCGCGAGGACGTCCTGCTGATGAAGCGGCACAACGTCAACGCCGTCCGCACCTCCCACTACCCGCCGCACCCCGCCTTCCTCGACCTGTGCGACGAGTACGGGCTGTGGGTGATCGACGAGTGCGACCTGGAGACCCACGGCTTCACCGAGCAGGGCTGGCGGGACAACCCCGTCGACGACGACCGCTGGACCCCGGCCCTGCTGGACCGGGCGGCCCGCATGGTCGAACGGGACAAGAACCACCCGTCGGTGGTCATCTGGTCGCTCGGCAACGAGGCCGGCACCGGCCGGGGCCTGACCGCGATGGCCGAGTGGATGAAGGGCCGGGACCCCTCCCGGCTGCTCCACTACGAGGGTGACATCAACTGCCATGACACGGATGTGTACTCACGGATGTACGCCGACCACGCCGAGGTCGAGAAGATCGGCCGGGGCCTGGACGGCGGCACCCCCAAGCGGCGCGGGCTGCCCTTCGTCCTCTGCGAGTACGCGCACGCCATGGGCAACGGTCCCGGCGGACTCGCCGACTACCAGCGGCTGTTCGAGTCGTACGACCGGCTGCAGGGTGCCTTCGTCTGGGAGTGGATCGACCACGGCATCGCCCATCCGGAGCTGGGCCACGCCTACGGCGGTGACTTCGGCGAGGAGCTGCACGACGGCAACTTCGTCTGCGACGGCCTGCTCTTCCCGGACCGGCAGCCCTCCCCCGGCCTGGTCGAGTTCAAGAAGGTGATCGAACCGGTCGGCATCGCCGGCGACATCGGCGACGGCACGGTCCGGGTCACCAACAAGCAGGACTTCGCCGGCCTGTCGGCGCTGGTGTTCTCCTGGTCGTACGAGGTCGACGGGGAGACGGTGGAGTCCGGCACGCTGTCGGTGCCGGCCCTGGCACCCGGCGAGTGCGCCGACGTCAAGCTGCCCGCGCCGCCGGCCGGGGCGCCGGCCGGCGAGGCCCTCTGGACGGTCCGGGCCGCGCTCGCGGCGGACACCGCCTGGGCGCCGAGGGGCCATGTCGTGGCCTGGGGCCAGGTCCCGGTGTCGGAGCGCCGGGCACCCACGGTCCCGGCGACCGCCCGGCCGGCGCCCGGCGACGGGGTGATCACCCTCGGCCCGGGCACCTTCGACGCCCGCACCGGCGCCCTGACGGCCGTGGGCGGCGTGCCGGTCTCCGATCTGCGGCTGGACGTGTGGCGCGCCACCACCGACAACGACGACGGCGCCCCCTGGCAGTCCGACCTGCGGTACGGCCTGCTGTGGCGACAGCTCGGCCTGCACCGGATGCGGCACCGGCTCGACGCGGTGGAGGCCGGTGAGCACACCCTGACGGTCCGCACCCGCGTGGCGCCGGCCGCACGGGAGCTGGGGCTGTCGACCGTATACCGCTGGACATCGGACGGAGACCGCCTGCGGTTGACCGTATGCACCACCCCCGAGGGCGACTGGGCCGTCCCCCTCCCCCGGCTCGGCATCCGCTTCGCACTGTCCGCGGCCGACCGTGTGCAGTGGTACGGCGGCGGTCCCGGCGAGGCGTATCCGGACACCAGGTCGGCGGCGGCGGTCGGCCGTTGGCAGTCCACCGTCGACGGCATGCAGACGCCGTACGTCCGCCCCCAGGAGAACGGCGCCCGCGTCGACGTCCGCTGGGCCGAGCTCGGCGGCCTGCGCATCGAGGGCGACCCCGCCTTCTGGCTCACCGCCCGCCGCTGGACCACCGAGCAGCTGGACGCCGCCGCGCACCGCACCGACCTCACCCCCGGCGACACGGTGTGGGTCAACCTCGACCACGGCCAGCACGGCATCGGCTCGCAGTCCTGCGGCCCGGGCCCGCTGCCCCAGTACCACCTGCGGGCCGAACCCGCGGAGTTCTCCTTCGTGTTCTCCACCGCCCCCGACCCGGAGTCCAGTTGACCGACACGGTCCTGAGGTCCACCACGGCCGGCCGGCTCTTCTCCCGGCCGGCCGCGGTCGCGTCCTGTGTGGGTTTCGTCCTCATCGGCATGCTCGGGGGCGACGCTGCCGGCGGGGCGTACGAGGGTGCCCTCCCGAGGGCGGCCCGGGATGCATGGCGAACGGCGCGGACCGCGGTTCAGGCCGTGCGTATCGGGGTGAGGAGGGCGGTGAGGGCGAGCAGGACACACATGGTGCCCGCGGTCAGGGCAGCCGGTGTGGTGCCCCAGCGTCCGGCGGCCCAGGTGAGGAGGGCTGCGCCGGCGGGGGCGGCGGAGTACTGCAGGGTCCAGTAGACGGAGGTGACCCGGCCCAGCAGGTGCTCGGGGGTGACCTCTTGGCGCAGGGACATCGAGCAGGTGCCCGCGATACCCACGCCGGCCAGGAAGACGGCGGCGAGGACGGCGACCGCGGGCACGCTGCCGACCCAGCCGAGGCCGGCGCAGGCGAGTCCGCACAGCGCGATCGCGCCGATCCAGGCGGTGCCGAAGCCGAACAGGCGGCGGAGGCCGGCGACGAGCAGGGACCCGGCGATGGCGCCGAGCGCGCCGGCGGCCATGACGGTGCCGACGGTGCCGTCGTCGTGGCCGAGGTCGTGCTTGAGGTGGTAGATGACCAGGTCGTTCAGGCCGAGGGTGAGAAAGCTGAAGCCGAAGAGCAGGGCCGTCAGCGAGCGCAGCAGGGCGTGGCGGTACAGGAAGGCGACGCCGGTGCGCAGGTCCTGCCGTACGGTGCTGCGGCCGGGGGCGGGAGTGTCGTCGCCGGCCCGGGGGCGCAGTCGTACCCAGCGCATGCACGCGGCGGAGGCGGCGAAGCTGGCCGCGTCGACGGCGACGGCGGCGACCGGCCCGGCCCAGGCGGCGACCAGCCCCGCGCCCGCCGGTCCGAGCACTCCGGCCGCCGCGGCGGTGGCGTTCAGCCGGCCGTTGGCCTCGGTGAGCCGGGCGGTGCCGACGAGCCCGCGGACCACGGTGACATAGCCGACGGCGAAGAACATGCCGACGGCCTCGCAGACCGGCAGCACCGCGTACAGCAGCCAGATGCGGGGGCCGAAGGCCCACACCAGCGGGATCAGGCCGTACAGGGCCATACGGACGAGGTCGCACGTGATGAGGAGCCGGCACCGGTCCACGCGGTCGGCCACGGTGCCCGCGAACACGGCGGCGAGTACGGCGGCGGCCCCGCCCACAGCGGTGAGCAGTCCCATCCTCGCCACGGATCCGGTGGCCTCGAGCACCAGCAGGGGCAGCGCGATCAGGGCGAAGGAGTCGCCGAGGACGGAGAGGGTCTGGGCACCCCAGAAGACGGCGAAGTCCCGCTGCCGCCACAGGGGTCGGGCGCCGTCCTCGCGGTCGCCCTCGGTACTGCGGCCGCTCCCCTTGCGTGTCTCGTGTCCCACCGTTCCCCCCTTTCGGCGTCTGCCCAGCCTAGGCCGCCGCACCTGGGCGGGCCGGTACGGAATCAGCCGTTCGCAGGGTGCGGGTGACCGGGACCGGTGACCGCAGCAGGTAGTTGACGGTGGCGGCGCAGCCGAGCGCGGCCCGCAGCACGGGATGCCGCAGCAGACGGGCGAGCCCCTCGCGGGCGCTGTGCAGCAGCCGGGGCGGAGTTCCACACCCATCCGAAGACGATCAGTGTGGTCCCCATGCGGTATGCAAAACTTCGCTCACGGGTTCTGGCCCCGGAAGATTCCCGGAGCCTGCTGGAGCGGATGCGAGGAGCGCCATGAGCACCACCGAACTGGTCCGGTTCACCACCGGCGCGCAGTTCACCCTCTCCCCGGTCTCCGGGACGGAGTTCGTGGCGTTCGCCGCCGACGGCGCGCGCTGATGGCCCGTGCCGGACTCACCGTCGAACGGCTGGTCGCGGCGGCGGCCGAAGTGGCCGACGAGGCGGGCTTCGCGAACGTCACCCTGTCCGCGCTGGCCCGCCGTTTCGGCGTGAAGGATGCGAGCCTGTACTCGCATGTGCGGGGCCTGGAAGACCTGCGCACCCGGCTCGCGCTGTACGCCGGCGGCGAGTTGATCGACCGGATCGCACCGGCCGTGGCGGGCCGCGCGGGCAAGGAGGCGCTGGCCGCCTTCGCCGGCGCCTACCGGGCCTACGCGCTGGAGCACCCCGGCCGGTACGCGGCCACCCAGATCCGTATCGACCAGTCGCTGGTCGCCGACTCTCCGGCGATGCGCCGCACCGCCGAGATCACCTACGGCATGCTGCGCGCCTACGGCCTGGACGAGCCCGACCTGACCGACGCCGTACGCCTGCTGCGCAGCACCTTCCACGGCTACTGCGCCCTGGAGTCCTCCGGCGGCTTCGGCGCCGACCGGGACGTACAGGCCTCCTGGGACAAGGCGGTGGAAGCCCTGCACCTGGCCCTGGAGCACTGGCCGCGCCAGACGGCCCGGGAGGACGCCGGCACCGGCTGAACTCACCCCTCGGTCGCGGGGTGTCCCTGGCCCCAGGCCCAGGCGAGGCGGTCCGCGCCGGAGGCGTTGGTGGTGGCCAGGCCCAGGTGGGTGCCGCTGCCGGTGAGGGTCTGGATGCTGTAGGTGTCGCCGGTGCGCAGGCCAGGCCAGTAGACCGCGCCCATGTGCAGGGCCCGGAACGTGTCGGTGTCGGCCTGGACGAAGGCGACCGAGTTGGGGTCGCTGGAGGCCGACGCGGGCTGGTCGTAGTTCAGCCCGGTCGTCATGGGGGCGCCGAACTCGTCGGCGACGGTGCGGGAGGAGCAGTTGCCGATGCGGGCCTTGAGGTCGGTGACCCACTCGTCGTACGTGGCGCTCTGCTTCCAGAAGCCGTAGTGGTGCAGGGACAGGTAGGTGCCGTCGAGCCGGTGGTCCGCGCAGACGCCGACGACGCTGTCGTTGTAGCCGGAGCCGCTGACGAAGATCCGGTTCCGGGGCACGGAGGGGTAGGTGCCGATCCACTGCGCCGCCAGGTCGGCCCACGCCTGCGCGGTGTAACCGTGCGGCTCGTTCATCGGCTCGAAGTAGACCAGCGGGTTGCGCTGGTAGGCGTGGGTGACGGTGCCCCACATGCGCCAGAAGTCGGGCAGGTTGTCGACGAGGCCGTCCTTCTGGGCGCCGGTGCCCTCCCAGTAGCCGAGGACGACCTTGAAGCCGTGTGCGGTGGCGGCGTCGATGACGGCGCGGTAGGAGCGCCAGTAGGTGCCGTTGACGGTGTACGGGTTGACCGGCAGCCGGACCGTGTTCGCCCGGAGGTTCTCGCGGAATCCCGCGATGACGCGGCTCGCCTTGGCGTACGTGGTGGCGTAGTCGTCGGAGAGGCTGAGGCCGGACAGGACCACCGGGTCGTCGGCGTAGTTGTCGCGCGGGTCGGCCCAGTTGACACCGTGGAACCGCGCGGGCACGAGGGAGGCGGCCGCGCCGTCCGCACCCGATGCGGGGACGGAGGCCAGCCCGATGAGGGCGCTGCTGCTCAGAGCCACGGCCGCGGCGAGCACGGTGCGGGTGAGTCCGGTGGCGCGTCGTGCGGCTCTGCGTGCGGAGCGGAACATGTGCGGGGACCTTCCTGTCGCGGGTCTGGGGCGGCGGGCCGGGGGCGGCGTGCGGAGGCGAGCGTCCGGCGAGATCTCCGCGGACGCCGACGGGGTCTCCGCGGGCGCCGGCGGGGCCGGTTCTCGTGCCGGGCCGTGGGCATGGGCGGCTCAGGGCTGCTCGCCCGGGCAGAGCGCACCATGTGCCTCCGACGTGCTGTCACGTCGGGACGATCACCTTTCGGGCGAGAGCCTCGCCGCAGCCGCCCGGCACTGTCAAGACATCCGACAGCACTTCGTCAAACCCTTACTGGAAGTCCGCGCCGCCCAGGTGGGTCAGCGCCTGCACCTCCCCGTACGACGGGGTCGTACCCTCCGGCGCACGTCGCGCCGCCACGGCGGCCATCGCCTCCACGGCCGCACCCAACGCCCGCCGGTAGAGCAGCGAGCCGAGGCTGACGCGTTGGACGCCGAGGTCGGCGAGGTGGGCGACGCCGGGTCCGGTGGGCGAGAAGAGGATGTTGAGGGGGACCTCCAGGTGCCGGACGAGGGCCGCGATCCGCCGGGTGTCGGTCAGTCCGGGGACGAACACCCCGTCGGCACCGGCCTGTTGGTAGGCGTCGAGCCTCCGCAGCGTCTCCCGCTCGTCGCCATCACCGGACCAGTACGTGTCGGTACGGGCATTGACGAACATGCCGGGTACGGCGGCCTTCACGGCGGCGATCTTCGCCGCGTGCCGATCGGTCGGCCCCAGCCCGTCCTCCAGATTGACCCCGACCGCCCCCACGGCCCACAACTCCTGTGCCAGCCGGGCCACTTCGCCGGGATCGGGGCTGAACCCGTCCTCGGCGTCGACCGAGAGCAGCCAGGGCCCCGAGCCGAGGATCAGGGCGAGCGCCAGGGTCTGCTCCCGGCTCGCGCCCTCGCCGTCGGGCAGTCCGGCGGCCGCCGCCACGGCCAGGCTACTGATGCCGATCGCCGGGAAACCCCGGGCGGCGAGCGCGGCCGCCGAGGCGTGGTCCCAGGCGCCCGGCAGCAGCAGCGGCGCGCCGGGCCGGTGGTGGAGTGCGGCGAACGTCGTCACGGTGGGCTCCGCAGTCATACGGCCACGCTAGGCGCGGGTCGTTTCGGTGCCCGCCGAACCGTGGCAACCCATTCCTCCCCGGCGGCAACCCCAGGGCATGACACACGCACGAGGCACCTCGGGTCACCGCCGCGTCCGCGCGGCAACGGGCGGTTCGTGGGTGCCGACAAGATGATGAGCGCGCGGATCACCGGTGACCTCGCCGTGCTCTGGGACCCCACCCCCACCTGGGCCTACGCGCCCGTCACCCCGGCCCGCGCCGGACCGCTCACCGGGGCGCCACCGACCACGACGAGCCTGCGGATCGCCCGCCTGAAGCCCTGAACACGAAACGCTTCGTGGAGCCGGACACCCATCGGACGTCCACCTCGTGCTCCTCCCCCACCCGCACCGACACCAACTCGGTGAGGGGCTGGGGGTCCGGCTCGCCGGTGAGCCGGGCGAGGGCCACGAACAGCGCGGCCCCGCCCGGCCCGGTCTCCCCCGTCAGCTCCTCCGACAGGCCGGAGACCGGCAGGAGTTCGGCGCGCAGCCCGTCGGGGGCCGGCCATCCCGTGATCCGCACCGGTGTGCCCGGCTCGGCCCCGGCGACGAGATGGGCGCGTACCTCCACCGCGCCCTCGGCCAGCACCAGGCTGGTGACGGTGATCCCGCCCGCCACGGTGTGCCGGGAGGCGATCCACCCCTCACCCGTGCCGAGCGGCTCGATCCCGGTGCGGCTCGGATCGCCGCCGACGATCACACTGTTGTCGTACGACACGTGGTCGGGCACGGTCGCGGTCGAGTAGGCGAGCCGGGTGTAGTAGGGGTCGTAGCGGACGTCCTCGCTGCCGTGGTTGTGCAGCCGGACCACCCCGTCCGAACGGGTGCTCTGCAGCAGCCAGTTGGGGGCGGGAACGGGCCGTACCTCGTCGGCGCGGTCGGCCGGGCCCGGCTCTTCCCTCGCCGTCCACGCCTCGTGCTCCGCAGGCAGCAACAGACCGAGAAACCCCTTGCCGGCCCAGTACGGAGAGGCCGGTCCCGAGTAGCTCTGCACGAGCGACTCGTCGGGGCCGAGCCAGCCCAGCGGGAGCAGGCCGCGCTCGTCGACCGCGCCGCCGTCGAGGAAGTACCGCAGCGCGCCGGAGGCCAGACGCCGTGTCTCGCCGGGGGTCAGCGGGGACTGCCCGATCAGTGCGCCGAGCCAGAGCGGGGCGGTCGTCGCGAAGCGGTAGGTGAGGGAGCGGCCCTGGCGGAGGGGGGCGCCGTCGCCGCCGAACAGGCGGGAGTAGTCGGCCAGGTGGCGCGACAACCGTCGACCGTACACAGAGAGCAGTTCACCGTCGTCCGCCAGCCAGGCGTGCAGGACCGGGTACAGGTGCATGGCCCAGCCGTTGTAGTAGTCGAACTTCCGGCCGTCGCCGTCGGTGTACCAGCCGTCGCCGAGGTACCAGCCCTCGATCCGTTCCAGGCCGCGGTCGATCGCCTTGCGCGCCGCCTCCGGCCGGTGGCCGATCTCCGCCAGGAAGCCGCCGACGGTGACGGGGAACAACTCCCAGTTGCACGGCCAGGGTTCGGCGCCGAGCGCGTCCGCCAGCCAGTCGGCGGTGCGCTGCCGTACGGAGTCGTCGAGCCGGTCCCACAGCAGCGGCCGGGTCAGCCGCAGGGCGAGCGCCACGGAAGCGGCCTCGACGAGTGGCTGGCTGTGGTCCTCGATGCGCGGCCAGACCCCGCCGGGACCCGTGGCGAGACCGTCGGCATAGCGGCCGAGGGCGGCCTCGTCGCGGCGGAAGGCGGCCAGCAGCAGGGTCCGGGCGAATCCCTCCAGGCCGTCGGACAGGTGCCCGGCATGGCTCACGTGGTCGCCGGGGAGGTGGTAGAGGGCGCGGTCGGGGGTGGCGCAGGGCTCGACGGCGGCCAGCAGGGCGTCGGCGGCGGCCTCCCAGTGGGCGCGGGTGTATCCGGTGTACGGGCTCGACACGCGGTCGTCGGCGGGCAGTTCGATCACGGGGCCTTTCCTTCCTGGCGGGGCAGGCGGGAGTGTGGCGACAGGGCCTGGGGCGCCCCGGTTCCGGTCGGGGCGCCCCAGGGATTCATCCCACCCGCACGGCGCCCTCGGGCACCAGATGCAGGGCGAGGAGTCCGTCGCGGACCAGGCCGGCGTAGGCGGTGGCGCCGTGCACGGAGGTGTGCGTGTTGTCGTGCTTCTCGTTGTAGAGGTAGATCGCCTTGGAGCCCTCCGGGCCGAGGGACTCCACCAGCGCCTTGGTCCTCGCGGTGAGGTCGATCAGCGGGACGTGTTCGGCGGCGGCGACGGAGCGCACCACCGCCGGGAGGTCGACGCCGAGGCCGTTGACCAGCAGGGCGGTGTTGTTGTCCAGAGTGCCGTCGGCGTTGAACCAGCGGCGGACGACCGGGGGGACGAGCACCGGCTCGCCGCCCTTGTCCCGGATACCCGCGACCAGGGTCTCCAGGTTGGCCCGGTAGGTGGCCTCGTCGGTGGTCTTGTCGTTGTGGGCGAGCTGGACCAGCACGAGGTCCCCGGGGTGGATCAGCGGCCGCACGGCGGCCCACAGCCGCGGATCCGCCAGGTAGGTCACCGTACTCTCGCCGGCGTCCGCGCAGTTGGCGACGGACAGGCCTCTGCGCAGGTACTGCGGCAGCTGCTGGCCCCACCCGGAGTAGGGGTGGGCGGGCTGGTCGCACACGGTGGAGTCGCCGATCAGGATGATCTGGCGGGCGTGCCCGGCCGGGGTGATCCGGATGCCGGCGAGGGCGGGGGCGGAGCCGCCGAGCGTCAGGTCCAGGCCGGGGCTTCCCTCGGGGCCGGTCGGCTCGCCCTCGGGCGTGCGGACGTTCACGGTGAAGCTGCGGGTGAGGTGTTCGCCGGCCGGGACGGCGGTCTCCGGGAGCAGCGAGCGTCGGGGCTCCCCCGAGACGCCGGCGCTGGACGCCGTCTCGCCGCCGAGCCGGACCGTCACGTCGTAGGTGCCCGGAGGGACGTCGAAGTGGCAGGCGGTCGCGGTGCAGTTCTCGATGCCGGGGGGCCGGGCGCCGTGGGCCTGGGCGGGGGTCGCGGTCAGCGTGGCGCCGAGGGCCGCCGCCACCAGCACGGCGGTTCCGACAGGTCTCATGGGCGGCTCCTCCGTCGATCGACATCGGCCGACCCGAGACCGCACCTGTTCGAGCAGGCGCTTTCTAGACCTAGGCCTGAATTCGCTGGACTGCCAAGTACCCACATACACAAGCCCTTTCGCGAATTCCCTTCAACTGTCACCCTGCCAACACCCGCACCCCCACACTTGCGAAGGAGCCCCCATGTACGGGTCCGGAAGCAGAACGGTCCGCCGCCGCGCCTTCGTCCTCGGCTCCGCCGCCGCCACCGCCTCGGCGGCCCTCGCCGGCCCGCTCGCCGGCTCCGCGGCGGCGGCCGGGTTCGGCTGGAGCGACGACGGCTCGAACTACGTCGTCGACACCGGCGCCGACCTCGTCTTCAAGGTCAGCAAGACCGACGGCGACCTGACCTCGCTGGTGTACAAGGGCACCGAGTACCAGGGCTACGGCGGCAAGAACTCGCACGTCGAATCCGGCCTCGGCACCTCCACGGTGACCCTGGAGCAGTCCGGGTCGACCATCCTGGTATCCGTCGCGTACGGCACCCTGCGGCACTACTACGCGGCCCGCAGCGGCGAGAACAACATCTACCTGTGGACGAACAAGGCGGACTCCTCGGTCACCGCCACCCGGTACATCGTGCGCGTGAAGGCGGGCCTGTTCCTCAACGACGAACCGGACTCCTACGCGTACACCACCAGCACCGTCGAGGCCTCGGACGTGTTCGCCAAGTCCGACGGCCAGACCCGCTCCAAGCACTACGCGAAGCACCGGGTCATCGACTACGACTACATCGGCTGGACCACCGGCAGCGTCGGACTGTGGATCGTCCGCAGCAACCACGAGAAGGCCTCCGGCGGCCCCTTCTACCGCTCCCTGCTGCGCCACCAGAGCGCCGACGGCGGCGGCCTGTACGAGATCCTCTACTACGGCGAGAACCAGACCGAGCCCGAGCGGTACGGCCTGCAGGGGCCGTACGTCATCGCCTTCACCGACGGTGGCGCGCCCTCGTCCGCGCTGCACCACGGGACCCTCACCACGTCGTGGGCGGACTCACTGGGCATCACGGGGTACGTCCCCGACAGCGGCCGGGGCCGGGTCGCCGGGGTCGGCGTCGCGGGGCGGGACACGGCGTACGCGTACACGGTCGGGCTGGCGAACTCGGCGGCGCAGTACTGGGGCGCGGCCCGGTCCTCGGACGGCTACTTCTCGGTCTCCCGCGTGCTGCCGGGTGCCTACACGCTGACGGTCTACAAGGGCGAGTTGGCTGTATACAGTACGCAGCTGACCGTGACCGCGGGCACCACGACCACGCTCGACACGATCACCGTCCCGTCCTCCAACGACCCGGCCAAGGCGAGCGCGATCTGGCGGATCGGCGCCTGGGACGGCACGCCGAGCGGCTTCAAGAACGCCGAGCTGATGACGTACGCGCATCCCTCGGACGTGCGCGCCGCCTCCTGGACCGGCAACGTGGTGATCGGCAGCGGTTCCGAGACCTCCGCCTTCCCCTGCTACCTGTGGAAGGACGTCAACAGCGGCCTGCTCGTCCACTTCAGGCTCACCGCCGCGCAGGCCGCCGCCGCGCACACCCTGAGGATCGGCGTGACGACCGCGTACGCGAACGGCCGGCCGCAGATCACCGTCAACGACACCTGGACCTCGGCGATCCCCTCCCCGCCCACCCAGCCGAGCACCCGGTCCCTCACGGTGGGCTCCTACCGGGGCAACAACTACACGTTCAGCTACAGCGTCCCGGCCAGTGCCTGGCTCACCGACACCAGCAAGTACAACGTGCTGAAGATCGACATAGTGAGCGGTTCGGGGACGACGGGCTATCTCAGCGCGGGCACCGCGATCGACGCCGTCGACCTGCTCGCCTGAGGTCGGTTCATGTTCCGCGTGTCCACCGCTGGTTCGTCCCTCCGTTGCAGGCGTACGTGATGTGAACAATGCTTCAGGTCAACACGCCTGGCGCGCCACGCGGTAGCGGAGGTGGACGACCTTCGAGCTGAAGGTGCGGGTCTCGACGAGTTCGAGATCCACCCGGCGCTCGTGCCGGGGGAAGAACGGAATGCCGCCGCCGACCAGCACCGGGTGGACCCTGGCCCGGTACTCGTCGATCAGGTCCGACGCGGCCGCCTCGGCGGCGAGGGTCGCTCCGCCGATCGCGATGTCGCCCTCCCCCGGCTCGGCGCGCAACCGCTCGATCTCCTCCGCCAGGCCGCCGGAGGCCAGGCGGGCATGGCCCTGCACCGCCGACAGCGTGGTGGAGAACACCACCTTCGGAAGCGGCTTCCAGAGCGCGGCCCACTCGAGCATGGAGGCGTCGAGCGACGGATCCTGGTCGGCGGTCTCCCAGTACAGCATCGTCTCGTACAGCCGTCGTCCCAACAGGTGGACGCCGACCTGCCGGATCTCGTCGATCCAGGAGCGAAAGACCTCCTCGTCGGGCGCCGTCCAGTCGAAGTTGCCGTCCGGTCCGACGATGTAGCCGTCCAGTGAGACGTTCATCGAATAGGTCACGCTGCGCATGAGAAGTCCTCCTCAGTGACGGAATCGACCGTACGACCTACGACCGTCGGACGCCCGAGGACTCATCGCGGGGCGCCGTCCGCGTCGACTAGCGTCGTGGCATGACCAGCAACACCTCCCCCAGCCTCGCCGACGCCCTCGCCGCCGGGACGGTCGTGCTCGACGGCGGCATGTCCAACCAGCTGGAGTCGGACGGGCACGACCTCGGCGACGAGCTGTGGTCGGCGCGGCTGCTCGCCGAGCGGCCGGAAGCGGTGACACAGGCGCATCTCTCCTACTTCCGGGCGGGCGCGGACGTGGCCATCACCGCCAGCTACCAGGCCACCTTCGAGGGTTTCGCACGGCGCGGCATCGGCCACGACGACGCCGCGCGGCTGCTCGCGCTGAGCGTGGACCTCGCCCGTGAGGCCGCCCGGCAGGCCGAGGGCGCGGGCGTCGAGCGGCCGTTGTGGGTAGCGGCCTCGGTCGGGCCGTACGGCGCGATGCTCGCGGACGGCTCCGAGTACCGGGGCCGGTACGGGCTGAGCGTGGACGAGCTGGAGCGCTTCCACCGGCCGCGGACGGAGGTGCTGGCCGCCGCCGCGCCGGACGTCCTCGCACTGGAGACGGTGCCGGACGCCGACGAGGGCGCCGCGCTGCTCAGGGCGGTGCGCGGGCTGGGGGTGCCGGCGTGGCTGTCGTACACGGTCGACGGTCGGCACACGCGGGCCGGACAGCCGCTGGAGGAAGCCTTCGCCCTGGCCGCCGACATGGACGAGGTGATCGCCGTCGGGGTGAACTGCTGTGCTCCGCAGGACGTGGAACCCGCGGTGGAGATCGCGGCGCGGGTCACCGGCAAGCCGGTCGTGGTCTATCCCAACAGCGGCGAGTCCTGGGACGCCGAGGCGCGCGCCTGGAGGGGGCGGACGAGCTTCGGCGCCGCCCAGGTGAAGACGTGGCGGGACGCGGGGGCGAAGCTGATCGGGGGGTGCTGCCGGGTGGGGCCCGAGGCGATCGCGTCGATCAGGCAGGCGTTGGGCACGGACTGAGCGGCCCCCCTGTCGCCCCCGAGCCCGCCGCGGCGCGGCCGGCCCATGTCCGGGCACGCGAGGCACGCACGGCATGCGGGGCATGCGCGGGAGCCGTGCATCGGCACTGGTCGTGCCGGGGGACGTGTCGCTGGCCGGGTACGACGACATACCGTTCGCCCGTGACCTGCGTCCGGCGCTGACGACGGTGCACGTCCCCTACGAGGAGCTGGGCCGGCTCGCGGTGCGCACCGCCCTGGGCCACTCCGCGGACTCCCCCGGCGAGCATCTGCTGCTGGGCACGCATGTGGTGGTGCGGGATTCGGTGGCGGCCGTCAGGGGGTGAGGCGGGGCGGACCGGCGACCGGCGACCGGCGACCGGCGACCGGCGACGGTATGCAATTACCGGAGCCGGGCTTCCACCGAGCGCCGCAAGCGCCGTACCGCCGCCGCCCACTCCGCTCCCGGCGCCCGGATGTCCGAGGCGGGGGCGGGTTCGGGGACGGTGGTGGCGGCCGACCAGAGAGCGATTTCCGCATCCCGTGGGCCGTATGCGACATGCGGTTCGCCTTCGCCGAAGATGCGCACCGGATGGGACGCGTCCCAGCCCTGCCAGCCGGGATCCCCCGTCGTCGCGAAGCGCACCCAGGCCGTGTGCATCGCGTCGGCCAGCTCCTGCGGGGCGCCCTCACCCGCCAGCTTCTTCGACTCGGGCAGGTCACCGGAGTCGAAGACGAACCCGAGTTCCAGGGCGTGGCAGGCGCCGAGGTCCGGAAGGCGGGACGGCCAGGCGAACTCGTACAGGTAGGACGTGCCGGGGCGGGCGTCGGCGAGGCGGTGCAGCGGGAGGCGCAGCAGGTGGTCGGTGACCATCTGGCCGACGATCTCGGCGGTGCCGGCGCCGGGGTGCAGGGCGCGGTAGCCGCGGGGCACCTCGTGGCCGGCGCGGCAGCGGGCCATGGCTCCGGCGAGGGCGACGGGGCCGAGCCGGTCGACGCGTTCCAGCAGTCCGCCGGGTACCAGCCACAGCCGGTACTCGTCGCGGGTCCAGCCCATCAGGAGGTCGACGCCCGGGGCGGCATCGCCGTCGATCAGGGCCTGGAGCGGGTCGCGGGGGACGAGGTCGCCGTCCACGACGACGCCGAACGCGGGTCCGCCCAGGACCGGGCTGCTGAGCCGGCCGACCTCGGCCTGGGTGCGCAGCAGCAGGTCGCGGTCGACGGCGGCGAAGGCCTCGGCGGTGGCGGGGATCTTCAGCCGGGTGGCCATGCGGCGCACCATCCGCCGTACCTTGTCCCGTTCGGACGCCTCCGGTGGGCCGCTCTGCAGCACCGCGCGCCGGATCAGGCCCCGGGCCGCGGGTGCGGCGAGCAGGGCGCCGGCGCTGATGGCGCCGGCCGACTGGCCGCACAGGGTGACCTGGTCCGGGTCGCCGCCGAAGGCGCCGATCGCCTCGTGCACCCAGCGCAGGGCGGCGAGCTGGTCGCGCAGGCCGGGGTTGGGGACCGCGTCGGGGAACAGCCCGTAGCCCTCGACGCCCAGCCGGTAGTTGACGGAGACGAAGACGACGCCGTCCCGGGCGAAGGCGGCGCCGTCGTACACGGGCACGGCGGAGGATCCTCTGGTCAGGGCGCCGCCGTGGAGCCAGACGAGGACCGGGAGGCGGGTGCCCGGGCCCGGCTCGGGGGTCCATACGTTGAGGTTGAGGCAGTCGTCTCCGGGGATCTCCGGGTCGGACAGGTACTGGGCGAACGCCTCGGAGTACGGCGGTTTCGGCGCGGTGGGCCCGAAGGCACCTGCGTCGCGCACCCCGTCCCAGGGCTCGGGCGGCTCGGGCGGACGGAACCGCCGGGGGCCGAAGGGCGGGGCGGCGTAGGGGATGCCCCGGAACACCGCGACGCCCTGCTCGTACCGGCCGCGTACGGCCCCGTACGGCGTCCTGACCTCGGGTCTGACCTCGGGGTTCGCCTGGTCTGCCGTCATCGCCCACCAGCCCTTCGCCGCGCACTCGTGCACCGTGCAACATCAGAGCAC
The DNA here is from genome assembly GCF_042891825.1 of Streptomyces sp. NPDC001852. Lineage (NCBI taxonomy): Bacteria > Bacillati > Actinomycetota > Actinomycetes > Kitasatosporales > Streptomycetaceae > Streptomyces > Streptomyces sp. NPDC001852. The sequence goes on from NZ_JBIATN010000012.1 coordinate 177,440, forward strand.
CACAAGAGCGTCCGGTATTCCGGCGCACGGGCGCGCGGGAGGGCCGTTCGGGCTACTCCGGTACGGACGGTGACGAACCCGCCACCTTGCGTAAGGCGGCCACTTGGCGTACATCAGGGTGCCGAAGCCGAGCTGGTCGTAGCCGCCGCTGGTGGAGCCGTAGTCACCGCCGCCGCCCTCGGGGGCGACGAGGTTGTAGTACATGGCCGAGATGTACTTGTCGTCCAGGTACAGACGGCGGTTGTAGTGGAAGTGGAGCATCGCCCACACGGGGCGGACCTGTCCGCGGGAGCCGGAGCCGATCACCATCTGCGACTGCTGGGTGCAGGTCTGGCCGCTGCCCCAGGTGTAGGTGATGTAGGGGACGTCCTGGCCGATGTTGTACTTCGCGACGTGAAGTACGTGACGGCCTGGTCGTACTTGGCGGTGTCGTCGGTGAGGATCCCGATGGCCATGGCCGAGGCCATGTTGCACAGGTCCCAGCTGGCCCAGTAGTTGGTGATGCAGGCGTCGTTGTGGTTGGTCAGGAAGCTGTTGCGGCTCATCCGGTGCATCTCCGATCGTGGAGTGTCTACATGGGGGTGATGCTCACCTCGTCGAACTCGGTGGTGCTGCGGGCCAGGGGGTCGCGGGAACAGACCACAGCCTGTCCGTCCACCGGTCCGCCGACCCGACGAACTGGGCGCGGGAGCCGGACCAGTTGCCGGCCGAGGAGCCCGGGGGGCACCACGCATGGCCCTCGAGCAGGGCGCGTCGGAAGCGGTGCCGTGGTACCTCACGGCGGACGGGGACGATCCGTCCGGCCACGGTCGGTCGTCCGCGCGGCGCGCCTGGAGGTGCGCGACGGCCGGCCGACCTGCGGACCGGACGCAGCCGTCGCACCGCCGGCCGCCGGACGGACCCCCGGCCTGCGCGGCGGAACGGCCGGCTGAGCCGTATCGCGGGCGCACAGGCCCCGCGCCTCGACCCCGCCCCCCCGAGCCGACCGGTCCACCGTCCCGAAAACGCAGAAACCGATTTCGGCACTGGGGGCGGAGCCGAGTCGACAACCCCGCCTGAGCGGGAACCACTCCTCCGCGATCCACGATCCCGTCCTCCGTCACCACGTCGGCGTACACGCCGGAAGCGCGAGAGGGACGCCGTGACTCCCGCTTCCCGCCCGTACCGATTGACCTCCACTTCCCGGCAGACATACGGTAGAAGGCGCTTTCTGAAACGGTTTCCGCCCCAGCATTCAGGTACCAGCTCCACCCCCTTGCCTCCTCTTCCCTCCCAGGAGAGCCATGCCCAGCCCTCAACCGCCGCGGGCCGTGTTCGCGATGGATCCGGTACACCTGCCGCTGCTCCTCCCCCCGCCGCTCATGGCCCGGCTGCGGCGGACGGCCGACATCGACACGGAGCTCGTCGTACGGGACTTCGCCGATCCCGCGGTGGCCGGCGCCCTGGCCACGGCCGAGGTGCTGATCACCGGCTGGGGCTGTCCGCACCTGGACGCCGGCGTCCTGACCACCGTGCCGAAGCTGCGTGCCGTCCTGCACGCCGCGGGCTCGGTCCGCTCCCTGGTCGGCGAGGCCCTGTGGAAACACGGGGTCACCGTGTCCAGCGCGGTCACCGGCAACGCCGTGCCGGTGGCGGAGTACACGCTCGCGATGATCCTGCTGGTCGGCAAGGACGCCTTCGACCACCGCGAGCGCTACCGCCGCACCCATGCCCAGCCGAACCCCGCCGAGACCGCGGGCACCGGAAACCTCGGCCGCCGCGTCGGGGTCGTCGGCGCCTCCCGCGTGGGCCGCCGGCTCATGGAGCTGCTGCGACCGTTCGACCTGACGGTCCTGCTGCACGACCCCTACGTGAGCCCCGCCGACGCCGCCGCGCTGGGTGCCGAACTACTGTCGCTGGAGGAGCTGTTGCGGCGCAGCGACATCGTCAGCCTGCACGCCCCCGACATCCCCGAGACCCATCACATGCTCGACAGGTCCCGGCTCGCCCTCCTCCGCGACGGGGGTGTGCTGATCAACACCGCGCGCGGTGCACTGGTCGACCACGAGGCGCTGACCGAGGAACTGGTCTCGGGACGTCTGCGCGCCGTCCTCGACGTCACCGAGCCCGAGCCGCTGCCCGCCGGTTCCCCCCTGTACCGGCTGCCCAACGTCTTCCTCACCCCGCACATCGCGGGCTCGCTCGGCAACGAGCTGGAACGCCTCGGCACGATCGTCGTGGCGGAGCTGGAGCGGCTGGCCGCGGGCCTTGCTCCGCTGCACGAGGTGCGGCACGCGGATCTGACCCGGGTCGCCTGATGCCCCCGGCAGGACGGCTGTCCACAGGCCCGCCGACCCGGAGCGAGGACGGTTGTCCACAGGCCGGCCGGCCCGGAGTAACCCTGGGATACGGTTTCCGCGCCGGCACGGGCGGGACCCGGGCAGGTGGGAGACGCACCCCGACGTCGAAGGAGCCGCAACGGTGAGTCAGCGCAAGGCGCCCAGCGAGGCCGGCCGGGCGACCATCCGCGACGTGGCGGAGCGCGCCGGTGTCTCCGTGGCGAGCGTCTCGCGGGTGCTGTCGGGCAACTACCCGGTCTCGGACGAGCTGCGCCGACGGGTGATGAGGGTCGTCCGGGACCTGGACTACGTCACCAACGCCCACGCCCGTTCGCTGGCGGGCGGCGGCACCCCGACGGTGGCTATCCTCATCAACAACATCACCGGCGCCGCGTTCGCCCACGTCGCCAGGGGAGTTGAGGGCGCCGCCGCGCTGCGCGGCTGGCTGTCACTGGTCGGCACGACCGGCGACGACCCGGAGCGGGAGCTCGCGCTGGTCAACCTCATGCGGCAGCAGGGCGTGGCCGCCGTGGTGCTGCTCGGCGGCGCGTACGACTACGACGAGTACCAGCTGCGCATGGCCCGCTTCGCCCGTTCCCTGGACGCGGCCGGATCCCATCTCGTCCTGGTGGGCAGGCCGCCCCTGGAGGGCGACGTCCCGGCCACGACGGTCGACTACGACAACGAGGGCGGCGCCTACGCCATGGCCAGCCATCTGCTGTCGGCCGGCCACCGGCGCGTCCTCATGCTGCCCGGACCGGCCGGACTCACCACAGCCCAGGGCCGGTTGAGGGGGGCGCAGCGGGCGTTCGAGGCGTACGGCGTGCCGTTCGACCCGGGTCTGGTGCGGCACGGCCCGTACGACGACGCGCACGGCTACGACGCGGTCGAGGCCGCCCTGCACGAGACGCCGGACTTCACCGCGGTGCTCGCCGGGACCGATGTGGTGGCCGCCGGTGCCATGCAGGCCCTGCGCGCGGCCGGTCTGCGGGTGCCGGAGGACGTCTCGATCGTGGGCTACGACGACATCCCCCTCGCCTCGCAGCTGACTCCCCAACTGACCACCGTGCACGTGCCGTACGAGGAGATGGGCCGCGTGGCGCTGCGCGCGGTGGCGGACCGGCGCGAGGGCGGCGCGGGCCGCCGGAAGGGCGCCGACGGCGAGCACCTGGTGCTGGGCACCCATGTCGTCGTACGCAACTCGGTGCGGCCGCCGAGGGTGCGGGGCTAGCCGACCCCGCCGACGCCGGCCGAGCGTTACGTAAACGGTTTCCCGTGCTTCACCGCGCACGGGCCCCGCTGCCCGCTCGGCCGGAAGACCGCGATCCAGGCGGTGACCTGGGACGAGGAGGGCCGACCCCGGCTCCGCCACGGAGACCACCGGCCGGCGCTCAGGGTGGCCGTACCGCAGCGGGACGACGGTGAGCAGGAGCCGACCGGGACGGGTCCGTGGCGCGCGGTGTCCGACCACCCGGAGCCCCCGGCGCACACCCACGAACCGAACTGTACGAAACGGGCGCCGAGGAGCTCGCCGTGGTACAGCCGGCCGTACCCGCTGCAGGCCGCCGCGTGCGCCTCGGCGAAGCCCGTCGCCCGACCCGACGTACCGTGCGAGCCGCTCCCCGCCGGCGGCCGTTCGAGGTTCGCGGGGTCCTCGGTGTGCTCGACGGCGAACCGGCCGAGCGAGCGCACGGCGGCGGCTGCGTCCGGGATGGAGTCGTGGCGGTAGCCCGTGGTGCGGGTGCAGAGCGGCATGCGCACGGCCATGCGACCGGCCCTGGGCCGCAGCCGCCCCCGTCCGCGCCAACTCCCTTGAAGCGCGGGGCCGGTGACCGTAGCCTCGCCGGGCATGAACGCCGTTCCCCCGCTCCTGGACCATCTCGTCCTCGCCACGCCGGATCTGGCGGCGACGGTCGCCGACTTCGCACGGCGGACCGGGGTGACGCCCGTGCCCGGCGGTGCGCATCCCGGCCTGGGCACGCGCAACCATCTGGTGGGGCTGGGCGGCCGCAGCTATCTGGAGATCCTCGGCCCCGACCCCGAGCAGCCCGAGCCCTTCGGTCCGCGGCCGTTCGGGGTCGACCGGCTGACCCGGCCGCGCACGCTGACCTGGGCGATCAGCCCGCCCGACCTGGACGCGGCGATCACGACGGCGCGTGAACGGGGTTACGATCCCGGACCTGCGCAGCCGATGAGCCGGCGGACCCCGGACGGCACCGTGCTGCGGTGGCGGCTGACCGACGGCGGCCATGCGCATCCCTCCGGTCTGGTCCCCTTTCTGATCGACTGGGGCGATTCCCGCCACCCCGCGGCCTCCGGCCTGCCGGTCACCCCGCTGCTGGAGGTCTCCGCCACGGTGCCCGACCCGGAGGAGCTGCGCGGCCCGCTCGCGGCTCTGGACACGGGCCTGGCCCTCACCGCGGGACCGGCCACGCTGTCCTTCACCGTGGACACGCCGAACGGCCCAGTGACCTTCGGCTGAGGGGGAACGCGGGGACGCGGGAGAGCGCGAGGCCCTCTGGACAGGGTGTCCGATTCCTTCAAGACCGGCATGTGACCGCCCGCCTACGGTGACGGCATGACTCCACGATTCGCTCTGATCGGCGTGGTGACGTCCGACATGGCCGCCGCGCTCGCCTTCTACCGTCGCCTCGGACTCGTCTTCCCCGAGGGCTCCGAGGGGCAGCCGCACGTCGATGCCGAGCTGCCCGGCGGGCTGGTCTTCGCTCTGGACACCGAGGAGACCGTCCGCTCCTTCCACTCCGGCTGGCAGCCGCCCGAGGGCGGCGGTGGCCGCGTCGGACTGGCCTTCCGGTGCGAGTCCCCGGCCGAGGTCGACGTCCTGTACGAGGACCTGGTGAACGCCGGCTACCACGGGGAGCTGAAGCCGTGGGACGCGTTCTGGGGCCAGCGGTACGCCACCGTGCACGATCCCGACGGCAACGGCGTCGACCTGTTCGCCCCGCTACCCGCCGCCGAGTAGCCGCCCGAGCGGCATGCCCGTCAACTCCCGTACCTCGCGCGAGAGGTGGGGCTGGTCCGCGTACCCGGAGCGTACGGCCGTCTCCGCGTACGGCGTGCCGGAGCGGGCCAGCGCCAGGGCCCGTTGCAGGCGCAGGATGCGGGCCAGGGTCTTGGGACCGTAGCCGAACGCGTCGAGGCAGCGGCGGTGCAACGTACGGGTGCCGACGCCCAGTTCGGCGGCCGTGGCGGACACCGGGCGGCCCTCGTCCAGCCGCTCCACCAGCCGGTGCAGCAGCGGGTCGGGTGCCGTGGTCCATGCCGCCCGGTCCAGGGCGATGCCCTCCAGTGCCGTCGCCGGGTCGGGCGCCGCCTCGACACTCTCCCGCAGCCGCCTGACCCGGGCCGCGGGCCAGAGGTCGGCCAACTCGACACGCAGATCGCGCAGTTCGTGCGCGGGCACGCCGAGCAGGGCGGGAGCGGTGCCGGGGAAGAAGCGGACGCCGGCCCAGGAGCGCGGCCGGCCCCCGGGGACGTACGGGCGGGTGTCGGGGCCCGCGACCAGCAGCCGGCCCTCGCTCCACAGCAGGTCCATGCAGCCGTCGGGCAGCACCGGTCGCCCGTCCCCGGCCCCGTCCGGGATGTTCGTCCACACGACCGCGCCGGTCAGCCGGGACGCACGCTCCCTGTACACGGGAGCCAGCCTACGTCGCCGACGACGCCGGGCCCCACTCCCCCGATCAGCCCGACCGCGTTCAGCTCCGGCTCCGGCCCGGCCCGTTCCGGGGTGAGGCCGGCGCAGGCTCCGGGGCCGCCGGCGTGCGTATGCGGTCGTTCCTCGTCGGCTGCCGCGCCTGTGTGCGGTCGCCGACACCGGCTCCCCTGTCAGGAGCGCCGAACAGCGGGAGGCCGTGGCGGGTGCGGAAGCGGCGGGCACAGGCGGCGGTGGCCACGCCCGTCAGGACGAGCAGAAGGAGCGAGAGGACCCGGGCGAGCAGCGGCACGACGTCCGTGGGCAGGGTGGCGGCGGCCAGTGTGCCGAGGGCGCCGTCGAGCAGCTGCTCGGCGCCCCAGAGCACGGTCAGGGCTCGCAGTGCCCGGCGGAACTCGGCGGAGTCCCGCCATATGCCGGCCCGTGCCCCGACCGCAGGGCCTCGGTGCAGCCGCTGGCCCAGCTGGAAGGCCAGCGGCCTGCCGGTGAAGCCGGTTCCGAGTATCCAGCCGCCGACCACGAGGGACAGTGCGGCGTCCTTGAACAGCAGAAGGCGGGTGCTGCCGCCGAGCAGCGTGGCGAACGCGGCGGCGGCCAGCAGCACCGTGAAGAACAGGTCCACGCCGTCGATCCGGCGCCGCCGCAACGCACCGGACACCAGTCGCAGGGCGGGTGGCGCGCCGCCGAGCAGCAGCGCCGGGCCCTGGCCGGCGCCGAGTCCGCGGGCGGCGTAGTAGACGAGGAGCGGCAGGAGGACGTCGACGGCGATCGTCAGCAGCGGACCGTAGGCCGTGCCGGCTGTCCTTTTCCGTCCGTCCGCCCTGTGTGCGTCTGCCGTATCCACCATGTCCTCCGCCTCCGCGCCCGGCGTGCTGCCTCCGCGGCCGGACGGCGCCGGCCTACGCGAAAACGCTAGGTCCGAGGCGGTGCCGGGCGGATCGGAGCACGGGTGGAGCGCCGGGTGGAAAGGGGGTGGAAAGCAGCGTCACCCACTGGGTGGAGACCACGCGGCGGACACGTGGCGGCGGGGCGGGAGCGGAGGTACCGGACGGTTTCCGGCCGAGTCCGGTCCAAGCCCACCAGGTCCCTCCTACGGCCGCCCCGTGCCCCCGTCCCCGTTGGCCTCGTGCGGATGGCGCTCGTCGGTCTCGTGCGGCGGCCGGCCGTTGTGCTCGTTCGGGTCCCTGCCGTTGGTCTTGTGGGTGTGGTGGGTGTGGTGGGTGTGCTTGGCGTGGGTGCGCAGGCGGGCCGTGACGTCCTCCGGGGGCAGGAAGCGGGACCAGCGCTCGGGGAACTCGGAGGGCATGTCGGGGTCGTCGGGGTCGGCTTCGCGGGCCACCGCGGCCCGGGCGACGTACTCGGCGACCTGGGCCTCGCGCATCCGTTCGTTCGCGGCGCGGGCGGCGGCCGTGGCCGCGGCGGGCCAGACCCGGTCGATGGCGGCGTTCACGGCCGCCCCGACGAGCACGGCGAAGGCCGACACGCCGATCCACAGGAGCACGGCGACGGAGGCGGCGAGGGAGCCGTAGATCGTGGCGCCCTCGATGGTGTGCACGAGGTAGATGCGCAGCAGGAAGCTGCCGAGGACCCACATGGCCAGGGCGACGAGGGCGCCGGGGACGTCCTCGATCCACGGGGAGCGGACCGGCACGGACACGTGGTAGAGGGTCGTCAGGAAGGCGATGGACAGGACGATGACGACCGGCCAGTACAGGACCTGCACGCCCGTCTCCGACCAGGGCAGCACCCGCACCACCGCGTCGGGGCCCGCGACCATCAGCGGCAGGGCCACCGAGCCGATCAGCAGCGCCACGATGAACAGCAGGAACGACATCATCCGCGTCTTCACGATGCCCCGGACGCCGTCGAGGCCGTACATGACGGTGATGGTGTCGATGAAGACGTTCACCGCGCGCGATCCCGACCAGAGGGCGAAGACGAAGCCGAGCGAGATGACGTCGGGCCGGCCCTTCATCACGTCGTGCAGGATCGGCTCGGTGATCTCCTTCACACCCTTGTCGGACAGAACCGTCCGGGAGGCGTCGAGGATGTTGGTCTCGAGGCTGCTGATGGTGTGGGCGCCGGTCCAGGTGTCGACGTAGGCGAGCAGCCCGATGAGGCAGAGCAGCAGCGGCGGCACCGACAGCAGCGTGAAGAACGCCGCCTCGGCCGCCAGGCCCAGGATGCGGTACTCCATGCAGGAGTTGACGGTGTCCTTGAGCAGCAGCCAGGCCGTCCTGCGCTTGGAGACGTTCCGGTAGAGGGCTCGGGCCCGGTGGAGGCGACCGGCGGGTTGCTCGGGGGGTTCACTTGCTGGCTGCACGGCTCAAAGGTATCCGCAGCACGGGACCGCCCTCACCTTCCGGGGCGGTGGGCGCATCGGGATTCCGGGGCAGGTGGGCGCATCCGGAGCGCCCGGCGGGGCCGCTGTGCCACTCTGGAGGCCATCAGCGCCGCCGTCCCGGGTAGGTTCGCATCATGGCAGGCACCTCCACCCACACCGTGACGAACCAGCCGCCGCCCCTGGTCGGCTACGACGTCTTCGCCGCCGACCGGGCCCTCGTGGCGGCCGTCGAGCGGTACACCGGTCCGGACGTGCTCGACGAGGTGCGGTCGGAGCTGTCCGCGCTGGGCCGCGCCGCGGGCTCGGCGCAGCTGCAGGAGTGGGCGGTGCAGGCGAACGAGCACCCGCCCCGGCTGCGCACCCACGACCGGTACGGCCACCGGATCGACGAGGTCGACTTCCACCCGGCCTGGCACCGGCTGCTCGGCAAGGGTGTCTCGGCGGGTCTGACCGGGGCCTGGACCCGGCCGTCCGGGCATGTCCGCCGGGCCGCCGGCTTCATGGTCTGGACGCAGGTGGAGGCGGGCACCTGCTGCCCGCTGTCGATGACCCACGCGGCGGTGCCGGCGCTGCGGACCGACCCCGCGCTCGCCGCCGAGTGGGAGCCGCGGCTGACGTCCACGGTCTACGACCGTCAGCTGCGGCCCGCCGAACAGAAGCCCGGGGCGCTCTTCGGTATGGGCATGACCGAGAAGCAGGGCGGCAGCGACGTCCGCGCGAACACCACGCAGGCCAGGCCGCTCGCGGAGGCGGGCACGTACGAGCTGACCGGGCACAAGTGGTTCTGCTCGGCGCCGATGTCCGACGCCTTCCTGGTGCTGGCCCAGGCCCCGGAGGGCCTGACCTGTTTCCTGGTGCCGCGTGTGCTGCCCGACGGCTCCCGCAACGTCTTCCTCGTCCAGCGGCTGAAGGACAAGCTCGGCAACCGGTCCAACGCCTCCGCCGAGGTGGAGTTCGCCGGCACCTGGGCGCGCCGGGTCGGCGAGGCGGGGCGCGGGGTGCGGACGATCATCGAGATGGTCGCGGCGACCCGGCTGGACTGCGCGCTGGGCTCGGCGGGCCTGATGCGGCAGGCGGTGGCGCAGGCCGTGCACCACTGCGCCCACCGGGAGGCGTTCGGCGGGAAGCTGATCGACAAGCCGCTGATGCGGAACGTCCTCGCGGACCTCGCGCTCGAGTCGGAGGCGGCGACCGCGCTCACGCTCAGGCTGGCGGCGTCCTGCGACGACGGCGGCGAACAGGAGCGCGCCTTTCTGCGGCTGGCGGTGCCGGCCGCCAAGTTCTGGATCACCAAGCGCTGTGCGCCCGTTGCGGTCGAGGCCGCGGAGTGCCTGGGCGGAAACGGTTACGTCGAGGAGTCGGGCCTGCCCCGGCTGGTCCGGGAGTCGCCGCTGAACTCGATCTGGGAGGGCGCCGGAAACGTTCAGGCACTGGACGTGCTCCGGGCGCTGCAGCGCGAGCCGGGCGCACTCGACGCCTGCCTGACCGAGATCGGCCGGGCCCACGGAGCCGACCACCGCCTCGACCGCGCCGTGAAGGACCTCTTCACCGAACTCGCCGACCTGGACGCCGTCGAGGGCCGCGCACGACGGATCGTGGAGCGCCTCGCACTGGTGCTCCAGGGCTCCCTCCTGGTCCGGCACGCCCCGCCGGAGGTGGCCGACGCCTTCTGCGCGTCCCGCCTGGGCGGCGACCACGGAGCGTCGTTCGGGACCCTGCCGACGGGCCTGAACCTGACGTCGATCGTCGAACGAGCACACCCGGGTTCCTGAAAGCGCATACCACCCCGAGCACACGGCGAACCCGGCCGAACGCCCGGCAGGGGTGGTGCTGCGCCGACACGGCACCACCCCCACCACCTGGGCCAGTTGAAGCCCGCGGACGCGAAAGCCGCGTCAGGGTCAAGTCTCGGCCACCCTCCGGCCGTCCACCAGGGTTGCAAGGGGTTGCAACTTGTTGGCGCATGTGCGCGGAGTGTGTGCCTCCGGCCTGCCCGAGCGGCAGTATGAGAGGTGCAGCCGGGCCGGAAACCGCCGCCCGGACGGCTTGACAAGTCTGTTCGACGCCCTTCCGGGAGGCCCCCGTGGTGAACCCGCCGATCAACGTGGCACGTCTGGCCGCCGTGGACGCGCCGCAGGCGGCGCGGCTGCTGAGCGAGGTGCGCGACGCCACCCTTGCCGGTCAGCGTACGAGGATCGCACCCCGGCCGGTGATCGAGCAGTCCTGGGGACGGATGCTGCGCAGCGGTGTCGACCCCGACCACGACTTCAGATCCGGGCTGCTGTCCTCGGACGAAGTGCGGCGCCGGCGCGAGGAGTCACCGCTCAGGCACGTCCTGCCGGTGCTGCGCCAGGGGCTGCTTTCGGTCGCCGACGTCGCCCAGCACATCATGGTCGTCGCGGACGCCGACGGGCGGGTGCTGTGGCGGGAGGGGGCCGCGCCGGTGCTGCGCAAGGCGGACGGCCTGGGCTTCGAACTCGGCGCGGACTGGCGGGAAGACGTCGTCGGCACCAACGGGGTGGGCACCCCGGCGGTCGTACGGCGGCCCGTACAGGTCTTCGCCGCCGAGCACTTCGTCCGCTCCCACGCCTCCTGGACCTGTACCGGCGCGCCGATCACCGATCCCCGGGACGGCCGGCTGATCGGTGTGGTGGACGTCAGCGGCCCGCTGGAGACCATGCATCCGGCGACACTCGCCTGGGTGGACTCGGTGGCCAAGCTGGCCGAGGCGCGGCTGCGGGAGCTGCACCTGGACTCGCTGGAGCGGCTGCGGTCGGTCGCGGCGCCGGTGCTGGCCCGGATGGCGGGGCGGGCGCTGGTGGTGGACCGGGACGGCTGGTCGGCGGCGGTGTCCGGGATGCCGTACGTGCGGCGCATCGCGCTGCCCAAGTCGCTGGCGCCGGGCCGCCGGTGGCTGCCGTCGCTGGGTTCGTGCGCGGTGGAGCCGCTGGCCGGGGGCTGGCTGCTGCGGGCGGCCGAGGAACCGGTCGGCACGGACACGCGGATCGTGCTGGATCTGGCCAGGCCGGGCCGCAGTACGCTGGCGGTGTCCGGTGCGGCGGGTTCCTGGTCGCGTGAACTGAGTCTGCGGCATGCCGAGTTGCTGTACCTGCTCACCGCGCACCGGGCCGGCCGCGGGGCGGCGGCCCTGGCCGAGGATCTGTTCGGGGATCCCTCACGCACGGTGACGGTGCGGGCGGAGATGTCCCGGATCCGGCGGTACTGTGGGGAACTCCTGCAGCACCGGCCGTATCGTTTTCGCGAGGACGCGCAGATCGAGGCGCTCCTCCCCGACGACCCCCGTGACCTGCTGCCTTCCTCTACGGCGCCGGCGATCGCGCGGAGACGGACGGCCGCGCGGTGCGGCGGAGGCGCGGACCGGTGAGCGTGTCTTCCGCATATTTGCGGGGTCTTCGCCCTGCGCGGGCCGTTGCTGCCGTAGCATCCCCTGAGGGCCTCCCCAGCCGCTTCTCGCGTCAACGTACGGATCATCAGGCACAGTTGGACCGGCACCGGCCGGCGCGCCACGGCGGCGAAGGAGCCCTGGAGAAGGGGACGAGATGAAGCATCGCGGCAGACACCGCCGGCGCAGGCGGGGCGCTGCACTGCGCGCGGTCCTGACCGGGACCGCGCTGGCGCTCACCGCGGCCGCCACCCTGATCAGCGTCTCCCAGGCGGAGGTCACCGACGGTCCCGGTGCGCTCAAGCCGCTCTCCTCCCCCGCGGACACCGGCCGGCTGCGGCTCCAGGAGCAGCTGACGCCCGCCGGCACGCTGGACCGGCTCTCCGCCTCGATGGGCCGCCCGGTCGGCGTGGACGCCGTGCTGGCGAGCGCCGACCGCGCGATGCGCACGTCCGCCGACTGCTCCTCCGCCGACCGCGCGTCCCTGCCCGTCACCCCCGCCGTCACCCGCGCCTACTGCTGGGACCCCGCCGACTCCGCCGGCACCGACTGGCGGCCGGCGTCGCTGACCACCTCCGGGGACGCCGACGACGACGGTGTCTGGGGCACCCACCGGGTGGTGCTCGCCGGCTGGACCCACAGCGCCTCCGGCGGCCGGTCCGACGAGCGGGGGCTGGCCAGGGTCGCCTTCGTGAACGCCGACGACCCCGCGCGCCTCGCCTACCGCTGGGTGCTGCTGGTGGTGCCGGTCGACGGCGGCCGTGACTACCGGGGGCTGGCCTCCGGGATCTCCGGGATGGTCTGGTACCAGGACAAGCTGCTGGTCACCGCCAGGACCGGCGGCGCCGACGCCCTGTATGTGTACGACCTCGACCGGATCCTGCGCGTCGGCGTCGACGGGCCCGCGATCGGCCGGGTGCCCGGCGGCTGGTCCGCCGACGGCTACCGCTATGTGATGCCCGCGATCGGCTCGTACCGCTTCACCGGGGGCCGCTGCGGTCGTTCCGGTCCGCCCTGCCCCGGTGCGCTCGCCCTCGACCGGAGCACCGTGCCGGACAGCCTGGTCGCCGCGGAGTGGACCGCGCCGGACGGTGACCGGAGCGCCCGGCTGTGGCGGTACGCGTTCAGCACGTCTGCGGCGCACGAGGGGCTGCTCGGCACGGACGCCGCGGGGCAGGTGACGGCGGTGGAGGCGTACCGGACCCGGGCGGCCGGGATCCGGGGGGTGCTGTCGTACCGGCAGCCGGGGGCGGACGACGCGTCCTGGTATGTGGGACGCCTGCCCGGCTCACGGGACGGACACGGCGGGCTGTGGCGGCAGGACGCCGAGGGCGCGAAGGCGGCGCACTGCGGCGCGGACGGCTCCCACCGCTGCTGGGCCGAGGCGGCGGGCTCCTTGTCCTACTGGCAGGAGACGGGCGAGGTCTGGTCCCTGTCGGACCGGATGCTCTTCGCCCTGCCCCTGGCACAACTGGACCACTCCCTGGGCTGACGGCACCGCCGAACCGCACCCTGGGACGACCCACGCGCCAAACGTCCCTGGACTGGGCCTGTCACCCCACCGGCCCCCGGGCCGGCCCCACCGCCGAACCGGCCCACGACGTGACCCGCCCGCCGGACCGACGCGTCCCTCCCCCTGGCGAACCACTCCCCGAGCGCCCGTCGCGGCGACCCGCTCGCCGTGCCACTCCCCATACCGGCCCCTGCGATGACCCACCCGTCCCTCAGGTGACCCGGTCGATCGACAGACCCGGTGGTGGGATGGTTCCCTGGCCCGCATGAGCAGCGTTCCTGTCACCACCTGGTCCCTGGAGCAGACCTCGCCGGCCGACCTCCTGCCGTCCGGCGCGCCCGAGGGCGATGTACGGATCGTCCGCGCCGAGGTTCACTCCCCCGAGTTCAGCCGGTTCCTGTACGCCTCGGTCGGCGGCGACATCCGCTGGACCGACCGGCTGGGCTGGACGTACGCGCGGTGGCAGGAGCAGCTGGACCGGCCCGGCGTGGAGACCTGGGTGGCCTACGACCGCGGCACCCCGGCCGGCTATGTGGAGCTGGACCCGCAGGACGAGGGTGTGGTCGAGATCGTCTACTTCGGGCTGCTTCCGGCGTTCCGGGGCCGGCGCATCGGCGGTCATCTGCTGTCGTACGGTACGGCCCGCGCCTGGGACCTCGCCGAGCGGTGGCCGGGGCGGACGCCGACGAAGCGGGTGTGGCTGCACACCTGCAGCCTGGACGGCGAGTTCGCCATGGACAACTACACGCGGCGCGGCTTCAAGCTGTTCGACACGAAGGTCGAGCTGGAGCCCGACGTGGCGGCGCCGGGGCCGTGGCCCGGCGCATACCCGGCCTGACCTGCCGGGACAAGCCTTCCCGCGCGGCATGTGAGCGACAACACCCCTGTCCCACATTCCGGGACAAGGGTGTCCGCATGATGGATAAAGCTGGACTGTGTCCAGATCGCCGTGACACGCTTCCGACATGCCTGGAACTGGAATTGCCTTGGTGAGTCGGCGGCACGTCGACCTCGGCCGCATGTCCAGCGCCATCTGTCCGGCGAGCTGACCGCCCCAGCACCGCCGCGAACCCCCTACCTGTTTTTCCTTGCGCAACGCCGCGCACGCCTGCCCGCGTGCGCGCATCTGTGCAGGTCAGAGCCGATTCCCACCGGTCCCGAAGGACGTAGAACCATGGCCGCCACTCCGCCGAACCCCGCCGCCTCCGCGCCCCGCCGCAAGGTGAGCCGTCACCGTGGTGAGGGTCAGTGGGCGGTGGGTCACTTCACCCCGCTCAACGGCAACGAGCAGGTCAAGAAGGACGACGACGGTCTCAATGTGCGGACACGCATTGAGACGATCTACTCCAAGCGCGGCTTCGACTCGATCGACCCCAGCGACCTGCGGGGCCGGATGCGCTGGTGGGGGCTGTACACCCAGCGCAAGCCCGGGATCGACGGCGGCAAGACCGCGGTGCTGGAGCCGGAGGAGCTGGACGACCGCTACTTCATGATGCGGGTACGCATCGACGGCGGCGCGCTGACCACCCGGCAGCTGCGGGTGATCGGTGAGATCTCCCAGGAGTTCGCGCGCGGCACCGCGGACATCACCGACCGGCAGAACGTGCAGTACCACTGGATCCGGATCGAGGACGTGCCCGAGATCTGGGAACGACTGGAGGGCGTGGGCCTGTCCACCGTCACCGCCTGCGGTGACACCCCGCGTGTGATGATCGGTTCGCCGGTCGCCGGTATCGCCGAGGACGAGATCATCGACGCCACCCCCGCGCTGGAGGAGATGAAGCGCCGCGTCCTGAACAACAAGGCGTACTCGAACCTCCCGCGCAAGTTCAAGACGGCCATCTCGGGCTCGCCGCTGCTGGACGTCGTGCACGAGATCAACGACGTGGCGTTCGTCGGCGTACGGCACCCCGAGCACGGTCCCGGCTTCGACCTGTGGGTCGGCGGCGGTCTGTCCACCAACCCCAAGCTGGGCGTGCGGCTCGGCGCCTGGGTGCCGCTGGAGGAGGTCGCGGACGTCTACGAGGGCGTCATCTCGATCTTCCGTGACTACGGCTACCGCCGGCTGCGCAACCGGGCCCGGCTGAAGTTCCTCGTCGCCGACTGGGGCGCGGAGAAGTTCCGTCAGGTGCTGGAGGACGAGTACCTGAAGCGCAGGCTGACCGACGGGCCCGCCCCGGAGCAGCCCGCGCAGCAGTGGCGCGACCACATCGGTGTGCACCGGCAGAAGGACGGCCGTTACTACGTCGGTTTCGCCCCGCGTGTCGGCCGCGTCGACGGCGCCACGCTGACGAAGATCGCCGACCTCGCGGAGGCGCACGGCTCGGGCCGGGTGCGTACCACCGTCGAGCAGAAGATGATCGTCCTCGACGTCGAGCAGGACAGGGTGGACTCGCTGGTCGAGGGCCTGCAGGCGCTGGACCTCACCGCCCGGCCGTCCTCCTTCCGGCGCGGCACCATGGCCTGCACCGGCATCGAGTTCTGCAAGCTCGCCATCGTCGAGACCAAGCAGCGCGGCTCCACGCTGATCGACGAACTGGAGCGCCGCCTGCCGGACTTCGACGAGCCGATCACGATCAACCTCAACGGCTGCCCGAACGCCTGTGCCCGTATCCAGGTCGCGGACATCGGTCTCAAGGGCCAGCTGGTGCTGAACGACAAGGGCGAACAGGTCGAGGGCTACCAGGTGCACCTCGGCGGCGCGCTCGGCCTGGAGGCGGGCTTCGGCCGCAAGGTGCGCGGTCTGAAGGTCACCGCGGAGGAGCTCCCCGACTACATCGAGCGGGTCCTCAAGCGCTTCCAGGCGGAGCGCGAGGACGGCGAGCGGTTCGCGACCTGGGCTTCCCGCGCTTCTGAGGAGGCCCTGTCGTGAGCGAGCGTGCCGCGCCCTTCTACTGCCCCTACTGCGGCGACGAGGACCTTCGGCCGAGCGAAGCTCTCGAAGGCAGCCATGGCGCCTGGGAATGCGGGGCGTGCAACCGCGCATTCCAGCTGAAGTTCCTCGGGCTGCTGGCCCGGGGCCTTCGGCGAGCCGACAACGGAGGGGACGACGGGATATGACGACGGCTCAGGAACAGCAGCGTACGGCCGAGGAGTTGAAGGCGCTCGCCGAGCAGGCGGGCCGTGACCTGGAGGACGCCTCCGCCCTGGAGATCCTCCAGTGGGCGGTCGACACCTTCGGGGCGAAGTTCTGCGTCACCTCGTCCATGGAGGACGCCGTGGTCGCCCATCTCGCCTCCCGCGTGCTCAAGGGCGTCGACGTGGTCTTCCTCGACACCGGCTACCACTTCCCGGAGACCATCGGCACCCGTGACGCCGTCGAGGCGGTGATGGACGTCAACGTCATCACCCTCACGCCGAAGCAGACGGTCGCCGAGCAGGACGCGGAGTACGGCCCCAGGCTGCACGACCGCGACCCCGACCTGTGCTGCGCACTGCGCAAGGTCGAGCCGCTCGAAGAGGGGCTGAAGGGCTACCAGGCGTGGGCGACCGGCCTGCGCCGCGACGAGTCCCCGACCCGGGCGAACACCCCGGTCGTCGGCTGGGACGAGAAGCGGCAGAAGGTCAAGATCTCCCCGATCGCCCGCTGGACGCAGGACGACGTGGACGCCTACGTCACCGAGCACGGCGTGCTCACCAACCCGTTGCTGATGGACGGCTACGCCTCCATCGGCTGCGCCCCGTGCACCCGCCGGGTCCTCGAGGGCGAGGACGCGCGCGCCGGCCGCTGGGCGGGCCGCGCCAAGACCGAGTGCGGACTGCACGGATGACGACCCATCAGAGTCTTCAGGATCTTCAGGAGAACGACGTGACGACCGGAGCCACCGTCTGGCTCACGGGTCTGCCGAGCGCCGGCAAGACCACCATCGCCCATGAGCTGGCCGGCCGGCTGCGTGCCGAGGGCCACCGGGTCGAGGTGCTCGACGGCGACGAGATCCGCGAGTTCATCTCGGCGGGCCTCGGCTTTTCCCGCGAGGACCGGCACACCAACGTGCAGCGCATCGGTTTCGTCGCTGAGCTGCTCGCCCGCAACGGCGTCAAGGCACTGGTCCCGGTGATCGCGCCGTACGCGGACAGCCGGGACGCGGTACGCAAGCGGCACGCGGAGAACGGGACGTCGTACCTGGAGATCCATGTGGCGACGCCGGTCGACGTGTGCAGCGTGCGCGATGTGAAGGGGCTGTACGCCAAGCAGGCCGCGGGCGAACTGACCGGGCTCACCGGGGTCGACGACCCCTACGAGGAGCCCGAGACCCCGGATCTGCGGATCGAGTCGCAGCACCAGACCGTGCAGGAGTCCGCGGCGTCGGTGTACGCCCTGCTGAGCGAGAGGGGACTGGCATGACGACCGTGGCCAAGGTCGAGGGCGGTACGGACAGCCCGTACGCCCTGTCGCACCTGGACGCCCTGGAGTCCGAGGCGGTGCACATCTTCCGCGAGGTGGCGGGCGAGTTCGAGAACCCGGTGATCCTCTTCTCGGGCGGCAAGGACTCGATCGTCATGCTGCACCTGGCGCTGAAGGCGTTCGCCCCGGCGGCGGTCCCCTTCTCGCTGCTGCATGTGGACACAGGACACAACTTCCCGGAGGTCCTTGAGTACCGGGACCGTGTGGTCGCCGCACATGGGCTGCGCCTCCATGTGGCCTCCGTCCAGGACTACATCGACCGGGGTGTGCTCAAGGAGCGTGCCGACGGCACCCGCAACCCGCTGCAGACGCTTCCGCTGACGGAGAAGATCCAGAGCGAGAAGTTCGACGCGGTCTTCGGCGGCGGCCGCCGGGACGAGGAGAAGGCCCGCGCCAAGGAGCGGGTGTTCTCCCTGCGCGACGAGTTCTCCCAGTGGGACCCGCGCCGCCAGCGCCCCGAGCTGTGGAACCTGTACAACGGCCGGCACGCCCCCGGCGAGCACGTCCGGGTCTTCCCGCTGTCCAACTGGACCGAGCTGGACGTGTGGCAGTACATCGACCGTGAGGGCATCGAGCTGCCGCAGATCTACTTCGCGCACGAGCGTGAGGTGTTCGCCCGCAACGGCATGTGGCTGACGGCCGGCGAGTGGGGCGGCCCGAAGGACGGCGAGACCGTGGAGAAGCGCCAGGTCCGCTACCGCACCGTCGGCGACATGTCCTGCACCGGCGCCGTCGACTCCGACGCCACCACGCTGGACGCCGTGATCGCCGAGATCGCCGCCTCCCGGCTCACCGAGCGGGGCGCGACCCGTGCCGACGACAAGCTGTCCGAGGCCGCGATGGAAGACCGCAAGCGCGAGGGGTACTTCTAGCCATGAGCACGACCACGACCGAGGCGCTCTCGGCCACCACGCTGCTGCGGTTCGCCACCGCCGGCTCCGTCGACGACGGCAAGTCCACGCTCGTCGGACGCCTCCTGCACGACTCCAAGTCGGTCCTCGCCGACCAGCTGGAGGCCGTGGAGCGGGCCTCCGCGAGCCGTGGCCAGGACGGCCCGGACCTCGCTCTGCTCACCGACGGCCTGCGCGCCGAGCGCGAGCAGGGCATCACGATCGACGTGGCCTACCGCTACTTCGCCACGCCCCGGCGCCGGTTCATCCTGGCCGACACGCCGGGCCATGTGCAGTACACCCGCAACATGGTCACCGGTGCCTCCACCGCCGAGCTGACCGTGATCCTGGTCGACGCCCGCAACGGCGTGGTCGAGCAGACCCGCCGGCACGCGGCGATCGCGGCCCTGCTGCGGGTCCCGCACGTCGTCCTCGCGGTCAACAAGATGGATCTCGTCGGCTACGAGGAGTCCGTGTTCGCCGCGATCGCCGAGGAGTTCACGGGGTACGCGACCGAACTGGGCGTACCCGAGGTCACCGCGATCCCGATCTCGGCGCTCGCCGGTGACAACGTGGTGGAGCCGAGCGCGAACATGGACTGGTACGGCGGCCCGACCGTGCTGGAACACCTGGAGACCGTGCCGGTCAGCCACGACCTGGCGCACTGCCACGCCCGGCTGCCCGTGCAGTACGTGATCCGGCCGCAGACCGCCGAGCACCCGGACTACCGGGGCTACGCGGGCCAGATCGCGGCGGGCACCTTCCGGGTCGGCGAGGAGGTCACGGTCCTGCCGTCCGGGCGGACGACGCGGATCTCCGGCATCGACCTGCTGGGCGAGCCGGTGGACGTGGCGTGGACGACGCAGTCGGTGACGATCCTGCTCCAGGACGACATCGACGTCTCGCGCGGTGACCTGATCGTGCCGACGAAGGACGCGCCGGCCACCACGCAGGACGTGGAGGCGACCGTCTGCCACGTGGCCGACGCTCCGCTGACCGTCGGCCACCGGGTGCTGCTCAAGCACGGCACCCGCACGGTCAAGGCGATCGTGAAGGACATCCCCTCCCGGCTCACGCTGGACGACCTGTCCCTGCACCCGCACCCGGGACAGCTCGTCGCCAACGACATCGGCCGGGTGAAGATCCGTACCGCCGAGCCACTGCCGGTGGACTCCTACGCCGACTCGCGGCGCACGGGCTCCTTCATCCTGATCGACCCGAGCGACGGAACCACGCTCACCGCGGGCATGGTCGGCGAGTCGTTCGCCACCCCCGAGCCGGTCAAGGACGAGTCCGAAGACGACGGCTGGGACTTCTGATCATGAGGACGACCGACGTCTACTCGACGTTCGCCAAGGAGGGCGGCCGCGTCGGCAGCGGCGCCCTCGGCAGCGGGCAGGGCGGAGTGGCGCGATGTGTGTGCTGACGTACGCGCACTGCCTGCGCGCCCTCACCCCCCACCCGGCGTCGTCCCGGACACGACGAAGACCCTTTGCCGAACTCCCGGCCACGACCTGAGACCGTGACCGCCGGGCCAACGAGAGGAACCCCTCCCGTGCCTGCCAACCGCTCGAAGCTGTTCCGTCGCGGCATAGCCGCGCTCGCCGCCCTTCCCCTGCTCTCGCTCGCCGCCTGCGGTTACGGCTCCGAGTCCAAGAGCGACGACACCGCGAAGGTCGCCGCCGGCGCCAAGAAGATCGACGGACTCGACTCCGTCAAGATCGGGTACTTCGGCAACCTGACGCACGCCACCGCGCTGGTCGCCAACCAGAAGGGCTTCTTCCAGAAGGAGCTGGGCGCCACCAAGGCGGACTACGCCACCTTCAACGCCGGGCCGTCCGAGATCGAGGCCCTCAACTCCGGTTCCATCGACATCGGCTGGATCGGCCCCTCCCCCGCGATCAACGGCTACACCAAGTCGAAGGGCAAGAGCCTGAAGATCATCGGCGGTTCGGCGTCCGGCGGTGTGAAGCTGGTCGTCAACCCGAAGAAGATCTCGTCCCTCAAGGACGTCAAGGGCAAGAGGATCGCCACCCCCCAGCTGGGCAACACGCAGGACGTGGCGTTCCTCAACTGGGCCGCGGAGCAGGGCTGGAAGGTCGACGCGCAGAGCGGCAAGGGTGACGTCACCGTCGTCCGCAGCGACAACAAGGTGACCCCGGACGCCTTCAAGGCCGGGTCGGTCGACGGCGCCTGGGTGCCGGAGCCGACCGCGTCCAAGCTGGTCGCCGAGGGCGGCAAGGTGCTGCTGGACGAGTCGTCGCTGTGGCCGGACAAGAAGTTCGTGATCACGAACATCATCGTGCGGCAGGCCTTCCTGAAGGAGCACCCGAAGGCGGTCGAGGCGGTGCTGAAAGCCTCGGTCGAGGCCAACAAGTGGATCAACGCCAATCCGGAGGCGGCGAAGGCGGCGGCGAACAAGCAGCTGGAGGCGGACTCCGGCAAGGCGCTGCCGGCGAAGGTCCTCGACCCGGCGTGGAAGTCCATCCAGTTCACCGACGACCCGCTGGCCTCCACCCTCGGCACCGAGGCGGCGCACGCGGTCAAGGCCGGCCTGCTGGACAAGCCGGACCTGAAGGGGATCTACGACCTGACGATCCTCAACAAGGTCCTCAAGGCTTCCGGTGACAAGCCGGTCGACGCGGCCGGTCTCGGCACCAGCTGACGCCCCTTCCCGATGAGTTTCCCAGGAGGTGACGACCATGGCCACGACCCTCGCCAAGGCCGCTGAGTCGGTCGAGTACGCCGCACGCCTCGAGCATGTCTCGAAGTCCTTCGCGACACCCGGCGGGCAGCAGCTCGTCCTGGACGACATCAGCCTCGATGTCGCGCCGGGCGAGTTCGTCACCCTCCTGGGAGCCTCGGGCTGCGGCAAGTCCACCCTGCTGAACCTGGTGGCGGGCCTGGACCGGCCCACCGCCGGGTCCATCACCACGGACGGCCGCCCGGCCCTGATGTTCCAGGAGCACGCCCTGTTCCCGTGGCTGACCGCGGGCAAGAACATCGAACTCGCCCTGAAGCTCAGGGGGGTTCCCAAGTCCGAGCGGCGCGACAAGGCCGAGGAGCTGCTCGAACTCGTCCGGCTGAAGGGCGCGCACGGCAAGCGTGTGCACGAACTGTCGGGCGGCATGCGACAGCGGGTGGCGATGGCCCGCGCGCTGGCGCAGGAGAGCAACCTGCTGCTGATGGACGAGCCGTTCGCGGCGCTGGACGCCATCACCCGGGACGTGCTCCACGACGAGCTGACCCGGATCTGGTCGGAGACGGGGCTGTCCGTGCTGTTCGTGACGCACAACGTGCGCGAGGCGGTGCGGCTCGCGCAGCGTGTCGTGCTGCTGTCCTCCCGTCCGGGCCGGGTGGCCCGCCAGTGGGAGGTCGACATTCCGCAGCCGCGCCGCATCGAGGACGCGCCCGTGGCGGAACTGTCCCTGGAGATCACCGAAGTCCTGCGTGGGGAGATCCGCCGCCATGGCCAGCACTGACACGACGACCGCTCCCGAGACCGGGAGCGTGGAAGCGGGCCTCGACGCGCTGGAGACCGCGCAGCCGGGCCGCCCGCCGCTGCGCAAGACCCTGGTCGACAAGGTCCTGCCGCCGATCACCGCGATCGTCGTGGTGCTGGTGGTCTGGCAGGGTCTGATCACCCTGAAGATCGTCGACGATCCGACCAAGCTGCCCACGCCGGGCGCGGTCTGGCACGCCTTCCGCAACGACTGGCTGCAGGGCAAACTGCTCGGCTACATCTGGACATCCGTCTCGCGCGGTCTGCTCGGCTTCTGCTTCGCGCTGGTGATCGGCACCCCGCTGGGTCTGCTGGTGGCGCGGGTGAGGTTCGTGCGCGCGGCCATCGGCCCGATCCTGTCCGGTCTGCAGTCGCTGCCGTCGGTGGCGTGGGTGCCGCCCGCGGTGATCTGGCTGGGCCTGAACAACTCGATGATGTACGCGGTGATCCTGCTCGGTGCCGTGCCGTCCATCGCCAACGGCCTGGTGTCCGGCGTGGACCAGGTGCCGCCGCTGTTCCTGCGGGCGGGCCGCACGATGGGCGCCACGGGCCTGAAGGGCACCTGGCACGTCACCCTGCCGGCCGCACTGCCGGGGTATGTGGCGGGCATGAAGCAGGGCTGGGCCTTCTCCTGGCGCTCCCTGATGGCCGCGGAGATCATCGCCAACTTCCCCGACCTCGGCACGGGCCTCGGCCAGCTGCTGGAGAACGCCCGCACCGCCAGCGACATGGCCATGGTGTTCGAGGCCATCCTGCTCATCCTGTTCGTCGGCATCGCCATCGACCTGCTGATCTTCAGCCCGCTGGAGCGGTGGGTGCTGCGCAGCCGCGGCCTGCTGGTGAGGGGCTGACATGAGTGGGCCGGTTCTCCTCGTCATCGCCCACGGCAGCCGTGATCCGCGGCACGCCGCGACCGTGCACGCCCTCGTGGAGCGGGTAGGGTCGCTGCGGCCGGGGCTGCGTGTGGAGACCGGCTTCCTGGACTTCAACGTGCCGTCCGTGCACGGGGTGCTGGAGTCCCTGGCGGCGGAGGGGGTGCGGGACGTCGTGGCCCTGCCGCTGCTGCTGACCCGCGCCTTCCACGCCAAGGCCGACATCCCCGCCGTGCTGCGGGAGGCGCCGGCCCGGCTGCGGATCCGGCAGGCGGACGTGCTGGGCCCGTCGCCGCTGCTGCTGTCGGCCCTGGAACGGCGGCTGTACGAGGCGGGGCTGACGCCCGCCGACAAGTCCTCGACCGGGGTCGTGCTGGCCTCGGCGGGATCCACCGACCCGGAGGCGATCGCAGTGATCGCTGACATCGCGCGGGAGTGGTGGCACACCGGTTGGTGCGCCGTGCGGCCTGCGTTCGCCTCCGCATCCCTTCCGCGCACCGAGGACGCCGTGCAGGAGCTGCGCGCCCTCGGCTGCGAGCGGGTCGCCGTCGCGCCGTACGTCCTGGCCCCCGGCTTTCTGCCGGACCGCATCGCGCGGGGCGCGGCCGGGGCGGACGTACTGGCGGACGTGCTGGGTCCGGCGCCGGAGGTGGCGCGGGTGCTGCTGGAACGCTACGACGGGGCGCGCCGGCCGGCCCTGACGGCCCTGGGCGCCTGACCGTTCCCCGGCTCCGCCGGACTCACAGGCCGAGCGCCTGCAGCAGGTGCTGGGTGTAGGTGAGGCTGGCGGTGCCCGCGCCCGCCGTGATGGCGACGTTCTCCAGTGCGGTGCGGATCCGGCCCCGGTTGGGCGGCAGGCCGTCCTCCGCGGACAGCGCCAGTTCCGCCTGGATGACCTCTCCGTTCCCGGCGATCCCCGGGTACTCGGCCCGCAGGGCCCCGGTCAGCCGGTCGGCGACGTCCATGAGGGTTTCGAGGTCGGGTGTGCCGTTCCTGGGGTCGATACGGGCGAAATAGGCGGGTGTGTGCCCGAAGTCATAGGTGCTCATGTCCTGTCCTCGCTTGTCGTCCGAAGGAGCCTTCGGGGGTGGGGGGTGGCTACGGCTTCGGCGCGGGCGACCAGGCTGTGGTTGCCGAAGATGAAGGTGCTGAGGCGGCTGACGTTACCGATGGTGCGGGGAGGAACACCGCGCGTGCGGTGCGGTGGACCAGGGTCCGGCCAGCCGCGATACCGCCGATTGGGCTGAAAATCGCCACCCGTCCGGGTGACCGGGGTCCGTTGACCGGGCTGTGGAGGGCACGGGGGGCGTTCCGCCTCCGGGCCGCCTCCGTCACCGTCGTACCGCGGACGTGCCCGTGCTGGTCCGCCCGTCACGCTCATCCGTCCCCTCGCCCCTTCCGGTCGTCCCTCCGGCCGTCTGCGCGCCCCACCCTAGGGACAACGGGACGGGTTTGTCGCGGCGTTCGGCGAGGGCTGGCCTTCGGGTACGGGCCCGTGGTAAGGGGCAGCCGCCGTGGTCCGGCGCTCCCCTGCGACGTCGGACCACGGCGGCTCCTGGACTTCTGCGTCGGCCACGGTCCGTGTGTCACACGAGCGGGCAAGCCGACGCGATCGAGGGACCGTTATCGGCCAACCCGGTTCCTGGTCAGTCGAAGCGGAGGGCGCCGGTGCGGGTGCGCTTGAGTTCGAAGAGGTCGGGGTGTCGGGCCAGCACCCGGAAGCTGTCGAAGAGTTCGGCGGCCTCCTCGCCGCGTGGAACGGCGCGCAGTACGGGGCCGAACCACACCGTGCCGTCGACGTGCAGGGTCGGCGTGCCGACGTAGCCGCCCGTCTCCGGCTCGACGCCGGCCTCGTGACGGCGGCGCACCGCGTCGTCGTACGACGGATCGTGGGCGGCGGCCGACAGGTCGGCGGGCAGCCCGAGTTCGGCCAGGGACTCGGCGACCACCCGGTCGAAGTCCTCGATCCGGCCTTCGTGGATCCGGGTGCCGAACGCGGTGTACAGGTCGCGCAGCACCTTGTCGCCGTGCCGTTCGGCGGCGGCCACGGCGACCCGCACCGGGCCGATCGAGCGGTCCACCAGGTCCCGGTACCAGTCGGGGAGTTCGTTGCCCGTGTTGTGCAGGTACAGGCTCATCACCCGGAACCGGAGGTCGAGCGGGCGCAGGCGCTCGACCTCCAGCAGCCAGCGGGAGGTGATCCAGGCGAAGGGGCAGGCCGGGTCGAAGAAGAAGTCGACCCGGGTCGGGGCGGGCTCGGTGGCGGTGTCGCGGTAGGTCATGGCAGCGACGCTAGTGCCCCATTGGTTCAGTGTCCCGGCCCAATCCGCTCTCGATTCATTGGTCCAGTTCTTCGATGCCACCCCCGGTGCCGGTCCGCGCCGGGTCCACCACCGCGATCTCGGTGGCGTGCAGGCGTTCCGGTTCCGCCACGACGTCGATCCGGGTGATCCGGGCGTCCGCTCCGAAGGCGAAGGCCAGCACCAGGCGGGGCCGCCCCCGCTCCGCCATGACCAGGCCGAACTCGCCGTCCAGCAGAGCGAGTCCGGTGAGCCGAGCGCGGGCCATCGCGGCCATCGCGCCGTGGGCGACGGGCTCGGCGCCCCGCACGGTGATCGGCTCGGGTGTGGGTACGACCAGCGCGTCGGCGTGCAGCACCACGTCAGGGTGGAGCAGCGCGACCAGGGCCGTGAAGTCTCCGCCGCGGGTGGCGGCCAGGAACGCCTCGACGGCCCGGCGACGGCGTACGGCGTCGGCGGCGGGCGCGGCCGGCCGGCCCTGGACCCGGCGGCGGGCCCTGCTGGCGAGCTGCCGGGTGGCGGCGGGGGTCTTCTCGATCAGCGGGGCGATGTCCTCGAAGGGCACGGCGAACATGTCGTGCAGCACGAAGGCGACCCGCTCGGCCGGGCCGAGGGTGTCGAGGACGACCAGCAGCGCGACCCCGACCTGGTCGGCGAGCAGCGCCTCCCGGGCGGGGTCGCCGGCCACGGCGGAGAGCGCCGGGGTGTCGTGGGCGCCGTCGCGGGCATCGAGGAAGTCCTCACGCCGGTTGCGGCGGGCCCGCAGCAGGTTGAGGCAGACCCGGGTGACCACGGTGGTCAGCCAGCCGGTGAGGTTCTGCACCGCGTCCAGATCGGCCTGCCGGGCCCGCAGCCAGGCCTCCTGCAGCGCGTCATCGGCCTCGGCGGCCGAGCCGAGCAGCCGCTGCGCCACGGCCGTGAGATGCGCCCGGTCCGCCTCGAACCGCTCCGCGAGCCGCCGCCCGGCGTCCCGCGTGATGTCGTCCACCGTTTCCCCGCCCCCTCGATACGTACGGTCCGCGCCCTGCGCAACGCCGAACCGGTCGGAACGTCAACTGCCCCGCGGCCCAAAGACATCGGCCGGCACCGACCGCCCGGCCGCATCGGCCAACCGCACCAGTTCCGCAAGCGGCATCGACCCGGCGCCCCGCCGCTCCCGCGCGAACCGGCCCGCGAGCCACTGGAGGAGTTCGTTGAGCGGGGTCGGTACGCCGTGCAGCCGGCCGAGGAGCGCGATCTCCCCGTTGAGGTAGTCGGCCTCGATGGTGCCGGTGCCCCGGGCGAGGGACTGCCAGGAGGAACCGCCGCCGCGCGTGACCCCGTCCAGCGGCACCAGGGTGACCTTGTCGCCGCGGGCCGCGACCTGCTCGTCCTGGCTCGTGCGAGCGATCCCGGCGGCGTCGAGGACGGCCTCCCCCTCGGCCCGCACCCGCGCGTACAGCGCCAGGGCGGCCTCGGTGTCGCGGGTCCCGGTCAGCGCCTCGATGGCGTTGCTGAGGTTCGCGAGCAGCTTGGCGTACTGCCAGCGGGCCACGTCGGGCACGACCGGCGCCTCGAAGTGCGCGTCCGCCAGGTCGGCGGCGATCCGGTGGGCGGTGTCGTCGGTGCCGTGCGGCAGCCGGCCGAGGTGCAGGATGCCGCTGAGCGGGCGGCCGGGCGCGGATACGACGCCGGGCTCCACGAAGGTCGAGGGCAGCCAGACGCAGACGCCGTACACGTGCCGGAAGCGGCGCAGGGCCAGCCGGCCGCTCTCCACGCCGTTCTGCAGACACACGAGCGGCAGTCGCTCGGCGGCCGTTCCGCCGCCCGCGACGGGCGCCCCGGCCCAGGTCTCCAGGGCGGCCACCACGTCCTGCGTCTTCACGGCGAGCACGAGGACGTCGTCGGCGCGCAGTTCGCCGAGCGGTCCGGGTCCGTCGACGGCGGGCAGCCGGTGTGTCGACTCCCCTTCCGGCACCCGCAGTCGCAGCCCGTGCTCCGCCAGCGCCGCGAGATGCTTCCCCCCGTGCGACGAGGACGACCTCACGCCCGGCCTGGGCCAGCCGCCCGCCCACGGTCCCGCCGACCGCTCCGGCCCCGATGATGATGTAGCGCATGGACAGAGCCTCGCACACGCGTACGTGCCATCCGCCGCCAACGTCCACTAGGCCCTGTCGTCAAACTCCCGTCGTCCGCCCGAAGGGCGGGCCCTGCGGCGTCAGGTGCGTGCTCTGGGGGTCCCCCCGGCCGAAGGCTGGGGGAGTGCCGGGCCCTGGCCCTCGTACTGGACGTACTCGGGCCCGGGCCCGGTGCGGCGAGAGTGCGTGCATGGCGTCGCGGGGCTGGGGGCACCTCCCGGCCGAAGGCTGGGGGAGGGAGTTTGACGACAGGGCCTAGGTGCGCGTGCTTGACCTTGCCCCTGGGGCAGGGCGAAGCGTGCGGGGCATGGACGACTTCTACCTGCGGCAGACGCCGTACAGCGATCCGGGCGACCTGGACGTCGCCGGCCTGCCCCGGGATCCGCGCCGGCTCACCGCGCTGGTGCGCGGGCTGCTCCTGCACCGGCTGGAGGGCGAGCGCTTCGGGTGTGCCATCCCCGAGGAGCGGCTGCACCACGACGCCGAGTCCCGGTACGTCACGGAGATCCTGCACCTCCTGCGCGAGCGCGGCAGCGGCCCGCTCACCGGGGAACGGCCGTACGACCAGCGATTCGTCGGCACCTGCCGGGACTTCGCGCTCCTGCTGTGCTCCCTGCTGCGCGCGACGGGCACCCCGGCCCGCGTCCGGGGCGGGTACGCCACCTACTTCGTCACCGGCTTCCACGACGAGCACTGGGTGACCGAATACCAACTCCCCGACGGATCATGGTTGTTGGCCGATCCGCAGGTCCACGACGACCGCTACGGCGTGCCGTTCGACCCGCTGGACGTACCTCGGGACCGGTTCGTCGTCGCCGGGCAGGCGTGGCGGGCCTGCCGGGCCGGGGAGGCGGACCCGGACACCTTCGGGGTCTGGGTCGAGCCGGGTCTGCGCGGCCTGGAACCGGTGGCCCACAGCATCGTACTGGACCTGGCCGCGCTGACCGGCACCGAGCCGCTGCCCTGGGACGACTGGGGTCCGTGGGACGGGCGCCTCACCGAGGCCGACCTCGCGCTGCTCGACACGGTGGCCGCGGCCGGCACCACCGAGGAGCTGGGCCGCCTGAGCGCCGACCCGCGGCTGGCCGTACCCCGCGAGATCCTGTCGCACGCGCCGTTCCTCGGTCCGCGGTCCGTCACGCTCCCGGAGCCGTCAACTCGACCAGCTTGAGCACGGTGTTCCAGTTCCGGCTCGTGGCGATCAGTCCCTTGGTCAGGCGCGGGCGGGACAGGGCCTCGGCCAGCTTGGAGCGGCCGAGGCCCTCGGGGGCGTACAGGTACAGGCAGCGGTCGCCGAGGCGGAACTCCTCGGGGAGGTACGCGGCGGCGTCGATGCCGGCGTAGCGGTCCGGGGCGGCCGGTGCGGAGAAGTACGTGACGTGCAGCTGCTTGGGCTGCAGCTCGGCGGCCGGGAACGGGCAGGCCTCGGCGACCGCCGCCAGATACGCGTGGTCGCGCACGATCACGTCGACCGCGAAGCCGAACCGCTCCTCGATCGCCCGGCTCAACTCCGCCGCCAGCGACTCCTCGTCGCCCTGGTCGGCGGTGAACACGGCCTGGCCGCTCTGCAGATGGGTCCGTACGCCGGTGTGGCCGAGGCCGCTCAGCAGCGTACGGAGGTCGGCCATCGGCAACTTCCTGCTGCCGCCGACGTTGATTCCGCGCAACAGCGCCGCGTAGGTCGTCATCCGGCCAGCGTAGAGCGGCCGTCGTGCCCCGTGGGGGTGGGCACGACGGCCGGGCCCGCGCAGGGCGGGGCTGCGCGAAACTCTCGCCGATCGGCGGGTGGTGGATCAACCTCTACACGCAGCTGTGACTTGTTCAACAAGGTTTCGTAATCACAAACCGCCGCGCCGACGGCAGAACGGACAACCCATGTCCGACCGCCGGCGGCCTACGGCCTACAACCTGCGCGACAGGCCGCGGAACAGGTTGCGGAACAGGCTGTCGAACCCCGAGACATGCCCCCGAGATGCGCGGATAGGTGTAAGGGGCCGCTGTCCTCCCCAGTGCTGACCGGTGGGTCACCGAGTTCACCGGGCAGCACGACGAGACGCGTTGATCCGGCTCATACGGTCATACCGGAGCAAGCGCAGAGGTGGCGGCAGGGGGCCGCCACCGCACACGAGGGGGTAAGACCCGCGATGGGGAAAAGGGACGTGCCGGTGCGGGGGCTGGCCGCCCGCGCCGGCGGCTGGAGCGCCCGGCACCGCTGGGCGGCCGTGGGCATATGGGTGCTGTTCGTCGTGCTGGCCATGGGGCTGGGCTCGGCGGCGGGCCGGGTCGACGTCGACGAGAACAACCAGCTCAAGGGCGAGACGCACACCGCCGCCCGGATCATCGACGACGCGGGGATCAAGGAGCCGGCCGGCGAGACGGTCCTGATCCAGTCCAAGGACGCTTCGGTCACGGCGACCGGCGCCGGGTTCCGGGGCGCCGTCGCCGACGTGGTGAAGGCCGTCGAGGGCACCGGGAAGGTCACGGCCGTGACCTCGCCCTACGACACGCACACCATCTCCCGGGACGGCCGCAGCGCGCTGGTGCAGTTCGACATGCGCGGTGACGCCAAGACGGCCGTGGACCGGGTCGAGCCGGTGCTGAACGCGGTCGCCGGGGTGCAGAAGGCGCACGGCGGCCTGCGGATCGAGGAGATCGGCGGCGCCAGCATGCAGAAGCAGTACAAGGACGCCTTCGGGGACGACTTCAAGCAGGCCGAGTACTCCGCGGTGCCGGTGGCCCTCGGCATCCTGCTGATCGCCTTCGGGGCGCTGGTGGCGGCGCTGCTGCCGGTGGCCCTCGCGATCACCGCGATCATGGCGACGATGGGCCTGATGGGCCTCGTCAGCCATCTGCAGCCGATGAGCGACACCGCCAACTCCGTGATGCTGCTGGTCGGTATGGCCGTCGGTGTCGACTACTGCCTGTTCTATCTCCGCCGTGAGCGCGAGGAGCGGGAGGCCGGGCGGGACCCGGGAGCCGCTCTGCGGACCGCGGCCGCCACCAGTGGCCGGGCGGTCATCGTCTCCGGCGTCACGGTGTGCGTCGCGATGGCGGGCATGCTCTTCACCGGGCTCGCCCAGTTCGAGGCGATGGGTCTGGCCTCGCTGATGGTGGTCGCGGTGGCCATGGTCGGTTCGGTGACGGTGCTGCCGGCGCTGTTGTCGCTGCTCGGGGAGCGGGTGGAGAGGGGGAAGATCCCGTTCCTGGGCCGCCGCGACCGGAGCCGGAAGCGGGCCGCGGGCGAGGGCAGCCGGGTGTGGACCGTCGTCCTGCGCGCGGTGCTGGCCAGGCCGCTGGTCTCCGTCGTCCTGGCCGCCGGTGCGCTGCTGGCGGTGGCCGCGCCCGCGCTCGGCATGAAGACCCAACAGCTCACCCTGGACCAGGAGTTCGGCAAGTCGCTGCCGATCGTGCAGACGTACGACCGGATCAACGACGCCTTCCCGGGCGGCAGTGAGCCGGCTCAGGTCGTCGTCAAGGCCAAGGACATCAACGCGCCCGAGGTACGGCAGGCGCTGGCCGACTTCAAGCGGCAGGCGATCGCCTCGGGCGCCTCGCGCGGCCCGGTCGACATCCGGCTGCACGAGGCGCAGAACGTCGCCCTGGTCTCCGTACCGCTGGTCGGTGGCTCGGACATGGACCGGGCGGTCAAGAGCCTGGACAAGCTGCGCGACGAGGTGCGGCCCGCCACGCTCGGCAGGGTGGACGGCGTGCAGGCCCCGATCACCGGACAGGTGGCCGGCAACCACGACTTCAACGACCAGCTGCTCGGTTCCGTCGTCCCGGTCTTCGCGTTCGTGATCGTGTTCGCCTTCCTGCTGATGCTGCTGTCGTTCCGCTCGCTGACCGTCGCGATCACCTCGATCGTGCTCAACCTGCTGTCGGTCGGCGCCGCGTACGGGGTCCTCGTCGCGGTCTTCCAGCACGGCTGGGGTGCCTCGCTGGTGGGCGCCGAGGGCGTCGGCGCGATCGTGACGTGGCTGCCGCTGTTCCTGTTCGTGATCCTGTTCGGGCTGTCGATGGACTACCACGTGTTCGTGGTGTCCCGGATCCGCGAGGCCCATGTGAACGGCCGTACGACGAAGGACGCGATCCGGCACGGCGTGGTGACCACGGCCGGTGTCGTCACCAGCGCCGCGGTCATCATGGTCGCCGTGTTCGCCATCTTCGGCACGCTGTCGATGCAGTCCATGAAGCAGATGGGCGTGGGGCTGGCCGCGGCGGTCCTCATCGACGCGACGGTCATCCGCGGAGTGCTGCTGCCGGCGGTGATGGCCCTGCTCGGCGAGCGCAACTGGTACCTGCCGAAGTGGCTGCACCGCTTGCCCGACCTCACCCATGACGAGGCACCGGTCGCCTCGCACCCGGCGCGCGAGGAGGAACGGCTGCCGGTGTGATCCGGCGCCCACCCGGCAGCGGCCGGCACCCGCACAGCTGCCGGCAGTCGTGCCTTCCCCACCGCCCGAGGCCGAGGGTGGGGGAGGCACGCACCTGTACCCGAGCAGCGCTCGGGCCGGCCGGCACCAGCACACGGCGCCGTGAAACGCGGGGCAGGTGACCTACTCGCCCGCGCAGCACCGCAGTTCCGCCTCGATCAGGTCCGCCGCCCGTCGCGTGCCGCCCTCCTCGGCCATCTCCGCCTGGATCTCCTTCAGGCGTCGGGCCACCTCCGGATCGGCCACCAGGGTGAGCGCGGTCTCACGGAGGCGGTCGGCGGTGGCCTCCTCGGTGGCCAGGCGGTGGGCGACCCCGAGGGCCTGGAGCACGTCGGCGTTGCCGAACTGGTCGACGGCCTGCGGTACGGCGATCATCGGCGTGGCGGTGGCGAGCCCCTCCTGGCTGCCGCCCGCACCCGCGTGTGTGACGAACAGGTCGGCCTGCTTGAGGATCGCCAACTGCGGTACCCAGCTGTGCACTTCGACGTTGCCCGGTACGTCGCCCAGGTCGGCCGGGCTCACATGCCGGCCGACCTGGAGGACCAGGTGCCACCCGGGCAGGTTGCCGAAGGCGCGCACGCACTCCCGGTAGAACCCGGGTTGCTTGGTGAAGGCCGAGCCGAGGGACACCAGCACGACCTTCTCGGCGCCGGCCGGCCGCCGCCAGTGGCCCTGGTCGGCGCGGTCGCCCTGGCAGGCGCCGACGAAGGTGTACACACGTTCGTCGACCCGGTCGGCGTGCGGCTGCAGCGCCTTCGGGATGAGGACGAGCGAGCGGGCGGGGCGGCCGGCGAAGGGATCCGGGTGCCGGGCGATCCCGTTCTCCGCCAGCCACCCCTGGAACTTGGCGTAGTACGCCTGCCCGCGCGGGGTCTTCCTCGGCTCCGCCCACATCGGCTCGGCCACCTCCGCCTCGTAGCCCTCCCAGGCGACGAGGTTCGGGGAGAGGGAGATCGCCGGGACGCCCCAGCGGTGGGCGAGGACGCGGGCCGGGTAGGAGGCGATGTCGTGCAGCACGAGGTCGGGCTCGTCGCCCGCGTAGGCCTCGATGAGCTGCGGAAGCGCCTGGATCGCGTCGTCCAGGAACGGTTCCACGTTGTCCAGCAGCGTGCTCCCCCAGGCCTCCGGGTCGGCGTCGGGTCCGGGCAGCGTGGAGGTGTACGGCACGGGGCGGGCCCCGGTGGCGGCCACCTTCTCGGCGAACACCGGCGGAATGGCGTACGTGACCCGGTGGCCCCGGGCCACGAGTTCGCGGATCACCTCCAGGCTGGGGTTCACATGGCCGTGCAAGGCGACGGAGAACATGGCGATATGGGCGGGCGTGGGCATGGTGTCGAGGATAGGCGAGACGATACGTCTCGTTCCAAGCGATTTTCCGCTCCCCCGATGGCGGGAAGGAACCGCGCACACCACCCGACCTGTGCCAATGCGAGACTGGCCGGAGAGACGGCACGGGACGACGCGGACGACGCGGCACGGAGGCACGATGGACGAGGCACGGGCACGGGACGTACTGGCCGCGGCGGGAGTGCTGCCCGGCCCGGCCCGGGACGCGGCCCTCCTCGCCCTCGGCGAGAACGCCGTGTTCGCCGCCGGTGACCTGGTGGTGAAGGTCGGCCGCGACGCCGAGCTGCTCGAACGGGCCCGGCGCGAGCTGGACATCGCCGGCTGGCTGGCCGAGGCGGGCGTGCTGGCGGTACGGGCGGCGGAGCCGAAGCCGCGGCTGGTCGAGGGCCACCCGGTGACCGTGTGGCACCGGCTGCCCGACCCGGTACGCCCCGCCGAACCCCGGGATCTGGCACGGTTGCTGCGGATGGTGCACGCACTTGCCTCTCCTCCCTTCGCTCTGCCGCCCCGTGAACTGCTGGGCGGGGTGGAGCGCTGGCTGCGGCTCGCGGGCGACGCGATCGACCCCGCGGACGCGGCCTATCTCCGGTCGCGCCGGGACGGGTTCGCGGCGGCCGCGGCCGCACTGACGCCCCATCTGCCGCCCGGCCCGATCCACGGGGACGCACTGCCCCGCAATGTGCACATCGGGCCGGACGGGCCGGTCCTGGTCGACCTGGAGACCTTCTCGGCCGACCTGCGCGAGCACGACCTGGTGGTCATGGCGCTCTCCCGGGACCGGTACGGGCTGCCGGCCGAGGGGTACGACTCCTTCACCGCGGCGTACGGGTGGGACGTACGGGAGTGGCAGGGCTGTGGTGTGCTCCGCGGGGCCCGGGAGACGGCCAGCTGTGCCTGGGTGGCCCAGCACGCGCCGAGCAACCCCAAGGCGCTGGCCGAGTTCCGGCGGCGGGTCGCATCGCTGCGGGACGGGGACGAGACCGTCCGCTGGTACCCGTTCTGACGGCAGCTAGGCGGACTGTGTCGCCGCCAACTCCCGCAGCGGCCACGCCCCGTCCACCACCGCCCCCGCATCCCCCTTGCGGCGCAGGAACGCCTGGAAGTCCGCCGCCCACTCCGCATACCACTGGATCTGGCGCTGGTGGAGTTCGGCGGCGCCCAGGGCCGCGATCTTCGGGTGGCGGTCGGCTATCGCGGAGGCGAGTCGCGCTGCGGCGAGGGCGTCGGCCGGGGCCGTGTGGGCCGCGTCGAGGGGTATGCCGTACTCGGCGCAGACTGCTTCCAGGTTCCGTTTGCCGCGGCGGTGGCGGTCGACCCAGCGGTCGATGGTGTAGGGGTCGATGACCGGGGCCGGGGCCGGGCCGCCCAGGCGGTCGGCGAGGGACGGCAGGGCGTGGCGGCGCAGTTCGGCGGAGAGCAGGGTGAGGTCGAAGGCGGCGTTGTAGGCGACGACCGGGACGCCCGTCTTCCAGTACCCCACCAGGACGTCGGCGATGGAGTCGGCCACCCGGTCGGCCGGGTGGCCCTCGGCCGTCGCCCGCTCGTTGCTGATGCCGTGCACCGCCACCGCGTCCGCCGGGATCTCCACGCCCGGATCGGCCAGCCACTCCCTGCGTCCCATGGGCTCACCGGCCCTGACCTCGATCACCGCGCCGGTGACGATGCGCGCCTCGCGCGGATCGGTCCCGGTCGTCTCCAGGTCGAAGCCGATCAGCAGCTCCCGGTGCCAGCCCATGGGCGGCCCCCCTTCTTGGTGGTGCTTTCCCCCAGTGGCCTCCACCATCGCACGCGGCACTGACAATCCGAGGACCGCGTTCCGCCTGCACCGGCGGACGGTTCAGGGCACGGCTCAGGACACCGGGCGCGAATCCGCCCAAGCCTGCTCGAACTCCTCGCGGTATGTCGGAAAGAGTCCTGCTTCACCCACGTCACCCGACTTGACCAGCTTGCCGCCGTTGCGCAGCACCAGCACCGGGGACTCCATCCCGCGCGCCCCGCGCAGATAGGACTGCACCACGGCGATGCCGTCGGCGCCGTCGCCGTCCACCAGGTAGGCGGTGAAGCGCGGTGTCTCGTCGTAGACCTGGATCTCGAAGGCGCCCGGGTCGCGCAGCCGGGAGCGGACCCGGCGCATGTGCAGGATGTTCATCTCGACGGAGCGGCTCAGTTCGCCCCGTTTCATCCCGAGTTCGCGCTCGCGGCGCTTGACCGAGCTGGAGGCCGGGTTGAGGAAGAGCAGCCGTACCCGGCAGCCCGTCTCGGCGAGCCGGACCAGACGGCGGCCGGAGAAGTTCTGCACGAGCAGGTTGAGGCCGATGCCGATGGCGTCGAGGCGGCGGGCGCCGCCGAAGAGGTCCTCGGCGGGGAACTGGCGCATCAGCCGCACCCGGTCGGAGTGGACGGCGACGACGTCGGCGTACCGGTCACCGACCAGGTCCTCGACCGCGTCCACGGGCAGCCGGCGCGCGGAGGGCACGTCACCGCCGGCGCCGAGCGTCTCCAGCAGCCGGGCGGAGGCGCGCTCGGCCTGGTTCAGGACCGCCTCGGACAGCGCCCGGTTGCGGGAGACGACGTTGCGGGTCACCTCCAGCTCGTCCAGGGCGAGTTCGAGGTCGCGGCGCTCGTCGAAGTACGGCTCGAAGCACGGCCAGTGCTGCACCATCAGTTCGCGCAGCTGGGGCAGGGTGAGGAAGCTGAGCACGTTGTCGTCGGCCGGGTCGAGCAGGTAGCCCTTGCGGCGGCTGACCTCGCGGACGGCGACCGCGCGCTGCACCCACTCCTGTCCGGCCGGACCGGCCGCGGCGACCACCCAGTCGTCCCCGTGGACGGGTTCGTAGATCGGGCGCAGGACAGCAGCCACGACCGCGCGCAGCCGCTGCTCGACGAGGTTCAGCCAGATGTAGGCCCGGCCGGCCCGCTGGGCGCGGGTGCGCACCTCGCGCCAGGCGTCGGCGTCCCAGTCCAGCTCCGGCCCGATGGACCCCGCGTCCATCGGGCGGGCCAGGGACACCGCGCCGGGCGGGACGTCTGTGGAGTTCCCCTCGTGACCCTCGTCACCAGGGGGCAGCTCCAGGCCTCCCGAGCCCACCCGTGCACCGCCTTCCGATCCCCGGGCCTTTCCCGTCTCAACGATCAAGGAAGGGTACTCCGCGAGAGGTGGGCGGTGCAGCCGGATGGACAGGTCGGTTTCTCAACTGCTTTCCTCAACTACGCGGCTGCCCATGGCCGTTCTGTCGTGCCAGGTCACGCGGAGTGAGCGGATTCATAGCGGTCACCTCCCGGGGGACGAGGGCGAAGCCCTGCCAGTGCACCGGCATCGGCTGCTGGTCCTCGTCCCGCGCGATGCGGTGGAAACCGACGTTCACCCAGATCACCGGGTGGGTCAGGGTCTGTCCGCCCACCCACTGGTCGACGGATGCCAGGTGCCCGCGGCCGCACGTCGGGGTGTTGCCGGCGACCAGTTCGCAGGGGTGGTACTCGGTGACGTAGAGGTCGTCCTTGTTCCCGCCGGCCGCGCTGACCACCCGCCACGTGCGGTAGTCCGTCAGGTGGCCGTTGACCGTGGCCGCCCTGGCCGCCCGGTTCACGGGAGTACGTGTTGCCCCACTGGTTCGGCACACAGCGGGTACGAGAGCCACCGTGCGGCCTGGTCTGTGGGTAAGAGGGACGCAAGAGACTGGAGGTTCCGTCAATTCGCGGCGACTCGGGGCCCGACGCGGCCCCGCGGCGGTGGCACACCTGGGAGAGTCGTAGCCATGCAGGTCTGGCCTGGACAGGCGTATCCGCTCGGCGCCACCTACGACGGCGCCGGAACCAACTTCGCGCTCTTCACGGAGGCCGCGGACCGAGTAGAGCTGTGTCTGCTGCACGACGACGGCTCGGAGACGGCGGTGGAGCTGCGCGAGAGCGACGCTTTCGTGCGGCACGCGTACGTGCCGGGCGTGATGCCGGGACAACGCTACGGGTTCCGGGTGCACGGCCCGTACGACCCCGGGCGCGGGCTGCGCTGCAACTCCGCGAAGCTGCTGCTCGACCCGTACGCGAAGGCGATCAGCGGTGCGGTCCGGTGGGGCGAGGAGGTGTACGGCTACCACTTCGGCGCTCCGGACAGCCGCAACGACCTGGACTCCGCGCCGCACACCATGGCCTCGGTGGTGATCAACCCGTACTTCGACTGGGGCGACGACCGGCCGCCGCGCACCGAGTACCACCACACGGTGATCTACGAGGCCCACGTCAAGGGCCTGACCATGCGTCATCCGGGGCTGCCGGAGGAGCTGCGCGGCACCTACGCGGCGCTCGCGCATCCGGCGCTGATCGAACACCTGACCAAGCTCGGGGTGACGGCCCTGGAGCTGATGCCGGTCCACCAGTTCGTGCACGACCACCGGCTGGTCGACATGGGCCTGAGCAACTACTGGGGCTACAACACGATCGGCTTCTTCGCCCCGCACAACGCGTACGCCTCCTGGGGCGACCGCGGCCAGCAGGTGCTGGAGTTCAAGTCGGCGGTCCGGGCGCTGCACGAGGCCGGGATCGAGGTCGTCCTGGACGTCGTCTACAACCACACCGCCGAGGGCAACCACCTGGGACCGACGCTGTCCTTCAAGGGCATCGACAACCGGCAGTACTACCGCCTCACCGACAACCCGCGCTACTACATGGACACCACGGGCACCGGGAACTCCCTGCTCATGCGGTCCCCGCACGTGCTCCAGCTGATCATGGACTCGCTGCGGTACTGGGTCACCGAGATGCACGTCGACGGCTTCCGCTTCGACCTCGCGGCGACCCTGGCCCGGCAGTTCCACGAGGTGGACCGGCTGTCGTCGTTCTTCGACCTGGTGCAGCAGGACCCGGTGGTCTCCCAGGTGAAGCTGATCGCCGAGCCCTGGGACGTGGGCGAGGGCGGCTACCAGGTGGGCAACTTCCCGCCGCTGTGGACCGAGTGGAACGGCAAGTACCGGGACACGGTACGGGACCTGTGGCGGGGCGAGCCGCGCGCCCTCGCGGAGTTCGCCTCCCGGCTGACCGGCTCCTCGGACCTCTACCAGGACGACGGGCGCCGCCCGCTGGCCTCGATCAACTTCGTCACCTGTCACGACGGCTTCACCCTGCACGACCTCGTCTCGTACAACGACAAGCACAACGCGGCCAACGGCGAGGACAACCGGGACGGCGAGAGCCACAACCGGTCCTGGAACTGCGGGGCGGAGGGCGAGACCGACGATCCGGACGTGCTCGCGCTGCGCACCCGGCAGATGCGGAACTTCATCGCCACGCTGATGCTGTCCCAGGGCGTGCCGATGATCAGCCACGGCGACGAGTTCGCCCGCACCCAGCGCGGCAACAACAACGCCTACTGCCAGGACAACGAGCTGTCCTGGCTGAACTGGCCGGAGGCCCTGGAGGGCGACCTGCTGGAGTTCACTCGCGCGATGGTGTGGCTCCGCCGGGACCACCCGGTGTTCCGGCGGCGCCGTTTCTTCCACGGCCGCCCGGTGGAGGGCACCCACGACGAGCTGTCCGACATCGCGTGGTTCACCCCGGAGGGCAAGGAGATGACCCAGCGGGACTGGGACTCGGCGCGGGCGTCCGCGCTGACGGTGTTCCTGAACGGCAACGCGATCTCCGAGCCCGGCACGCGCGGGGAGCGCATCGGCGACGACTCCTTCCTGCTGATGTTCAACGCCTCCCCCGGTCCGCTGGACTTCCTGGTGCCGGTCAACCACGGCCGGCAGTGGCAGGTGGTCGTCGACACGGCCCGTCCGGACGGGGTGCCGGCGGCAGCCGGGACGAAGGTCGGGGCGGGCGACCGGATCACCCTGCCCGACCGCAGCCTGACGGTGCTGCAGCGGCCGACGTAGGGAGCGTGTCGCGGCAGCCCCCGGGCCGGGCCGCTCGCCCGTACGCGCGCGTGGCGGGCGTGGGATGACACGAAAGACGGCGGGCTGGGTACGTAGGCTCCATGACTTCTGCGCGCCCCGGACCGGAGGTGCCCACGGCCACCTACCGGCTGCAGCTCCAGCCCGCGTTCCCGTTCGCCGCCGCCGCGGCGGCCGTACCGTACCTGGCGTCGCTCGGTGTCTCGCACCTGCACCTGTCCCCCGTCCTCGAGGCCGTGCCCGGCTCCCTGCACGGGTACGACGTGGTGGACCACGCGCGCGTGCGCGGGGAACTGGGCGGTGAGGAGGGCATCAGGTCGCTGGCGCGGACCGCGCGGGAGCACGGTCTGGGCCTGGTGGCCGACATCGTGCCGAACCACATGGCCTTGGCGCCCCGGCACAACCACGCCCTGTGGGAGGTGCTGCGCGAGGGGCCCGGCTCGCCGTACGCGCGCTGGTTCGACATCGACTGGGAGGCGCAGGACGGGCGCGTGCTGCTGCCGGTGCTGGGCGGTCCGGTCGGCTCGCAGCTGGAGCACCTCGTGGTCGACGGCGACGTGCTGCGCTACCACGAGCACTCCTTCCCGCTCCGCGCGGGCACCCGGGACCTGCCGCTGCCTCGGCTGCTCGACGCCCAGTGGTACCGCCCGGTGTGGTGGCGGCTGGCCCGCACCGAGCTGAACTACCGGCGGTTCTTCAGCATCTCGGAGCTGATCGGGGTGCGCGTGGAGGATCCGGAGGTGTTCGACGCCACCCATGCCAAGATCCTCCAGCTGCTGAGCGAGGGCGTGCTCGACGGGCTGCGCGTCGACCACCCCGACGGGCTCGCCGACCCCGACGGCTACCTCGCGCGGCTGCACGAGGCGACCGGGGGGCGCTGGACGGTGGTGGAGAAGATCCTCGCCGACGGCGAACGGCTGCCGGCGTCCTGGCCCGTCGCGGGCACCACCGGATACGACGCCCTGCGCCAGGTGGACGGCCTGTTCACCGACCAGACGGGGGCGTACGAACTGCTGGGCCGCTACCGGGCGTTCGCGGCCCCGCAGACGGACCGGGGCGGCAACTGGGACGCGACGGCACGGCGGGCCGCCTACAAGGTGCTCACGCACGAGCTGGCCGCCGAGACCGACCGGCTCACCCGGGTGGCCACCCGGCTGTGCGCCACCTCGCCGGACCTGGACCTGCGCGACCGGGCGCCCTGGGCGCTGCGCACGGCCGTGGAGGAACTGCTGGTCCGGATGCGGGTGTACCGGCCGTACGCCTCCGGGGACGCGGCCGCCGTCGTCACCGAGGAGGCCGCCGAGGAGGCCCGGCTCGCGTTCGTGGTGCCGGAGGAGGCGGAGGCCGTCGGCATCGTGCGCCGGCTGCTCGTCGAGCCGCCCGGTGACCCGTCGGCGCCGGACCACGCCGACCGGGTGGAGTTCCGCACCCGGT
Organism: Streptomyces sp. NPDC001852; assembly: GCF_042891825.1. NCBI lineage: Bacteria > Bacillati > Actinomycetota > Actinomycetes > Kitasatosporales > Streptomycetaceae > Streptomyces > Streptomyces sp. NPDC001852. Next base: position 217,876 of record NZ_JBIATN010000012.1, read on the forward strand.
TCGCGCAGACCGCCTCGGCGCTGCGTGCCAAGTCGGTGGAGGACACGGCGTTCTACCGCTATGTGCCGCTGCTGTCGGCGACCGAGGTGGGCGGCGACCCGGGCCGGCCGGGCGTGTCCCCGGAGGACTTCCACGCGTACTGCGCGCGCGTGCAGCACGAGTGGCCGGTCACCGGCACGGTGGTCTCCACGCACGACACCAAGCGCAGTGCCGACGTACGCGCCGCGCTGGCCGTGCTCACCGAGTGTCCCGACCGGTGGGCGGAGCTGCTGGCCGAGGTGAACCGGCCCGAGGAGGGCGTGGGCGTGCCGGACGGACAGCTGGCCTGGGCGGCCTGGCAGACGCTGTTCGGGCTGGGGCCGGCCGAGGAGGAGCGGGTCCAGCAGGCACTGCTGAAGCACGTGCGCGAGGCGGGCATGTACACCAGCTGGACGGAGCAGGAGCCGCCGTACGAGGAGGCGGTGGCCGCGTTCGTCGCGGCCGGGCCGTGCGGGGCGCCGGGCGAACGCGTGGCGGCCTTCCGCAAGGCGCTGGAGCCGCACATCCGGGCCAACGTTCTTGGCACCGCCCTGGTCCATCTGACGATGCCGGGCGTGCCCGACGTGTACCAGGGCACGGAGGGCGAGTACCGGGTGCTGGTGGACCCGGACAACCGGCGTCCGGTGGCGTTCCCGCCCGAGGTGCCGGGCGAGAAGGACGCGCTGACGGCGGCGGCCCTGCGGCTGCGCGCCCGGCGGCCCGACGCCTTCGGCGCCACCGCGTCGTACGCCCCGCTGACCGCCGAAGGCCCGGCGGCGGAGCATTGCGTCGCCTTCGCGCGCTCCGGCCAGGCGATCACGGCAGTGACCCGGCTGTCGCTGCGGCTCGCAGAGGCGGGCGGCTGGCGGGAGACGCGGCTGGAACTACCGCCGGGACGGTGGGCGGACGTGCTCACGCAGGAGCGGGAATTCACCGGGAACACGCGCGTGGCGGACCTGTTCGACCGGTTGCCGGTGGTGCTGCTGGAGCGGGTGGGGGAAGGGTGAGGGCGGCAGCGGTGCACGGAGGTCGCGGCGTGCCGGGCGCGCTGCGTGGCACGCGGGGCCGACGGGTGCCGGGCGTGCGAGCGGCCCGCGGAGAGCACCGCGACCGTCGACATCCGACACCGTACGGGTCCTGGGCCCGGAGGGCGGGCGCGCTGGGCCATGCGGAGGCCGCCGGGGACACTGAGGGCCCCTGGAGGACGCGCGTTCACCGAGAGCCGACACGGCACGGGGCCCGACGGCCGAGAGGCGCCGAGGCGGCTCAGCGGGCAGGCGTGGCGGGCGGCTCGTGCGGGCCGGACGCCTCGCCGGCCTCGTGCTCTTCGTGCCGCCGGACGCCCGTGACCCGCTGTGCCGGCGGCGGCGCGGGCGACGTCCCCGGGGCCGGCCAGGTGGCGCGGAGCAGGTCCACGAAGGCCTCGGCGGCGCCGGTGGGCGGCACGCGCGCGTAGACGGCCAGCGGGCGCCTCCAGGCCGGGTCGGGGGTGAGGATCACGCAGTCCTCGCCCACCGCGCCGCGCACGACGTCGGCGGACGCGGCGCACACGCCGACCCCGGCGGCGGCCATGCGTACGGCCGTCGAGGTGTGCTCGGTCCACACGGCGGTCCGCGGCCGGAACCCGGCCTTCCCGCAGGCCCGGTCGAGGAACCGCTCGCCGTCCACGACGGGTTCCAGCGCGCAGCGGATCCAGGCCCGGTCGGCGAGTTCGGGCAGCGTCACCGTCGTACGGCCCGCGAGCCGGTCGTCGAACGGGATCACCAGGACGAGCTCCTCCTCCCCCACCGGTACGACGGTGCCCGGCGGGTCGGCGGGCTCGGGGCCGAAGGCGAGGTCGGCGGTGCCGCGCTGGACGGCCTCCTCCAGCGCCTCGGCGGTGGCGTACTCGTGCAGCCGCAGCAGGACCCGGGGATGGGCCTTGCGCCAGCGGGCGAGGACATCGGGCAGGACGCCCACGGCGAGGGAGTGCAGGGTGGCGACGTGCAGTTCGCCGCCCTCGGCGCCGGCGGTGGCGCGGGCCGCGCGGCGGGCCTGCGCGGCGCTGCGGACGGCGAGTTCGGCGTGCGGCAGGAAGGCCCGCCCCATGGGGGTGAGGCGCACGCCGCGCGCCATGCGCTCGAGCAGCGCGCCGCCGACCGACTTCTCCAGGGCCTTGATCTGGTGCGAGAGCGCGGGCTGGGTGACGTGGAGGGCGTCCGCCGCGCGGGTGAAGGACGCCTCGTGCACGACCGCCACGAAGTACTCCATCTGCCGCAGGCTCAACTCCGCGTCCTCCTCGCACGAGTCACAGGCATCGCCCCATGAGCAACCTGCATGACTCCCAGAAGAACATTGCCTTGGACTCATGGCAAGGACCGGGCAGAGGGTGGGGGCATGAACACACGGGGTGTGAACACACAGGCCACCAACGCGGCGGACGTCATCGTCATCGGCGGCGGCACGGGCGGTTACAGCACCGCCCTGCGCGCCGCCGCCCTCGGGCTGGACGTCGTCCTCGTCGAACGCGACAGGATCGGAGGCACCTGTCTGCACCGGGGCTGCATACCGAGCAAGGCCATGCTGCACGCCGCCGAACTGGTCGACGGCATCGCCGAGGCGCGCGAGCGGTGGGGTGTGAAGGCCACGCTGGACTCCGTCGACTGGGCGGCGCTGGTGGCCACGCGGGACGACATCGTGGCGCGCAACCACAAGGGGGTCGAGGCCCATCTGGCGCACGCCGGCGTGCGGGTGGTGCGGGGCAGCGCACGGCTGACCGGGGCGCGCACGGTGCGCGTGGAGGGCGCGGGCTCCACACCCGCGGCGCGTGCCGACTCCACGCTCGGGGCACATGCCGGCTCCACGCCCGGCGCACAGTCGCCATCCGTGCCCGGCGTGTACGACTTCACCGCGCGCCGTGGGATCGTGCTCGCGACCGGCTCGCGACCGCGCGTGCTCCCGGGGCTCGAACCGGACGGGCGGCGCGTGGTCACCAGCGACGACGCGCTGTTCGCGCCGGGGCTGCCGGCGTCCGTCCTGGTGCTGGGCGGGGGCGCGATCGGCGTGGAGTACGCCTCCTTCCACCGGTCCATGGGCGCGGAGGTCACTCTGGTCGAGGCCGCGGACCGCATCGTTCCGCTGGAGGACGCCGATGTGAGCCGGCATCTGACGCGCGGGCTGAAGAAGCGCGGGATCGATGTGCAGGCGGGCGCCCGGCTGCTGGACGCGGAGGTCCTGGAGAACGGCGTACGCGCGTGCGTGCGCACCGTGCGGGGCGAGACCCGCACGGTGGAGGCGGAGCGGCTGCTGGTGGCCGTCGGCCGGGTGCCGGTCACCGAGGGCCTGGACCTGGCGGCGGCCGGACTGACGACGGACGAGCGGGGGTTCGTCGTACCGGCGGACTGGAACCGGCTTCGGACGGCTGTGCCGGGCATCCATGTCGTCGGGGACCTGCTCCCGCCGCCCGCGCTGGGCCTCGCCCACGCCTCGTTCGCGGAGGGGCTGCTGGTCGCCGAGGCACTGGCCGGGCTGCGGCCGGCCCCGGTGGACTACGCGGCGGTGCCCCGGGTGACGTACTCCTCGCCGCAGACCGCCTCGGTGGGGCTGAGCGAGACCGAGGCACGCGCGCGTGGACGCGAGGTCGAGGTGAACACGATGCCGCTGACCGCCGTGGCCAAGGGCATGGTGCACGGCGGGGGCGGCATGGTGAAGGTCGTCGCCGAGGCCGGCGGCGGGCAGGTGCTCGGCGTCCACCTGGTCGGCCCGAACGTGTCGGAGATGATCGCCGAGAGCCAGCTGATCGTCGGCTGGGACGCCGAGCCCTCGGACGTGGCCCGGCATGTGCACGCCCACCCCACGCTGTCGGAGGCGGTGGGCGAGGTGTTCCTGACCCTCGCGGGACGCGGCCTGCACCAGCAGTGAACGCACGGCACGCACCGCACCCGCCGCACCCCCTGGATTCCGTCCGGGCGCCCCCGGTAGCCTCCCCCGCCGCATGCTTGACAGTTCACCTTTCACATGCGGGACTTGGAGGGCGAAGCCGGGCGGGAACAAGTCGGGGGTGAGTCTTCTGCCGGAGCTGCGCTATCCCAGCGTTCCCGAACTGATCGCCTCCGCTCAGGCGTTGGCCGCTCAGGAACCCGGGCTGTGCTCGCTCAGGCAGGTGGGTTTCTCACGCGCGGGAAGACCCCTGCACCTGCTGTCGGTGGGGCATGCCCGGCGGGCTGTGCTGGTGGTCGCAGGCGCCCACGCCAACGAGCCGACCGGGGGCTCCACCCTGCGGGAGCTGGCCGAACGCGTACTGGCCGAGCGTGAGTTGCGGGCGGACACGTCCTGGCACTTCCTGCTGTGCGCCGATCCGGACGGCGCGAGCCTGCATGTGACGCCCGCGCCGCGCAGCCTGCTCGACTACCACCTCGGCTTCTACCGGCCGACGGGCGCCGAGCAGCCGGAGTGGTCGCCGTCCGTGCTGCCGCCGGACCGGCTGCCGCCCGAGACCCGGACGCTGACCGGGGTGATCGACGAGCTGCGGCCCTATCTCCAGGTGACCCTGCACGGCACCGATCTGGGCGGCAGCTGGGTGCAGTTGACCAGGGACGTGCCGGGGCTCGCGGAGCCGTTCGCCAAGTCCGCGGCGCAGCTGCACATCCCGGTGGAGACGGGCGCCTCGGACGCCGCCGGCTGGCCGGCCTCCGGCCCCGGGGTGCACGTCATGCCCGGACCGGAGACGGGGGTCGCCTATCCCAGCATGCCGGACGACGCGCGGCACAGCACCTGGTACCACGCGCACCGCTACGGCGGTCTGACGGCCGTCGTGGAGGTGCCGATGTGGGCGAGCGACCTGGTGGACGACCCGGCGCCGCACCCGGCACCGGCGGCGGCGATGCGGCGCCTGGCGCGGCGGCTGCTGCGGGACTCGCTGGAGGTGGAGCGGATCCTCGCCGAGGCGCTGCCCCGCCTGGACGGCGCGGACGGTCCGCTGCTGCGGGCGTCGCGCTGGGCGCTGGAGCTGATCCCGGGCCTGGCTGAGGACTGGATCCACACCCCGCCGGCCGCTACGACGATGGCGTACGTCGGCAGTGTGGACGCCTTCGGGCGGCGGCTGCCGCTGCGTGCGGCGGCGATGCTGCTGCGGGTGCTGCGGGAGACGGACGACCGGGCGGCGCCGCAGCTGGAACAGCTTGTCGCCGACTGGTGCGATGCCTTCGCGGCGCGGTTCCGGGCCCGCTGGGTGCCGTTGGAGCATCAGGTGGAGCACCAGTCCCGGACCGTGCTGGTGGCGGCACAGCAGGCCCGGGAACGGGCGGTGTGAAACCGCCGCACCGCCCGTGTCGCTCCAGCGAGTCCCGCAGCAGCCGCCGCGCCAGGCGGGAATGCGACGACAGGGCCTAGTGGTCCACGGCGAACACGGCTCCCGTCCGGGCTTCCATGGCGCACTTGCTCGTGTAGGTCTCCTGGTAGTCGACCGGCTGCCCGTTCCACTGCCCGTGCGCGTGGACGGTCACGGGGGCGTAGATCATCGGGCAGAAGACCTTCTTCTGCGGGATGCGGGCGATGTCGCCGTCGACCTTGGAGAGTTCGTCACAGGCCTCGGCCGCGCGCGCGTACCCCAGGGGCAGCGGGTCGCACATCAGCAGCGTGCCGTGCTTGTCACCGGTCTGGGCGTTCTCACCGCGGGCGACGGTGAGGTAGAGCCAGTTGTCGGTGAGGGGGAACGTCGTGCGCGCGGCGCGGGGTGCCGCCTGGGCCGGGGCCGCGGCGAGGAGACCGGCGCAGGCCAGCAGGGCGCCGGCGGCCGTGGTCACTCGGGTGAGGTACGTCATGCCCGATGCATCGGCACACGGGGCCGCGTTCCACAGCCCGGATCACCCGATCGGGAGGCACGCGCGCGTGCGGGAGCGCCGGTTCGTACACGCCGGCCGGGGTCGGTCAGCCGGCGGCGAGCCGGAACGCCATCCTGCCGAAGGCGACCTGGTCGCCCTCGCGGACGACGACCGAGCCGATCACCCGGCGGCCGTTGACGGTGGTGCCGTTGGTGGAGCCGAGGTCCCTGAGGATCCACGTGCCGCCGTGGCGGCTGAGCTCGGCGTGCACTCGGGAGACGGTCTCGTGGTTCAGTCGCAGCCCGTTGGCCGGGTCGCGGCCGATGCGCAGCGGATGGGTGTGCGCCGGGTGCGGCAGCAGCAGCTTGGGCAGCCGCTCGGCCTGCCAGGCCCGGCGCAGCCGTACGGTGAACCCGGAGACGGCCTCGACGGTGCCGAGGACCGCGCGGGAGAGACGGTTCTCCCGGGGCAGGTCGGCGACGAGGGCGGCCAGTTCGTCGGCGCGGCGGGCGGCCAGCGCCAGCTCCATGCGGCGCACGAACGTGTCGTGCGAGAGCCTGCCCATGGCGACGCCGTCACGCAGCACCTGCAGCGCCTTGTCGCGCTCCGCGTCGGACAGCCGCGCGGGGTACGTGGAGAACTCGAAGGACGACGTCACGCAGGTGATTGTCGGACAGTGAACCCCGGGTGTCCAGAAAACGGGGAATCGGCGCCGTTCTGCGGGTACTTCCGCGACACCCGCCGGGAAAGGGCGGATTCGCAGGTGGATCGATCGTCCGGGCGGGCACGATGGGAACGCGGGACATCACGGTGAGCAGGCAAGACATGGCAGACGAAGGGGAACCGTCCGTGCAGTTCGAGGTGTGGGCACCGCAGGCAGACCGAGTGACGCTCCATTGCGAGGGCGCCACGCGCGCGCTGACGCGCGATCCCGAGCGCGCGGGTTGGTGGACGGGGGAGGCGGAGGCCGAGGACGGCGCCCGGTACGGCTTCGCGCTGGACGACGGTCCCGTGCGGCCCGACCCGCGCTCGCGCCGCCAGCCGGACGGACCCGACGGGCTGAGCGCGGTCGTGGACCACGGGCGCCACGCCTGGCGCACCCGGTGGGCGGGCCGGGGACTGCCGGGTGCCGTGCTCTACGAGCTGCACGTGGGCACGTATACCCCCGAGGGCACCCTGGACGCGGCGGCGGCCCGGCTGGAGCACCTGGTGGAACTGGGCGTCACGCACGTGCAGTTGATGCCGGTGTGTCCGTTCCCAGGGCGGCACGGCTGGGGCTACGAGGGGGTGTCGCTGTGGGCGGTGCACGAGCCGTACGGCGGCCCGGAGGCGCTGAAACGGTTCGTTGACCGGGCGCACGAACTGGGTCTGGGGGTCGTCCTGGACGTCGTACACAACCACTTGGGTCCTTCCGGGAACTATCTGCCGGTCTTCGGGCCGTACTTCACCGACGCGCACCACACGCCGTGGGGTTCTGCGGTGAACCTGGACGGGCCCGGCTCGGACGAGGTGCGGGCGTTCCTCGTCGGCAGCGCGCTGGCGTGGCTGCGGGACTTCCGGATCGACGGGCTGCGGCTGGACGCGGTGCACACGCTGTACGACACGCGCGCGTGCCACTTCCTGGAGGAGCTGTCGGCGGCCGTGGACGCGCTCGCCGGGGAACTGGGCCGGCCGCTGTTCCTGATCGCCGAGTCCGACCTGAACGACCCGCGGTTCATCACCCCGCGCGGGGAGCACGGCCTCGGGCTGCACGCGCAGTGGAACGACGACTTCCACCACGCGCTGCACACCGCGCTCACGGGTGAGTCGCAGGGGTACTACGCGGACTTCGCGCGCGCCCCGTTCGCCGCGCTCGCCAAGACGCTCACCGGTGGCTACTTCCACGACGGCACGTACTCCAGCTTCCGCGGCCGGCACCACGGCCGCCCGCTGGACCGCGCGCGGGTGTCCGGGCACCGGCTGCTGGGCTACAGCCAGAACCACGACCAGGTCGGCAACCGCGCCCAGGGCGACCGGCTCTCCGCCCGCCTCTCCCCCGGTCTGCTGGCCTGCGCGGCGACGCTGACGCTGACCTCGCCGTTCACTCCGATGCTGTTCATGGGCGAGGAGTGGGCGGCGGGCACGCCCTGGCAGTTCTTCACCGACCACACCGATCCGGAGCTGGCCGAGGCGGTACGGCGGGGCCGGCGGCGGGAGTTCGCGGCGCACGGCTGGGCCGAGGAGGACGTACCGGACCCGCAGGACCCGGCGACCCGCGAGCGGTCCTGCCTCAACTGGTCGGAACCGGAACGCGAGCCCCACGCGCGTGTGCTCGCCTGGTACCGCCGACTGATCGCGCTCAGGCACGGACAGCCGGACCTCACCGACCCCGACCTGGCCGACACCAAGGTGGCGTACGACGAGGACGCCCGCTGGCTGGCCTTCCGGCGCGGTGACGTACGGGTGGCGGTGAACCTGGGGAAGGCACCGGCGGCGATCCCGCTGGGCACGCGTCCGGCGGTGGTCCTGGCGGCGTGGGAGCCGGTGGAGACGCCGGGCCGGGACGGGCTGCTGCAGGTGCCCGGGGAGTCGTGCGTGGTGCTGGCCCAGCCCTGAGACGGTGTGCGACGCGTGTCCCGGGCCGGTCTCCTACGGCTCCGCCTCGTCCTCCTTGAAGTCCGACAGCCGTTCCAGCAGGATCGGCTCCCAGGCGCGGCGCAGCTGGGTGCGCAGCAGGGGGAGGGAAGCGGGGGCGCGGCCTTCGAGGTGGTCGGCGAGGTGGATGACGGCGTCGCAGCGGGCGAGCCACAGGCCGCGCAGGCAGGGGCGGACGCCGTAGCCGGCGAGGGTGGCGGCGCGGACGGCCGCCGGTGAGCCGACGGCGAGGGCCAGGCCGGCGATGTCCTCGGCGGGGTCGCCCAGGGCCGCCCGGGTCCACTCCAGGATGCCGCGCACCCGGCCGTCGGCGCTGACCACCACGTGCTCGCCGGTCAGGCCGTGGTGGGTGAGGACGGAGGTGCCGGGCTGCGCGGCGAGCTGGGCCGCGCCGGGCGGGGTCAGCTGGTGCAGCCGGGCGGCGTCGAACTCGTCGGCGGCGGCGAGCCGTTCGGCCGCGTGCACGGCCATGCGGCGCAGCGCCTCCAGGGAGCGCGGGGCGGTGCGCGGCACGCCGAGCGACTCCGCCTGCCGTGCGGGCACCGCGCGCAGACCGGTGAGCAGCCCGGCGAGGTCGGCCTCGCCGACGGCGGAGACGTCGTGCTCGTCGGCCGTGCCGCCGGGCATCTTCATGTCCAGCGTGTAGGCGAGGCCGGGCGCCCAGTCGCCGTGCGCGACGCTGGCGGGGACGGTCACGGGCAGGTGCGGCCGGACCAGGTCGCGCAGGCGCAGCTCCCGGCGGCGCAGTACCGAGGCCTCGCGGTCGGGGGCGAGGCGCAGCACATGGCGGGCCCCGACCCACCAGGTGTACTCACGGCCCTCCGTCACGGGCCGCACGTCGGGGCCCGCGGTGCCGTCGCCGCCCTCCTTGAGCAGCGAACGGACCAGTCGGCGGACGGTGTCCGCGGTGGGTGTCGGTGCCTGGGTCATGGATCGCGCGTCGCCGTTCCGGGATGTCGTCGGAAATGTGTCTCCTGGGTCCGGGTGGGGGCTCTCAGTCCACTATGACCATGTCACGCGTGGTGTTGTTGAGACGGCGGCCGCCGTCCTCGGTCACCGTGACGATGTCCTCGATGCGCACCCCGAAACGGCCGGGCAGGTAGATGCCGGGCTCGACGGAGAAGCACATGCCGGGTACGAGGGGCTGATCCTCGCCCTCGATCATGTACGGCGGCTCGTGGGTGGTGACGCCGATGCCGTGCCCGGTGCGGTGGATGAAGTACGCGCCGTACCCGGCCCCGGTGATCACCGCGCGGGCGGCGCGGTCGACCTCCTGGCAGGCCACGCCGGGCCGCACGGCCTGGCAGCCCGCCTCCTGGGCCTCGCGCACGATGTCGTGCACCCGGCGCTCCTCCTCGGTGGGCTCGCCGACGTGGACCGTACGGGTGGTGTCGGAGCCGTAGCCGTCCTTCAGGCCGCCGAAGTCCAGGACGACCATGTCGCCGCGCCGGATGACACGGTCGCCGACCTCGTGGTGGGGGTTGGCGCCGTTGGGGCCGGAGCCGACGATGGTGAAGTCGACCTGGGCGTGGCCGAAGCGGCGCAGCAGGCCGGCGAGGTCGTGGCCGACGTCGGACTCGCGGCGGCCGGCGAAGGGAACTTTGCGGATCTCCTCGAACGTTGCGTCGGCGGCGGCTGCGGCGGCCGCGAGGAGTTCCAGTTCCGCGGCGTCCTTGACGGCGCGCAGCATGGGGAGGGCGTCGGTGAGGGAGGCGTAGGAGGTGTCCGGCAGGGCCCGCTGGAGGCCCAGCAGGTGCATGGCCCAGGTGTTGTCGCTGATGCCGAACCGGCCGCGGCCGTCGAGGAGGGCGGCGGTGACGGCGTAGGGGTCCTTGCCGTCGGTCCAGTCGCGCAGGGTGAGCCCGGAGGCGCCGGCCGCGTGCTCGGCGTCGGGGGCCTCCAGGGTCGGCACGACGAGCACGGGATCCTGGCCCGGGGTGAGGACCAGCACGGTGAGCCGCTCGGTGACGGCGGTGGGCGTGTAGCCGGTGAGCCAGACCATGTCCGGTCCCGGCGCCACGAGCAGCCCCGCGAGGCCGGCGTCGGCCGCGGAGCGCGCGGCACGCTCCATGCGGGCCCTGTAGTCGGCGGCCGTGAAGAGCGCGGGCGTACTACCGGTCATCCGGGCCTCCGGGCGCGGGTCGGGAAACGGGCGACGGCGTCTCGGGCAGCATCCTGCACGGCCGGACAGGGTCACGCGAGCCGATCGCCGGTGTTCCCCGCAGGGCGCGGTCGGCTCGGAAGGGACTCGGCATGGGGCCATCATGGCGCGCGGGGCGCACAGTGACCAGCGGGATTCCTGGGGTGACCGTGAGTTGCCGAGGCCGGGGCCCGCGCCGGCCCGCTCAGATCACCACGCCCGGCACGACCGTCAACTGCTGGTAGCCCCCGCCGCGGTGACGTACGGTGAGGAGCACCTGCTGCCCGGAGCGGGCCCGGGCGACGGCCCGGACCAGGTCGGCCGCGGTGTCGACGCGCGCCGAGCCGAACTGCAGCAGCACGTCCCCGCGGACCAGACCGGCCGCATAGCCGGGTCCGGGCACGTGCACGCCCACGACCAGCGCGCCCGCCTTGTCGGCGTCGACGGCCTCGATACCCAGGGTCGCCCCGGTCGCGGCGGCCGGAGCGGGGCTCGGGGTGGCGGCGGGGGCGGTGGACGTGGGCCTGGCCGGGGGTGTGGCCGGCGGGGCCTGGCGTTGCAGCTCGGCGAGCCTGCTCATGCCGATCACCGCGGCGCCGACCGTGCCGATGCCGACGCCGGACAGCACCAGCACGGTGCCGGCGCACAGGACCGACAGCAGGGTCCGCAGCCGCCGTCCGCGCCGGGGCGCGGCGTGCGGGCGGCGCGGCGGGTCCGGGGTGCCGCCCTCCCGCGGGTCCTGACCGGGCATCGGCTTGGGACGCAACGCAGTCTGTTCCATGGTTCGCTCGCCTCCGGCTGGTGCTCTACCCGGGGCGCCGGGCCGCCACGAGACACGAACGGGTGAGACTGGCCGGAGCGTGGCGGAGGGTAGTCATGACCTCCAGGGGCGGGCTTCGGGGCACGCCCGGCCCCCCGGGGGCCCCGGCGCGGTGGGTGATCAGACCGCTCCCGTCAGCCTGCGCACCACCTCCTGTGCCGCACCCCCGGGAGTCCCGCCGTGGACGAGTTCCGTGCGGTGCACGACCCGGGGCGCGGTGAGCGGGACGGCGACCGTGCCGGGTACGGCGTCGGCGGCGGAGCGGGGCAGCAGGGCGAGGCCGTGTCCCGTGGCCGTGAGGGCGGTGAGGGTGCGCAGGTCGGTGCCCTCGTAGCGCAGGGCCGGGCGGAACGCGCCGCCGCCGGTCGCGGCGCGCAGCTGGTCGAGCGGGAGGGCGGCGTCGGGCGCGTCGATCCAGCGGGCGTCGGCGAGGTCGGCCAGGCGCAGGCCGGTCCGGGTGGCGAGCGGGTGCCCGTCGGGCAGCAGGACGCTCACGGGTTCCTCGGTGAGGCCGTGCGTGGTCAGCGGCGCCACGTCCGGCAGACGCAGCGGATCGCTGGGTGCGGCGAGCCCGTCGACGAGGCCGAGGTCGGCGGTGCCGGTGGCGACGGCGGCCGGGACTTCCTCGCGGGCGAGGACGCGCAGGGTGACACCGGCCGGCGGGAGCGCGGCGAGGACGCCGGCGCCGAGCGCGGTCGGGGTGGTGGCGAGGGTCAGACCCCGCTGGGGTACGGCGGCCATGCGCAGCATGTCGGCGCGGGCCGCGTCCAGCCGCAGCAGCAGCGGGCCCGCGTGCTCCAGCAGCCGTTCACCCGCCGCGGTGGGCGCGACGGGCCGCCGGCTCAGCAGGGGTGCGCCCAGGTCCTGTTCGAGCGCCGCGATGTGCTGGGAGACCGCGGACTGGGTGTAGCCCAGCTCGCGCGCGGCCTCCGAGAAGGAGGCGAGGCGGGCCACGGTGACGTACGTGCGCAGCAGATGCGGGTCCATGGGGCCCAGGATCCCATCACCATCAGCTCTGCTTATCGACAGTGCAGGAATCATCGTTGGACGTGAACTGACGGGGGCCCGGAGGATGGGGCACACGACGAACACCGCCACCGTCGCCCTCATCGGCGACCGCTCGCCCCATGTCGTTTCGCACGCGCGCGTGCCGCTTCTGCTGGAGGCCCTGGCCGAACGCGACCGGCTGGTCCTGGACGCGTACTGGATCCCCTCCGAGGACGCCGGGGCCGAGGGCGCGGTGCGGGGGTTCGACGCCGTGTGGGTGCTGCCGGGCAGCCCGTACCGCAGCGAGGCGGGCGTCCTCGCGGCCGTGCGCACGGCGCGCGAGGAGGGCATTCCGTTCCTGGGCACGTGCGGCGGCTTCCAGCACGCGCTGCTGGAGTTCGCCCGCAACGTGTGCGGTCTGGCCGGGGTGGCGCACGCGGAGAACGACCCGGACGCCGCCGACCCGCTCATCGAGCCGCTGGCCTGCTCGCTGGTGGGGCATGAGGCGGCGGTGAGCATCGAGCCGGGCTCGCTGGCGGAGTCCGTGATCGGCTCTCGGCGCACGGTGGAGCGGTACTTCTGTGCCTACGGGCCGTCCCGCCACCTCGACACGCTCCGCGCCCACGGACTGCGGTTCTCCGGGCACGACGAGGACGGTCAGGTGCGGGTCGCCGAACTGCCCGGCCACCCCTTCTTCCTGGCGTCCCTCTTCCAGCCGGAACTCTCCGGCGACGGCTCGCGCCCGCACCCCATGGTCCGCGCGCTGGCACGAGCCGCGGTCGCGCACGCGGCACCCGAACCCACCCACCCGGCCCGCGCGGGCTCTCGTACCGACGGGTTCATGGGAGCGCCGCAGACCGTGGTCACGACATGAACCCCTGACTCATCAGAAGAACCAGTACACCGGCAGCGCCAGCAGTGTCGTGTGGTTGAGGACGAAGACGCGGTTGGCGGCGGCGAGGAAGCGGGGCAGGCCGCTCACCCCGGTCTCCTCGCTCTCCACGATCCAGACGCTGTTGCCAATGGACGGCCGGCGGCTGCCACGCAGGTGGCGGCGCGGCTCGGTGGGGTCAGCCGACGAGCTGGACGGGTGGTGCGGGGGCCCTGCCGGGCAGGAAGCCGTGTGTGCGGCGGTCCAGCCACTCGGCCTTGTAGCGGTCCACGTTCCGGTGCCAGTTCAGGATTCCGGCGAGCCAGTTCTGCAGGTCGAGGACATAGCCGTCCAGGGCGGCCCGCCCCGCCTCCGAGAGCGCGAAGTCGTCGTACAGCAAGGGAAGTTCGTTCTCGATGACGTGCTCGAACTGCTGCATGCGCTGGGTCGTCAGGTCGTGGACGACACCGAGGGCGGCCGGCTGGTCCACGCCGAAGAAGTTCTGTACGACGAGGACGGCGTTGTGGATCTCGCCCTCGTACTCGATCTCCTTCTGGTAGGAGAAGATGTCGTTGAGCAGACAGGCGTAGTCGATGGCGGCGTTCTCCAGCGAGCGCACCGGGCCGCTGCGGTACACCTCCGGTGGGACGGCGGGGCCGTGGCCCATCCGGTACAGGCTCAGGGTGAGGTCGGAGCCGAAGGTGGCGCGCCGCATCTCCAGGTAGTCGACCGGGTCGGGGATGCGGTTCTGCAGCTGGTTGGACAGCTCCCACACCCAGCTCTCGGTCATCGAGTCCACGGCGGCCTTCAGGGTGCGCCGCTGGTCGGCGGTCATGCCGGCCGTCGTCCGCGCCCAGAGGTCGACGAGCCCCCGCTCCAGCGCGTTGGCGGGGACGAGGGCCGGCTCGCCCTCGACGGGCATGCACTGCGACAGGCGGGCCGTGGTCAGGCGGGCGGCGGCGAGGTCACGACGGCGGCCGTACATCAGCGGGTAGTAGTCGTCGCCGTACGTCCCCCAGGCGAGCCACTGGGCGCTGAGGTCGAGGGCCTCGGGGGTGGCGTCGGGGTCCAGGCCCGCGGAGCACAGCGCGAGGTCGGCGGCGGCGAGCCTGTCCTCGTCCCAGACGCCCTCCTCCAGGATGCCCATGCGGTGCGACCAGCCGACGAGGCCCAGGCGCGCGTCGTCGAGGTGGGGGCTCACTTCGAGCCGGTACGGCATGTGGAACTCGGGCAGGACGGGCGGGCCGACCTTCTGGTACGGCACGTGGGTGTAGGCGCGCAGGCGTTCCTGCGCGGCCGAGGCGAGGAGCGCGCCGACGTCGGCGGCGGAGATGCCGGGGCCGGTGAGGAGCTGCCAGGGCGAGCCGGGCCGCGCTCCCTTGTTCATGTAGCGGCTGGAGCGCATGTGCCATTCGTGGCCGCCGGACTGCCAGTCCTGCAGTCCCCCGGTGTAGGCGGCGACCGCGGCGACCTGGTCCGGGGTGAGGCCCTTCTCCAGGGCCACGGCGGGGACTTCGGTGAGCGCGGTGTGTTCGAACTGGTGCAGCCGCGAGGTGAGGATGTCGTTGACGGTCTCGGCGGCCTCCTGGGTCGTACAGCCGAAGAAGGTCTCCAGCACGAGCACGCCGTTGCTGTTCTCGCCCTCGTCCTCGACCTCGCGCTGGTAGGAGAACAGGTCGTTGCGCAGGTGGACGGCGTCGGAGAACGTCTCCATGAGGACCCGCAGCGGCCGGGTGCCGGCGACGGCGGCGGGCACCTCGGCGGTCGCGTACTCCACGAGCCCGGCCGACCAGGGGGCGCCGCCCACCTTGCGGCGCATCTCGATGTACTCGACCGGGTTGGCGATCCGGCCCTCGTTGATGTTCGACAGCTCCCACATCGACTCGTTGAGCAGGTGCTCGGTGGCCACGGAGAAGCGCCGGCGCCAGTCCACGGACATCGACGGCACCGTGCGCGCCCACAGGTCCTTCAAGCCCGCCTCGACGGGATTCTCCGGCTCCGGCACGGGGGTTGCCGGGTCGAGCGGCATGAACAGGGGCAGGCGGTCCAGGTGGGCCTTTCCGGCGGCGCGGTCCTGGGTGCGCTTGTACATGTCGAGGAAGTGGTCGTCGAAGAAGAACACCCACACGTACCAGTCGGTGATCAACGAGAGAGCGGAGCCGTCGCAGTCGGGGTGGGTGTAGGAGCACAGGAGCCCGTAGTCGTGCGCCTCCAGGTCGGCCTGCGCCCAGATCCCGGAGCCCTCCAGCATGCCCATCTCGCGTGCCCACTCGGTCGAGTGGGCACGCGCCTCGTCGAGGTGCGGGTTGAGCCGCGCGGGGTACGGCATGTAGAAGTGCGGGAGTTCGAACGGCTGCGTCATGGCCGGGGCCCTACCCGCGGCCCACAACAGCCATCCGCCGCAGGGGACATGATCACACCATCGCGTGAACCGCCCCCGCACCGGGGAACCTCCGCCGACGCCGTGGGCGATCAGGCCCGGTGGGCCGGGAGTTCCGCCGCGGCCCGGGCCATGGCGTCCGACGCCCGGCAGGACACCCGGCCTCCGCGCCGGCGGTTCACCGGCGACCGGGGCCGGAGCCGGCGCGGTGCCACTCCGATGCGCATGACGTCGCTCGTCGTCGTTACGGATGCCGGGGCCTGCCCGGGGCGACTTCGCGCGTCCCGCCGGTATGCCCCGTCGCGCCCTTGCCGTGCCCCCGCGGGCGGGCCACGGTAGGCGCATGACCTCCTTCGTGTTGCCCCATGAGGTGCACGGCGACGGCGCCCACAAGGTGTTCGCCGTGCACGGCTGGTTCGCCGACCGGTCCGCCTACGCCGCCGTCCTGCCGGACCTCGACCGCACCTCCTTCGGCTACGCGCTCGTCGACCTGCGCGGCTACGGCGAGGCCCGGGACGCGGCGGGCGCGTACACGACGGCCGAGGCGGCCGGGGACCTGGTGGAGCTGGCCGACCGGCTGGGCTGGGAGCGGTTCTCGGTGATCGGGCACTCGATGGGCGGCGCGGTGGCCCAGCGGTTGGCGGCCGCCGTACCGGACCGGCTGCGCCGGATGGTCGGGGTCTCCCCGGTGCCGGCCTCGGGGGTGCCGCTGGCCGGCGAGCAGGCCGCGTTGTTCACGGACGCCGCGCACAAGCCGGAGAACCGGCGCGCGATCACCGACTTCACCACCGGGGGCCGGCGTCCCGCCGCCTGGCTGGACCGGATGGTCGCCCGTTCGCTGGACCGCAGCGACGCGAAGGCGTTCCGGGCCTGGCTGGACTCGTGGGCGGGCGAGGACTTCCACGCCGACGTCGAGGGGAGCGAGGTGCCCGCGCTGGCCGTGGCCGGGGAGCTGGACCCGGCCCTGTCGCCCGAGGTCATGCGGCAGACCTGGATGCGCTGGTATCCGCGCGCCCAGCTCGTGGAGCTGCCGTTCGCCGGCCACTACGCCATGGACGAGTCCCCGCTGGACCTGATCCGCGCGGTCGAGGACTTCCTGCGAGCGGACCCCGCGGACACCGAAGACCCTGCGGGCACGGAGAACCCTGCGGACGCCGAGAGCACCAAGGCTGCCGAGAACACCGCCGCCGCCGGCGAGAGCGGGCCGGCGTGAGCGTGCGTGAGGCCCGGCCGGTGCCCGACGTGTTCGACCCGCGCCGGTACGCCGTCGGTGTGCCGTACGACGACTACCGGTTGCTGCGCGACCACCACCCGGTCGCCTGGCAGGAGGAGCCGGAGGTGCTGGGCTGGCCGGCCGGGCCGGGATTCTGGGCGGTGACCCGGCACGCGGACGTCGTCCGGGTGCTGAAGGACGCCACGACGTACTCCTCCCACCTCGGCGCGACCCAGATCCGCGACCCCGATCCGGAGGATCTGCCCTTCATCCGCCGCATGATGCTCAATCAGGACCCGCCGTGGCACGGGCGGTTGCGGCGCCTGGTGAGCAGGGCGTTCACACCGGGCCGGATCGACCGGTTCGCGGCCGTCGCGCGGGCGCGGGCGCGCTCCCTGCTCGCCGGGGCGCTGCGGCAGGCGCGGGACGGGGACGGCACGGCCGACCTGGTGGCCGTCGTCACCGACGAGTACGCCCTGCTGAACCTGGCGGACCTGCTGGGCGTGCCGGAGAGCGACCGGCGGCTGCTGCTGCACTGGACGCAGCGGGTCATCGGCTACCAGGACCCGGACGAGGCCGGTCCCCCGGTGCTGGACGCCACGGGCAAGCCGGTCAATCCGCGTTCCCCGGCGATGCTGGGGGACATGTTCGCGTACGCCCGACAGTTGGCCGTACACAAACGACGGTGTCCCGCCGACGACATCATGACGGCCCTCGCCCATGACGGCGAACTCGTCGGCGCCGAGCTGGAGATGTTCTTCTTCCTGCTGACCGTCGCGGGCAACGACACCGTGCGCAGCGCGGCCTCCGGTGGGCTGCTGGCACTGGCGGAACACCCCGAGGCATACGCGTCGTTGCGCCAAGGCAAGGCGGAACTGGCCAGCGCTGTCGAAGAGTTGCTGCGGTGGCACCCGCCCGTGCTGACCTTCCGGAGGACCGCCGCGCGGGACACCGAGCTGGCGGGGCGGCGGATCAGGGCCGGTGACAAGGTCGTGGTCTTCCATGCCTCGGCCAACCGGGACGAGCGGGTCTTCGCCGAACCGGGCCGCCTCGACCTCGGCCGCTCCCCCAACCCGCACGTGTCCTTCGGCGACGGCCCGCACGTGTGCCTCGGTGCCCACTTCGCGCGGCTGCAACTACGGCTGCTGCATGAAGAGGTGCTGCGGGTGCTCCCCGGACTGCGGCTCGCCGCACCGGCCGGGCGTCTGGTGTCGAACTTCATCAACGGCATCAAGTCGCTGCTCCTGCGGCTCACTTGAGGTCGGCGCCCGAGACCTGGATCAGCGCGTGCGTGCCGCTGGTGCGCCAGCGCCCGCCCTCGGCCGCCACCAGCGCGGCCTCGGTCTCCGCGGACAGTCCGGTGATCACGTCGGACTTCAGGGTGCGCAGCGCGGCGACCGGGCCGGGGAAATAGGCAGTCGTCTCCTGGAACGGCGTGGTGGGCGGCCAGAGCCGGTCGCCCACCAGGCGCCGGTAGTTGAGGTCGCCCTTGAAGACGGTCAGCGTGGCCGCGGCGAACTCGGCGCGCAGGTCGTCCGGCATCTCCGCGTACGGCAGCGGGGCGCAGGAGAAGGGATGGGCCCGCACCGTGAGGCGGCCGTCGGCCAGGGCCGACCAGAGCACGCGCGCGTACTCGGTGGCCGCGCCGGACGCGGGGCGCAGCCGGTGCAGCGCGTCGACGACGTCGGCGGTGGTGGCGTCGGAGACGTAGTACGGGTACGGCTTGACGTGCAGCACCACCCGCGCGGCCCGGCCCTCGGCGAGGAGATGGGCGGTCAGCAGCAGGTCCGGGACGAGTTCGCGGCCGGCGTTGTCCGCGACCAGGACGAGGGTGGCCGCCTTGCCGGGCGGCAGCTGCGACCACAGGGCCGCACTGTCGTCGGCGACCAGCGCGGGGGCCGGTTCCCGGTCCTCGGCGTCCTCGGCGGAGAGCCGGAAGCCGAGGTCGGCGCGGTTGCCCCACAGCGAGCCGTGCAGCAGGGCACGCGCCCGCTCCTCCTCCGGCAGGCCGGGCAGGACGTCCAGCGCGGTCAGTTCGTCGTCCGTCTCCGGCGCGTCGAGTTCGGCGCGCTTGAACGGGCGGAAGGGGTCGATGCCCTGCCAGGTGCCGGGTCCGAACCAGCCGACGGCGTCCAGCAGCCGGCGGTAGAAGTAGCTCTCGGACCACAGCCACGGCACGTCGTACCAGGAGCGCCCGGCACAGCCGGGCAGGCCCCACTCCTGCCACCGGTCCCGGTCCGGGGCATCGGCGGGCAGCGGTTCCACCGTCCCCTCGGTGCAGCTCCTGAGCAGCTCGTCCAGCGCCCGGTGCTGCGCGGGGCCGTACGGGAGGGCGTCCCGTACCCGGCCGATGATCGCGGGGTGCCGCTCGGCCAGCACGCTGTGCGGGAACGAGCCTGGTTCGTTGCCGAGGATCACGGGTGCGAACGGGGTGGGGGGCATGTCCGTCACCGTACCGCGCGCCTCAGACGGATCTGGTCTCCCGCTCCAGCTGCGTGGCGAGTGTGACGTAGCGGGGGCGGCGGTGCACCGGGACCAGGCCCCGGATCAGGAGGTGCCACATCTCGGCGACCCTGCGCGGAAGCCGACCGGCCGGCTCGAGCGAGCGGCCGGCGACCCGGGTGCCGACGAAGAAGGAGACCAGGGAGTGCGCGACCATGCCGACGTCGAGATCGCCGTGCACATCGGACTCCCTGACAGCCCCCGTGAACTTCCGGTTGGCGAACTCCAGCCACTCGGTGAACGGATGCCTGAGGGGCGGCCGTAGGGTGACGTCGGCGGTGGCGAGACGTAGCGCGGCACGCGGCACCGGGTCCTCCACGGAGAGTCTGGCGATCCCGAACGTGGTGCGCATCAGGGCCTCCAGCGAGGAGCAGCCGCGGCTCTCGACGTCGGTGACGATCGATTTCGCGGCGCCTGCGTTGAGTTCGAGGATGGCGTGGGCGAGGTCCTCCTTGGCGGCGAAGTGAAAGTACAGCGCACCCTTGGTGACCTTTGCGTGCGCGACGATGTCACTCAGGCTCGTGGACTCGTAGCCTTGCCGGTCGAACAGATCGGCTGCGGCCGTGATGATCGTTGCCCGGGTCTGTTCGGCGCGTAACTGCCTCGCCATCCTGGGACCCCTCCTCGCGAGTCGTACGAACGGGACATGCGGTTTGTTCTTAACCCCCTGCATACGATAACTCACCGAATGGCAACGGGAGTCCGGGGGTGCGCAGTCGGTTTCCTGACAGGTGGCACCGCCGGCTCCGGCGTCGGACGGGATCCGGGCGGTCCATGAACAACGAGACCAGGACGGTTCCCCCCTTCCTTGCCGGGCTTCGCTCGGCAGCCGCGGGGCGGCGGGTGCCGGAACCATGATCGCCACGATACGAGGGCGACCGTCGGCTCCTCAACGGGGTCTTGAGTCAGGCGCGAAACAGCCGAACCGGTCGGTGCTTTCACGCCCCCCGGACCATCGATACGCCGATCCGGCTGAACACGCGGAACGACTCCGCCGTACTGGACCGCGCAGACCCCGTTCCCGCGCCCGCCGAGGAGACATCCCGGATGACCCGGATGACCGCCCGCCTGAGCGTCACGGCGGCCGCCACCGCGGCCCCGCTCCTGCTCCTGTCGTGGGCGGCGGGGTCCGCCCAGGCGCACGGGGCCCCCACGGATCCGGTCAGCCGGGTCTACGCCTGCTCCCCCGAGGGCGGCGACGCCGCCCGCTCGGCGGCCTGCCGGGCGGCGGTCACGGCGAACGGCGCTCCCTTCACCGCGTGGGACAACCTGCGCGTGGCAGGGGTGAACGGCCGTGACCGGCAGGTGATTCCGGACGGCAGACTGTGCAGCGGGAACCTTCCGGCGTACCGGGGCCTGGACCTGGCGCGGCGGGACTGGCCGGCGACCCGGCTCAGGCCGGGGGCCGGACTGACGATGACGTACGCCTCGACGATCGCGCACACGGGCACGTTCCGGCTGTATCTGACCAAGCCCGGCTACGACCCGGCGAAACCGCTCAGCTGGTCCGATCTGCCGGAGCGGCCCTTCGCACAGGTCACCGATCCACCGCTGCGCGACGGGGCGTACCACATCGCCGCGACACTTCCGCGGGACCGGACGGGGCGTCAGATTCTCTACACCGTCTGGCAGAACAGCAGCACGCCGGACACCTACTACTCGTGTTCCGACGTGGTCTTTCCGGAGAAGGGCGAGAAGAACGGGAAGGGGGCGGGGGCAGGATCGGGCGCAGGGGCGGCGAAGGCCGCGCAGATGACGACGGCGGCCCCGGCTCCCGCCGCGGGCGCTCGGGCCGCCGGGGGGACGGGGCCCTCGGCGCCCGTGCTGGCGGGCGGCGCCGCCGCGGTGCTGGTGCTCACCGGGGGCGCCGCCCTCGCAGTGCGGCTACGACGACGCTGACCTCTGCGTCCCTGCTCGGAGGAAGGCCGCTCAGTTGACGTAGACCGGGGTGCCCCCGTCCGTCACGGGCGCGTACTTGGCGGTGAAGTAGCCGCTGGAGAAGCACAGCGACGAACCGGAGGTCTTGGTGAACTGCTGGTTGCTGAAGCTGATGCTGTTGTCGGTGTTGTCGGCCTTCCCGGTCAGGGCGGCCGCCTGGTAGACGCAGGTGATGGAGCCCAGCAGGGTACGCAGCTTGACCGTGGTCTGGATGGTGGAGCCGCTGGCCGGGAGGACGGTGAGGGTGCCGTCGGAGGCGATCGTCGCCGCGTAGGGCAGGTTGTCGACGGTGATACTGCTGACCCCGAGGACGCCGATGACGTTGCTGGTGCAGGAGCTGGGGTCGAAGGTGTGCCCGGTGACGGACTCGGTGGCCGTGCCGGGGGCGGTCGGGTTGCCGGTGACCGTGGCGGTGAACTGCGAGTTCGTGCAGGTGACGCCGCTGGTGCCGGTCGCGCTGGAGTAGAGCGTGGCGGAGGTGCCGGCGGCCAGCGGCGCGGTGAGGGTGTCGCCGGTCGCGACGGCGGTGCCGCCCGCGCTGCCGGTGGTGAGGACGGCGCCGCCGTCGGCGGAGGCGGGGGCGGCGACCGCGAGGGCGGTTGCGGTGCCGGCGAGGGCGAGAAGGGATCGCGTACGCATGCGGGTTCCTCTTTCCTGGGTGGGGTCCGGATGAGGTGGGCGGGGGGTGGCAGTCGGTACGGGTGGCAGTTGGCGGGGGCAGTTGGGGGTGGAGAGCGCCTGAGCGGCGAGTGATGCCGTATCGGCGTGGCGCGGCGATGTGTGCGTGCCGCCGACGCAGGACCGTGCGCCTTCTCCGTACGCGACGGTCCGGCGACGGCGGCGGTCCGGACACCGGCCGAAGGCCCGGGGGAAGGCCTTCGGCCGGGCCGGCAGGGGGGCGGCCGGGCACGGCCAGGAGGGAAGTGGCCATGCGGGGCCGCACTGATGTGAACGGTTTCTGTCGGCAGGGGTGAGCGGTCGGCGTGAGAGGCCGGGAAACGCATCCGGTGCCGCTCGGCGGATCCGGCGCCACGGATCCGTGAAAGCAGGGGAAGTTGTAGACCTGATCAACCGTCAACGTCAAGTAGACCAAAGGCAGTTGTGAACCACGGTCGCAGCTCGCGCACATCCGGCACGCTTTTTTCACATCCGCCTTGACCCCCCGAAGTAACCGGCGGTAACTTCCTCGCAGGCTACTGCCGCGTAACGAGAAAGCCCTTGCTCCGCCGGGGTGCGAGGAGGCGTACGCGACAGTCGTCGTCCGCGCCAGGACACCGCGCCGCTGACCCCCGCACCGCATCGATCCATGCCCATGGGAGCAGACAATGGCCATGTCCCCGGACGTCCCGTCCGTCGGCAACACGCCCGAGAATCCGGAAAACGGTTCCCCCTCCGAAGCACACGCGGCCGGCACCGGCGGCGGAGAGAGACGGGGCCGGGTACGGGCCCGCCGGGCCGCTGTGATGGCGGTGCCCGCCACCCTCCTCGCCGCCGGTCTCGCGGTACTCACCGCCCAGGGGGCGCTGGGCGTGCAGTTCGCGATCTCCGGAATGCCGTTCACCGTCACCGCGACCGAACTGAACGGAACCGGTTTCGAGCAGTTCGGCGGCCTCGACACCATGGCGGACGGCAGCCCGAACGCCGGGGACACCGGGGGCCAGGAGCTCGTGGTGACCTCCGCCATCAAGAACGCCACGCTCGACCATCTGTGCCAGAGCGTCGACCTCGGCGGCACCAACCTGCTGATCACCGCGGGGGTCGGCGCGGACAAGGTACAGGCGAGCGATCTGACCACGGACTCCACGGAGCTGTCCGGCAACGCCGCGTTCAACAACATCGAGATCGGCAACGACGCCAGCACGCTGACCAAGGCGGGCGTGAAGGGTCCGATCGGGGTGTTCAGCCAGCAGGCCGACACCGTGCACATCGCCAACCTGCGGCAGACCAACTACGCGACCACGGCCGGTGTGTTCAAGCTTCCCGGACTCAAGCTCCGCTTCAGCGGCTCGGGTTGCTGATCGCGGTGTCCGACCGTCCACGGGAGGGAGCGCGGGCCGCCTTCCGCGGGTGGCGGGCCCGCCGGCCGTTCTGGGGCGGGCTGCTGCTCGCCCTGGCCGGCGGGGAGATCCTGCTCACCGAGAAGGCCTCACTGAAGGTCGTGATGCACATCGGCATGCAGGGGGCGGCAGGCTATCTGCTGCCGACCCTGATGGCGCTGCTGGGCCTGCTGATCCTCTTCAACCCGGCGCAGCGGCTCTTCTACTCCATCACCGGCGTCCTGCTCTCGCTGGGCACCTGGGTCACGTCCAACCTGGGCGGCTTCTTCATCGGCCTCCTGCTGGGCGTGACCGGCAGCTGCCTCGCCTTCGGCTGGCTCCCCGACCAGGAACCCCGCATCAGCCGCCGCAAGCGCCGGAAGCAGGAGAAGGCGGCGGGTGCGCGGACCGAGGGGGCCGAGGGCACGGAGGGCCTGACGGCCTGACGGCCCCACGACGATCGGCGGCGCGGACGGCGACTTCGACAAGACGGAGCAGGCCGTGGTGCGCGAGGCGTGCTACACCCTGGACCTGCCGCCGCACGAGTTCGACCTCTGAGCCCGGAGCGCCGCGCGAGGATGGGGGCATGCTCGACGACCTCGACCGTGCTCTCATCCACGCCCTGCACCTGGACGGCCGGGCGCCGTTCAGCAGGATCGCCGAGGTGCTCGGCGTCTCGGCACAGACCGTGGCCCGCCGCTACCGCCGGCTGCGCAACGAGGCCGGGCTGCGCGTGGTGGGCCTCGCCGACCCGGACCGGGCGGGCCGCGCCCAGTGGCTGGTCCGGCTGACGGCGACGGCACGCTCGGCCCAGGACATCGCCGGGGCTCTGGTACGGCGGCCGGACACGTCCTGGGTGAAGCTGACTTCGGGGGGCACCGAGATCACCGCGGTGATCCACGCCCCGGCCGAGGACGCCTCCCCCGGCTCCCTGCTGCTGCACGACGTCCCGCGCACCGGCGGCATCACGGCCGTCTCCGCGCACTGCCTGCTGCACACCTACCTGGGCGGCCCCGCCAACTGGCGGCGCAGCGCCCAGGCCCTCGACGAGCAGCAGCAGGCAGCACTGGCGTACTGGCAGAGCGCCGAGGAGGTACGGCAACCGGGCCCGGACGACGCCGAGTTGCTGGCCGCCCTGGAGCGGGACGGGCGGGCCGGGCAGGGCGAGCTGGCCCGGGTGACCGGCTGGTCGCCCACGACCGTGGCCCGACGGCTGCACGAACTGCGCGCGTCGGGCGCCCTGTTCTTCGACGTCGAGGTGGACGCCGGGCTCTTCGGCGTCCGCACCCGGGCGCTGCTGTGGCTGTCGGTGCGGCCGGCGGACCTGGAACAGGTCGCGCTCGCCCTGGCCGGCCATGACGAGCTGGCCTTCGTGGCCGCGACCACCGGCCGTACGAACCTGGTCGCCCAGGCGCTGTGCCGTGACCCGGCCGACCTGCACCGCTACCTCACCGGACGGCTCGGCGCGCTTCGGGAGATCGACGCGCTGGAGACGAGTCCTGTGCTGCGGACTCTCAAGGCGGCGAGTCCCGTACTGATGGCCGGGCGGCGCCCAGCGCCCACGCGTCGGACGGGTTGAGACCATGCGCGACTGGGGGTACGTGGGGGCTGGTCGCGCCCGCGCGGCGGAGCCGCATATCGATACAGGCCTAGGGGGTTGCGGCAGCTCCTTCCGCCTCTCCGACCCTGCCGCTCGCCACCCAGGCCACCCCCAGCAGCCCCGCCCCCACCCAGCACGCGGCCTGGGGTGCGCTCGGGCCCGTGGCCGCGAGGTAGGTGCTGCCGAGGAGCGCCACTCCCAGGGTGGCCCCCAGCTGCTGTACCGCGTTGAGCAGTCCGGCGGCCGAACCGACCTCCTGCGGACGCAGGGGGTGCAGGGCGAGGGTGAAGAAGGCGGGCGTGAACAGGCCGGCGCCGAGGCCGACGAGGGCGAGGGCCGGCAGCAGCGCGCCCGGGTAGTGCCCCGGCGTGGCCATGCGGTACGCGGCCACGGCGGCGAGCAGTCCGGCCAGCAACAGCCCGAGCCCGTACGGCATGACCCGCCGCCCGTGCCGCCGTACCAGCCGGGAGCCCGCCCACCAGGAGGCGAGGGCCAGACCGGCGGACCACGGCAGCAGGCTCAGTCCGGACGCCAGTACGCCTGCTCCGGCGTCGAGTTGGAGCTGGAGGACGACCACGACGGTCAGCCCGTTGGTCACCGCGAAGAAGGCGGTGGAGGTGACCAGAGCGGCCGGGAAGCCGCGGTGGGTGAACAGGCTGGGCTCCAGCAGCGGGCGGGCGGTGCGCCGCTGGTGCTCGGCGAAGCCGGTGAGCACGAGCAGTCCCGTGCCGAGCAACAGCCAGTCGCTGGCGTGCAGTTGGCCAAGATTGCCGCCGATCAGCGGGTACACCAGGAGTGCGGTGCCGAGGGCGGCCAGTGCGGTGCCGGGCCAGTCGAGGGCGGGGCGGCGCGGGGCGCGGTTCTCCGGCAGGTTGCGGGCGAGGGCCAGCACCGCCACGGCCACCGGCACGTTCACCAGGAACGCGGACCGCCAGGACGACCCGAACAGGTCGGCGTGGGTCAGCACTCCGCCGACGACGGGTCCGCAGACGGCGGCGAGGCCCATCACCGGTCCGATGCTGCCCAGCGCCTTCGCGGTCTCCGCGCCCGAGAACATCGCCTTGATCAGCCCGATGGTCTGCGGAATGATCAGCGCCGCCGCGGCGCCCTGCACGGCCCGGAAGGCGATGAGCAGCCCGGGCGACGGCGCCAGTGCGCAGGCCACGGACGCCGCCGTGAACAGCGTGACGCCGAGGACGAACATGCGGCGCCGGCCCGCGATGTCCCCGAGTCGCCCGCCGGTGAGGAGCAGTACCGCGAACGGCAGGGTGTAGGCGGCGCCGAACCACTGGACGTCGGAGACCGGTCCGCCCAGGTCGGCGTGGACGGCGGGCGCGGCCACCTGTACGACGGTCGCGTCCAGCAGGTTCATCGCCTCGCCGAGCAGCAGGGCGGTCAGGCCCGCCCACCGCCCGCGGCAGGGAGTGGCGACAGCCATGTGTGCTGTGGTCATGGGAGTTCCGCTGTTCCTCTCGCGCTCGCTGAGGGGCCGGGACCGGCCCCGGGCCAGCATGGGAGAGCGAGGAGGACGGGCTCCATCGGGAGCGTCGCGTATGCGGATTTCTTCCATCGACCGCGCTGTGCCTGAAGAAATCCCACGACCCTGCACGCGCCGACGCGGGTGCAGGGTCGTGTCGGGGGCCGGGCGTCAGGCGAGGCCGGCGGACTTCAGCCAGGCCTGGGCCACGTCCAGCGGGTCCTTGCCCTGGACCTGGACCCGGGTGTCCAGCTCCAGCAGCGTCGCGGTGTCGAGCTTGGCCGAGACCGCGTCGAGTGCGTCGGCGCCCTTCTGGGGCAGGGCGCCCTTGCGGACGAGCGGCTGGACGTTCTCGAAGCCGAAGAGGTTCTTCGGATCCTGCAGGACGACGAACTTCTCCTTGGAGATGGTCGGGTCCGTGGTGAAGATGTCCGCGGCCTGCACGGCGTTCTTCTGCAGCGCGGCCTGGGTGAGCGCGCCGCCCGCGTCGAGCGCCTTGAACGACTTGAACTGCAGGCCGTAGACCGACTTCAGGCCCACCAGCCCCTGCTGCCGGGTCTGGAACTCCGGCGAGGCGCCGATGACCAGGTCCTTCGCGACGTCCTTCAGGTCGGCTATGGTCGACTTCTCGGTGAGGTGGTACTTCTGCGCGGTGGCCGCGTTGAGCGTCACCGAGTCCTTGGACTGCGCCGCCGCCGGCTTGAGCAGGGTCAGCTGGGAGTCCAGCTTGGCCTCGATGGCCGTCGTGGTGGCCTCGGCCGTCGTCGGCTTGGCCTTCGGGTCGAGGTAGGCCAGCAGTGCGCCGTTGTACTCCGGCAGCAGCTTGATGGACCCGTTCTTGATCAGCCCGTAGGTGGTCTCGCGGCTGCCGATGTTCGGCTTGTAACTGACCTTGATTCCCTTGGCCTTGAGGGCCTCGCCGTAGATGTCGGCGAGCAGGGTGCTCTCGGGGAAGTTGTTGGATCCGACGACCACGGTGTCGCCGCTCGCCTTGCTGTCCGTCAGCGGGTTGCCGCCGGAGTCCTTGGAGGAACAGCCCGCCAGCAGAGCCGTCGCCGCCGCGAGGGCGACCACCGCCGCGCCTCGGTTCCTCCGGATGGACCTGCTGATGCGGTTGATGGAAGTCACTCACCGATCCAATCCAGCCGGTTCTCGGTCAGTCAAGGGCGGCAGATCACCGATTGGCCTCGATCTGCGGTCACGTGTGGGCCCAGGGCAGCCGCTGTGGGCACGGAACGGCCGCCCGCGGGCGTCAGCTGCTGCGCCGTACCCCCGGTGAGACCGTGAGCCGGGAGGCCGCCCAGAACACCACGAGGGTGGCCAGGGCGAGTCCGGCGACCAGGGTGGCGCCCCCGACCACCTTCTCGTAGTTCCTCTGGTAGAGACCGTCGATGATGTAGCGGCCGAGTCCGCCGAGACTGACGTAGGCGGCGATGGTCGCCGTGGAGACGATCTGGATGGCCGCGGTGCGCAGGCCGCTCAGGATGAGGGGGAGCGCGACCGGCAGCTCGACCTGGAAGAGCACCCTGGCCTCGGGCATGCCCATGCCGCGGGCGGCGTCCACGGGCGAGGGGTCGACGGAGCGGACCGCCTCGTAGGTGGTGACCAGGATGGGCGGTACGGCGAGCACGACGAGCGGGATCATCACCGGCAGCAGACCGAATCCGATCCAGATGAACATCAGGACCAGCAGACCGAAGCTGGGCAGGGCCCGGCCGGCCGTGGCGATCAGGGCGAGGGCGTTGCCGCCTCGGCCGTAGTGGCCGGTGACCAGGCCGACGGGCAGTCCGATCAGGGCGGCCAACAGCAGGGCTTCCAAGGAGTACTTGGCGTGCTCGGCGAGCCGGGTGGGGATGCCGTCGTAGCCGTGCCAGTGGGCGCTGTCGCTGAAGAAGGCGTGCGCGAAGTTCAGGACGTTCACCGGGTGGCACCCTTCCTCGGCATCCAGGGGGTGAGGAGACGGCGGACGAGGACCAGCAGGGCGTCGGCGAGGATGCCCAGCAGCGCCGTCGTCAGGACCGAGTTCACGGCCAGGGCGGGCCGGTGGTAGGTGGTGGCGTCGTTGAGCATGTTGCCGAGCGCGCCCTGGTTGCCGATGAGCATGCCGACGCTGACCAGGGAGAAGCTGGAGACGACCGCGACCCTGAGACCCGCGATGATCGCGGGCGCGGCGATGGGCAACTGGACCTGGAGATAGCGGCGTACGGCGCCGAAGCCCATGGCCTGCGCGGCGGCCAGGGTCTCCTGCGGCACCGAGCGGACGCCGTCCACGATCCCCGGCACCAGCACCACCAGGCTGTAGACCGCGAGCGGGATCATCACCGTGGTCTCGCTCTGCCCGAAGTAGTCGATGAGCACGACGAAGAACGCCAGCGACGGGATGGAGTAGAGCACGGTGGTGACGCCGAGGACGGGCGGGTAGACCCAGCGGAAGCGGACGCAGAGCTGGGCCACGGGCAGCGCGACGAGCAGCGCGGCCAGCACCGGCAGCAGACCCTCGCGCACATGCAGGCCGACGAGCCCGAGGTAGCTGTGCTGGAGGTCGCTCGGAAGGTCGAAGAAGCCGTTCACTGCGCGGCCTCGAGGTCGGCGCCGTCCGCGGACCCGTCACGCCCGGCGTCGGCGCGGTCCGCGACCCGGCCGTGCGCGGCGCGGATGGCCTCGCCGATGACCTGCTGGGAGACGACACCGACGGCGCGTCCCCCGCCGTCCACCGCGACGGCCCAGCCGGTCGGTGAGAGCACCGCCCCGTCGAGCGCGGTGCGCAGCGAGTCCGTACCGGGCACGAACGGCCGCCCGTGATCGATGAGCTGGTCCCGGACGACGGCCCCGGCGGTGAGCCGGTCCGGCTCGCTCCAGCCGAGCGGCCTGCCGTCGGGGTCGGTGACGAGGAGGTAGGGGGCACCGGCGCGGGAGGCGATCTCGTCGGCGTCGGCGTCGACGGCCACCATCGGCGCGGTCTGCAGCTCCAGACCGGCGGACGGGAAGAAGGACAGCCGGCGGATGCCGCGGTCGGCGCCGAGGAAGTCCTCCACGAAGGAGTCGGCGGGCGCGCTGAGCAGTTCGGCGGGCGGGGCGAACTGGGCGAGCCGGCCGCCGGTGCGCAGCACGGCGACCATCGTGCCGAGCTTGATCGCCTCGTCGATGTCATGCGTGACGAAGACGATGGTCTTGCCCAACTCGTCCTGGATTCGCAGCAGTTCGTCCTGGAGCCCCTTGCGCACCACCGGGTCGACGGCGGAGAACGGCTCGTCCATCAGCAGCACCGGCGGGTCGGCGGCGAGCGCCCGGGCCACGCCGACGCGCTGTTGCTGGCCGCCGGAGAGCTGGTACGGGTACCGCTTGGCGAGGGAGGCGTCGAGCCCGACCCGCTCCATCAGCTCGGCTGCTCGCGCGCGGGCCTTCTGCTTGCTCCAGCCGAGCAGCCGGGGCACGGTGGCGATGTTGTCGAGGATGGTGCGGTGCTGGAAGAGTCCGGCGTTCTGGATGACGTAACCCATCGAGCGGCGCAGGGTGTTGACCGGCTGTTGCCGGATGTCCGTGCCGTCGAGGAGGATGCTGCCCTCGGTCGGCTCCACCATCCGGTTGATCATCCGCAGGGTCGTCGTCTTGCCGCAGCCGGAGGGCCCGACGAGGACGGTGATCGCGCGGTCCGGTATGTCCAGCGAGAGCCGGTCGACCGCGACCGTGCCGTCCGGATACCGCTTGGTGACTGACTCTATCCGTATCAAAACGCCGAATGCCCTTCGGGTCTGGCGGATTTCCGCCGCTTTCGGCCACGGTCGTCGCTGCGCAGCCCGTTGCGGGGAGAGTCTAGACCGCGAGTGTTTCAGCGTTCTGTCGGACGAGCGCCGGGTGGAGCTGCCGTACGCCGGGAGCGGGGGCGGATGCCGGTCAGCCGGCCGCCACCGGCAGGCCCGGGGTGCGGACCACGCGCCGTGCGGTGTCCACCGCGAACACCTCGCACCCCGGGCGGGCGGCGGCCCAGGCCGGTCCGTCGGCGCCCAGCGCGAAGGCGGCCGTGGCGGTGGCGTCCGCCTCGGTCAGCGTCGGGGCGACCACGGTGAGGCTGAGCAGGCCCGTGGCGGGGCGTCCCGTGCGGCCGTCGAGGATGTGGTCCCCGCGCTCGTACCGCCCGGAGGTGGCCACGGCCGCGTCGGTGACCGCCAGCACGGCACAGACCCGGTCGGCCTGTTCCGGGTGCCGGATCCCGACCCGCCACGGCCCGCCGGAGACCACCACGTCACCGCCGGCGTTGAGGCAGAACCGCCGCGCCCCGGCCGCCGCCAGCAGCCCGGCCGCCCGCTGCACCGACCAGCCCTTGACCACCGCACAGGGATCGAGGCCCCGGCCGGGCAGCCGCGCGTCGAAGGCACCGCCGGTCTCGGCCCGGTACCGCTCGCACAGGCCGAGCACCTCCTTCAAATCTGCGCTCAGCTCGTCGTCCGCCAACTCCCGGCGCCCGTACCGGGACACCTCGCTCCCGGGTCTGAACGGGCTGAAACGGGCGTCCACTTGGCGCAGCCAGGCGAAGACCCGGTCCGCGGCCGTGCCGAGGTCGCCCTCGCCGTCGTCGATCCGCAGCGAGACGGGGAACCCCATGACGTGCTCGACACGCCGCACCTCACGCTCCCCTGGCGTCGATCGCGGCCTGGAGCGACTCCCGGTATCCCTGGCTCGTGATCGTGGCCCCGGACACCGAGTCGATGTGGGCGCTCTGCGCCTTGAGCGTCTCCGCGACCAGCTCCGGTACGGCCCACCGGGTCTGCGGATGGTGGGGCGCCTGGAGCATCCGCACCGAGGCGATCCGGTCGCCCCGGAAGGTCACCTCCACCTGGAAGACGCCCTTCGTGGTGCTCACCGCGGTGCCCTGGACGACCTTCTCGGCCGGCGAGGAGGGCGAACGGGACGCGGCGGACGAGGGGGACGAGGCGGCGGACGGCACGGGGGTTGGCGGCACCGCGGGCTGTGCGGTCTCGACGGTCCCGGCCGAGGGATGGTAACGCCACACCGGTATCAGGCCGGCGACGGTGAGGACGAAGACGGGAATGGCTCGCTTCACGGTCGGACGTCCTCTCTCAGCCCGCGAGGCTGAAACGCTCGAAGTGGATCTGCCGCTTGGGCACGCCCAGGTCGGCCAGGCTGCGCAGCACGGCGGTCATCATGCCGGGCGGCCCGCACAGGAAGACGTCCCGTTCCCCGATGTCGGGGACGAGTCGCGCCAGTTCATCCGGGGCGAGCTTGTCGGGGGCGACCGGTCCGGTCACCAGGTGCAGCTCGGCGCCCTTGGTGAGGGCGAGGTCGCACAGCTCGTCGTAGAGAACGGCGTCGCGGTCGGTGGACACCCGGTAGATGACCACGGCGTGGCCCTGAAGGTCCTCCAGCAGCGCCCGGATGGGCGTCACGCCGACGCCGCCGGCGATCAGCACGGACTCCGGGCGGGTGCGGTGCAGGGTGGTGAAGGCGCCGTAGGGGCCCTCGGCGAAGACGCGGGTGCCGGGCTTGAGGTGCCGCAGGGCGGCGCTGCCGTCGCCGACCGCCTTGGCGGTGAGGCGCAGGGTACGGCCGTCGGGGGCGGCGGACAGGGAGAACGGGTGGGCCTGCCACCAGCGGTCCCGGGTGAGGAACCGCCAGAGGAAGAACTGGCCGGCCCGGGCGGGCAGCCGGTCCAGGGCGCGGCCGGTGACGTAGACGGAGACGACGTCGTCGGACTCGGGCACGACCGCCGAGACCCGCAGCCGGTGCCGCAGGTTCCGCCACAGCGGCAGCGCCAGCCGGCCCAGGAGGACCGAGCCGAGGGCGAAGCCCCACAGCGCGGTCCAGTACGTCCTCGCGGCGGGCGAGGAGGTGAAGGTCGTACCGGCCGCGACCTGGTGGGTGAAGGCGAGGACCACGGCGGCGTAGGTGTACAGGTGGATGAAGTGCCAGGTCTCGTAGGCGAGTCGGCGGCGTGCCCAGCGGGCGGAGACGGCGCCGACCACGACGATCAGTGCGAGCGCGACGACGGCGCGCAGCACGCCCTCGACGGTTTCGGCGAGGTTCACGAGCTGGTTCACCGGATCCATCGAGGACGCCTGGGCGTAGCCGAAGGTGATGAACACCGCGTGCGTGAGCAGGGTCCACAGGATCCCGAAGCCGGTGCGGCGGTGCCAGGAGGTCAGCCGGTCCATGCCGATCCGGCGGTCCAGCCAGGGCAGCCGGGCCACCAGCAGCAGTTGGAAGGCCATGAGGAGGGCGCCGCACAGGCCGGCGAGGCGACCCAGCACGATCAGCGGGTTCGAGGCGAATCCGGCCTGGACGAAGAACCGGGCCACAACGGCCGCGTTGACGGCCAGCAGGATGTACAGCCCGGTGCGGGCCACGGCCCGGGGGCGGATCGCGGTGGGGGGCGCGGGACGGGTCTGGAGGGTCGTCACGGACGCGGCTCCTTGATCGGGTCCTGGATGACCAACTTCGCCCGGCAACGCTGTCGTTCTTACTGTCGGACGACTTCCCCTCGAGTATCGATGTGGCCGGTGGGGACCGGCAGCTCGGACGGGGCCGGACGGGTGGCGCAGGATGCACAGGGATGCGCAGAGCAGGGCAAAGCAAAGCAGGGCAGGGCAGGGCAGGGCAGGGCAGGGCAGGCGGAGAACGTACGACCGCCGGTCGTGGACATCGCGCCCACGCGGCGGAGTGCCGCACATCGATACGGACGCACGCCCCTACGGCGAGACCGCGTCGGCCGAAGGCCCCTGTCGGCTGTGCGGCCGGCAGGCGAGCGCGGCGACGTCGTCCTCCGCATGCCGCACGTCCAGCCGCCCGAGGATGGTGTCCAGCACGTCCTCCAGCCCGCCCCCACCGGGAAAGCGCACCGCGGACAGCCGCTCCAGGGACCGGTCGATGTCCTCCCCCCGCCGCTCCACCAGCCCGTCGGTGAACAGCACCAGCGTCTCCCCCGCGCCCAGCGGGTGCGTGGCGGACTCATAGCCACCCAGCCCGGTGCCCAGCGGCGGTCCGACGGGGACGGGCACGATCGATGTCTCACCGCCGGAGGTGATGCGTGCGGGCGGCAGATGCCCCGCGCTGGCCAGCGTGACCTGGCGGCGCCCCGGGTCGACGCGGGCGAGCAGACACGTGGCGGGCCTGAGGTCCGGCTCCCGTGAGGCGATGTCGTCCATCTGCCGCAGCACCCGGTGCGGGGGCAGGTCGGCGGAGGCGATGTAGCGCAGCGAGGAGCGGTAGACGCTCATGTCGACGGCGGCCTCCAGGCCGTGCCCCATGACGTCGCCGACGACCAGGAGGGTCCGCCCGAAGTGCAGCCGTACGGTCTCGCACCAGTCGCCGCCGACCAGGACGCCGCCACCGGCCGGAAGATAGCGGATGGCGACGTCGAGGTTGGGGTGCGGGCGACCGGGCTCGGAGAGCAGGGCGCGCTGCAGGTCGCCGGCGGTGCGGTTGACGCTCGCGTAGGCGCGCGCGTGCCGGATGTGGGAGGCGGCGCGCTCGGCGAGCAGGCTGAGCAGCTCGGCCTCCGCGCGGCGCAGCGGTTGCCCGGAGCGGGCCCAGACCAGGACGCCGTACCCGTCCCCGCCGCTGGTCAGCGGCGCGCACAGCGCGATCCGGGTCCGGGAGGGGCCCGCGTACTCCAGCCAGGGCTCCCGCTGTGCGCCGAGCGCCGGTGTCCCCGCGTCGCGGGCCGCCGCGGTGGCCCACCGGGCGTCGGGCAACGCGCCGGCGTCCCCGGTGATCGACTCGTATCCGGACACGGTCTGGCCGGTCCGGCGCACCACGGCGGCCGTGCCACCGGCCAGCCGTACGGCGAGCCGGGTCAGCTCCGTGCAGGTCGTGCCCTCGTCGAGGGTCGTGCCTATCCCGGCCAGCGCCTCCCGCAGCGCGCCCAGCCGCGTGTCGCCGGCCGCCATGGCATCGGCGGCCGACTCGCTCCCCGCCCCCTCCGCGGAGCCCGCGACAGCCGCGGAGTCCCCGGCCCGCGCGGACGTCGCCGTCGCCTCCTGCCCGCCCTCGTCCTCGCGGTGGCGGCCGCTGTCGGCGGGCACAGACCTGCGACGGGACTGTATCCAGCGCGCCACACCCAACACCCTCACAGAATCTCAAACCGGAGCGAATGGGGCACCAACCTCATCCGTCCCACTACCCTCGGCAGACCCAGGACAGGCCATGAGCCGCGCTCCGGTGTCCGATGACGTTCATCTTCGACCGGGCGGGCCATGCCGGGGATCTCTTTTGCCAGATTCCCAGATTCGGACCGCCGAAGAGCGGATCGGGAGGGGCGGGCCTCGGCGGGCGTCAGCCGACGTGAGAGGGAGTCGTTGCAGTACCGCTGGTCGGTCGGGGCCGGATGTTCCTCCTCCTCGAAGACGGTCCTCGATGCGTGCCGGCACGGGCCCGGCGACAGCCGATCGATGGCATACGGTTCCCGGTTGATCACCTGGGACCCCGACATCGACACCACCGTCGTCCGGGCCCACCGGCACGCTTCCCGGGCGCGGGGCCGGAGGCTCAGCCGACGCGGCGCGTCCGCCGCATGCGGCGGACGCCGAAGCAGGCGCCGAGCAACGCGACGACGGCCGTGGCGGCGGCACCCGTGATGACGGCCGCGCCGACGGCGGCCCCGGGTGCGGCGGACGCGCGCGGAGGCGCGGCCGTACCGCCGTAACCGCCGCCCTCGCCCGCCCGGTCGTAGGCGGATCCCGGGAGCTTGTCGCCGTATCTCGCGTGGACCAGGCGCTGGTAGGCGGCCAGGGTCACGCCGCCGTTCCCCACGGCGTGCCGCGCGTCGGGGTCGAGCGGCAGCACACGGCCGTCGCGCAGCACGTACCAGGCGTCGGCCTGCGGCTCCCGGAAGACGGTTCCGAGGCCGTGCGCCCGGCTGACGTAGTCGGTCTCGTCACCGCCGGTCGCGATGTCGACGACCTTCCACCCCCGGGCCGTCCGTACGGTCCACACCGAGGCGACCCGGCCGTCCACGGAGACCGCCTTGCTCGCGACGAACTGCGGGTCGGCGACGGGGGCGCCCGGGCGTCCGGCGACGAACCCCGGGTCCAGGGAGTAGACGGTCACCGACGGCCCGACCAGGTGCGGCCGGGCCGCGCTCTGCGCGATCGCGCCGTCACGGGCGAAGAAGCGCGAGAGGGTGAGGAGGGTGGCCGGGCTGGACGCCGCCTCGCGCGCCCGAGCGGTGTCGGCGGCGGTGAAGGGCGCGGGGAAGCCGTCGGCGGCGGCCGCGTGGGCGGTGGCGGGAGCGAGGCCGAGGATCGCGGTGACGGCGAGCACCGCGACCGCCGCCCTCTTGCGGCGGGGCTCGCGGCCGGCGGGCGCGGGCCGGTTCGGTGTGCTGCGCTCCGGTGACGTGCGGACCGGGGTCATGGGGTCACGCTCCGATCCCGTAGAGCGAATGGGTCCACGTGAACGAGTCGTTGCTCACGTAGTAGTCGTAATCCCCCCAGTTGTAGCGGTAGTTGGAGGGCCACGGGTCGCCCCAGTAGACCAGGTGGCCGGAGGTGTCGTAGCCGTACAGCACGTGCATGTGCCCGCCTCCCGAGTTCCACTCGATGCGCGTCTCGACGGGGCGGTCGGAGTCGATCTCCTTCTGCACGGTGCCGTAGCGCAGATAACCGCTCACGTACCTGCCGGGGTTGATGCCCATCCAGTCGAGGGCGTTCTGCACGTCGTCCAGCGCCGCCTGCCAGTTGCCGCAGGCGCTGCCCTGGGGCCGGCCGAAGGCGGCGTCGCAGAACTGGTTCTGGGTGTAGTCGCGCCCGAACCACGACGCGATGGTGTTGCCGCTCGCCGCCCAGCACCAGTTGCTGTTCTGCTGCGCCTGCATGGTGATGCCGAGGCGCTTGGCGGCGGGAACGGCGGGGTGGGCGGCGACGCGGGACACGGCGGGCGGAAGGGAGACCGGAGCCGCGTGAGCGGTGGCCGCCGGCACGAGGACGGCCGTCAGGGCGGCGACGGCGGCGAGGACCGCTGACGCCGGCCGTCTGCGGCCGCGGGTGGTGGTGGACATGGCGTTCCTCCCAGTCGGGGTGGGGGTTGGAGGAGCGCGTCCGGACGCTGCGACAGCAGCATCGATCTCTTGTCGGGTCCTGGTCAACGACGTTGTCCACAGGGCTGGCGGCGAAGTGAACGCCACCCGTACGGTTGTGAACGCCACGGCAGGTACCAGCAGTTGGCAGCGCAACCAGCGCCCCGTTCCAGGACGGGGAAGTGAACGTTCACAGCTGAACAATCAGAGGGGGTCCTCTTGCAGGACCGCGGAAACCGTGACGAGGGGGAGGGAGGGGACCCGATGACAGCACGCAGCACCGATCGCCGTGCCACCCCGCACCCCGGTGACCCACCCCCCTCGTCCCGCCGCCCCGCCCCGGAGGCCGAACTCGCCGAAGCCCTGCGCACCGGCCCGTTCTCCGCCGCGCTCCGGGCCGCGCTTGCCGCACGCGGGCTGGCCCTGCACCGCGTGCAGCACCGGCTCGCCCAGCGCGGCATACAGGTCGGTGTGACCAGCCTCAGCTACTGGCAGCGCGGGGTACGGCGGCCCGAGCGGCCCGAGTCGCTACGCGCCGTCACGGCGCTCGAGGAGGTCCTGGAGCTCCCCCCGCACGCCCTCACCCGCCTGATAGGCCCACGTGCCACCGGCGACCGTCCCCCGGCCCGCCCGTACCGCACCCTCCTCGAACCCGCCGCCGCGCTGGAATCGCTGCTCGCGAGTCTGGCGGCACCGGCGGACGGCGGGCTGCACACCGTGATCCACTACGAGCACGTTCACATCGGTGCCCGTCGAGAGCTCGCCGCCCGCGACTCACACCATGTGGTACGGGCCCACCGCGATGGCGTCGACCGCTATCTCGCCATCCATCACGGCGACCCCGGCTGCGACACGGAACGGGTACGGGTACGCGGTCTCGGCAACTGCCGGGCCGGGCGGATCCGGCGCCACGGCGCTTCGGGGGTGATCGTGGTCGAGCTGCTCCTCGACGGGCGGTTGAGGGCCGGGGAGACCGCCGTCCTGGGGTACCGCTTCGAGGACGGAACCGGCGCACCCAGCCATGAGTACGTTCGCGGCTTCACCTACGGCGGCGGCCAGTACGTCCTCCAGGTCGGCTTCGACCGCGCCGCCCTGCCCGTCCACTGCCGCCGCTTCGCCCGCTCCTCGGCGACCGCCCCTCGCGAGGCGGTCGCCGATCTCACGCTGAACGCCCATGGCTCGGTCCACCTCGTGGAGCAGCAGATACGACCGGGCGTCCTGGGCATCACATGGGAGTGGGACTAGGACCGGTCGTCCGGCACCAACCGCAACGAGATCGAGTTGATGCAGTACCGCTGGTCCGTGGGCGTCGGGTAACCCTCCCCCTCGAACACGTGCCCGAGATGGGAGCCGCACCTCGCGCACCGCACCTCGGTGCGGACCATGCCGTGGGAGCGGTCCTCGACCAGTTCCACCGCGTCGGTGTCCTTCGGGTCGTAGAAGGACGGCCAGCCGCAGTGCGACGCGAACTTCGTGTCGGAGGTGAACAGGTCGGCGCCGCAGGCCCGGCAGGAGTAGACGCCCTTGGTCTTGGTGTCGGTGTACTCACCGGTGAAGGCCGGCTCGGTGCCGGCCTGCCGCAGCACGGCGTACTCGGCCGGCGTCAGCTCCGCGCGCCACTGCTCGTCCGGCTTCTCGACGTCGTACGACATGAGCGTCAGCCCCTTTACTGCGACAGGCGGTCCAGGATCAGCGGGCCCAGGTCGGTCACGTCGCCCGCGCCCATGGTGAGAACGAGATCGCCGGGCTTCGCCATTCCCGCGACGACCGCCGGGATCTCCGCCTTGTCGTGCACGGCGGTGACGTCGGCGCCGGCGGTTCGTGCGGCCTCGATGATGAGGTCACTGGTCACGCCGGGGATCGGGTCCTCGCGGGCCGGGTAGATGTCCAGGACCACCGAGGCGTCGGCGAGGGCCAGGGCCTGGCCCATCTCCTTGCCCAGTTCCTGGGTGCGGGAGAACAGGTGCGGCTGGAAGACGACGAGGATGCGGGAGTCGCCGGCGGCGGCGCGCATCGCCTCCAGGTCGGCGGTCATCTCGGTGGGGTGGTGGGCGTAGGAGTCGATGACCTGCACCCCGGCGGCCTCGCCCTTGAGCTGCAGGCGCCGCTTGACGCCGGTGTAGGCGGCGAGGGCGGGCGCGAGCCGGGCGGCCGGGATGCCGAGGGCGGCACCGGCGGTGAGCGCGGCGACGGCGTTGAGGGCGTAGTGGCGGCCGGGCACGGAGACGGCGAAGGTCAGCTCCTGCCCGTCCAGGACCACGGTGACCCGGCTCTTCAGTCCCTGCGGGACGATCGACAGCACGCGGACGTCGGCGTCCTCGGCCTCACCGTACGTCACCGTCCGCACGGTCCCCGCCAGCCGCCGGGTGAGTTCCCGCGCGCCCTCGTGGTCGGCGGAGATCACCAGGGTGCCGCCGGGGACGATCTTCCCGGCGAAGGTCTCGAAGGACTCGTAGATCTCGTCCATCGAGGCGTAGTTGGCGTGGTGGTCCAGCTCGACGTTGAGGACGATGGCGACCTCGGGGGCGTACTTGTGGAAGCTGCGGTCCGATTCGTCGGCCTCGGCGACGAAGATGTCGCCCTCGCCGTGCAGCGCGTTGGAGCCGGGCGCGTCCAGGTCGCCGCCGATGGCGTACGACGGCTCCAGGCCCAGCTCGGTGAGGGAGACGGCCAGCATCGAGGTGGTCGTCGTCTTGCCGTGGGTACCGGCCACGGCGATCGGGCGCAGCCCCTCCATCAGCGCGGCGAGGGCGTCGGAGCGGTGCACCACCGGGATGCCCAGTTCGGCCGCGCGGGCCAGTTCGGGGTTGTCCTTGCGGATCGCCGAGGAGACGACGACACAGCTCGCGTCGTCGGCGAGGTGCTCGGCGGCGTGCCCGATGTGCACGGTCGCACCGAGCGCCCGCAGCGCCTCGGCGGTCGCCGACTCCTTGGCGTCGCTGCCGGCCACCTTGGCCCCGCGCTGCGCGAGGATCTTGGCGATCCCCGACATCCCGGCGCCGCCGATGCCGATGAAGTGCGGTCGGTCCATGGCGGTAGGAAGGCCGGGTGCCATGTGGTTCTCCCCAGAGACGGTACGTACGAGAGCGGGCCCTAGCCTATGCGCTGAAGCACCGGGCTCCTTGCAGTGAGGGGCAAGGGCACCGACCCGCACGCGCTCCGCACAACGCACCGCACCCCCGGCGGCGCTCGTCGGCCGAGCAGCGGAGCGCCTACGCCTTGCTGTGCGAGAACAGCTTCAGCACCGGCACGCCCACCCTGTGCCGCGCCCGGGAAGCCCAGTCCCGGTGGAAGAACTCCTCCACGTAGTGCGGATCGGTGAGCACGATCACCTCGTCGGCGTCCACCTCGGCGACAAGGGACTTCAGCGCGTCCAGCGGATGGTCCTCCACCATCTGCCCCTCCGCCCGGCTCCCGGCCGCCCGCAGCGCCTGCACCGAGACGTCCAGGGCCTGCTGCCCGACGCTCCTGGCGTCCTCCCCCTCGGGCGTCTCGTGTTCGCGGACCGCCTCGTCGAGTTCGCCGAGCGCGATGTCGTCGATGGCCCGCAGCAGACGGTCGGCCTGGTCGCCGCGGGGCTGGAGGAGCACGTGGAATGCGACCGGCTCGTCTCCGTGCAAGGTGGTGACGAACTCCACGTCGGCGGCCGTCAAAGCCTTCTCGATCATCAGAACGCTGGTGAACACCGAACGCCTCTTCTCCTCCGTGGGCCCTGACCAGGCCCCTGCGGAAACCATCCTGCCCCGTGATCGCACGAGTTCTGCCGGTACCCAAGTCTGCCCTCCGCAAGCTAAACGGAACGGCACATTCCGACGATTTCAGGGCCGTCGATCCATTTCAGGGCCGTCGATCCGTTTCAGGACCGCCGGTAGCGACCGAACAGAAATCCGGCGTCCTCCAGGAGGGACGCGAGTTCGAACCGGTGCGGCACGGCGACCGTCGGCCCCCCGGCGATGCGCTGCGCGTCGCCCGCGGTGAGCATGGGCGAGAGGGTCAGGCACAGCTCGTCCAGCACCTCCGCGGCCACCAGCTGGCCGAGCAGCCGGGGACCACCCTCGGTGAGCAGCCGGGTGTGGCCGAGGGCAGCCAGGGCAGCCACCGCCCGGGCGGGGTCGATGCCGCCGCCCTCACCGGCGACCACCACCGTGGCGCCGGCCTTCTCGGCGGCGGCGACGCGGTCGGGGGCGGCCGCGGATCCGGTCAGGACCAGCGTGGGCACCAGGGGCGAGGTGAACAGCGGGAGCGAGAAGTCCAGGTCCAGGCTCGCGGTGACGACCGCGATCGCCGGGGCCGGGCCCTGTCCGGCGGCCTGACGGGCCTCGGTGAACTCGGCACGCGCGCGTGCGGGGCGGTACCCCTCCTGGCGTACCGTTTCCGCTCCCACCACGATCACGTCCGCGAGCGCCCGCAGGGTGCCGAAGATCCGCATGTCGGCGGCGCTGGAGATGGGCTGGGAGCGCCCCTCGTGCTGGGCGGCGCCGTCGAGCGTGGAGACCATGTTGGCCCGCAGCCAGGGCCGAGGGGAGCCCGGCGGCTCCGGGTAGGCGTAGGCGGCGGCCAGCTCGGCGAGGCTCCACTCCCGGTCGACGTGGGCGTCGTGCTCGGCGTGTCCGCCGGCACCACCGGGCGCATGCACCACCCGCGCCCCGGCAACCCCCCTCATCCCCTCACTCTCGGCCGTCCCGCCGGAGGCCTGGGCTGCTGTTTCGTCGGTCACAGGGAACAGGCGTCGCATGTCGTGCAGTGTGACACGGCGCTTAGCATGGATAACCGTGTCGTCCTCCACCACCGCCCCCGGATCCAGCCCTCTGACCGACGCGGCCCCCCTGTCCCTGTGCACCCGCGAGCCGCACGTCCCCGCGGACCGGCTGGTCGCCGAGATGGTCCCGCCCCCACGCTTCGACTCGGTCCGCTTCTCGACGTACATACCGGACCCGAACCAGCCCAGCCAGAGCGAGGCCGTGCGGGTCCTCGAGGGCTTCGCGGGCGGCCTCGGCGGGGCGCACGCCTCGGGCGCCGGCAGGCGCGGCCTCTTCGGCTTCGGCAGGGCCAGGGCGCCCAAGGCCCCGGCCGGCCCGCGCGGGGTCTATCTGGACGGCGGCTACGGCGTCGGCAAGACCCACCTGCTCGCCTCCCTGTGGCACGCCACCCCCGCCGAGCCCGCGCTCAAGGCCTTCGGCACCTTCGTGGAGCTGACGAACCTGGTCGGCGCCCTCGGCTTCCAGCAGACCGTGCAGACCCTCTCCGGCCACCGCCTGCTGTGCATCGACGAGTTCGAACTGGACGACCCGGGCGACACGGTCCTGGTGTCGACCCTGCTCGGCAAGCTGGTCGAGGCGGGCGTGGCGCTCGCCGCCACCTCCAACACGCTGCCGGGCAAGCTGGGCGAGGGCCGGTTCGCCGCCGCCGACTTCCTGCGCGAGATCCAGGGCCTCTCGGCCCACTTCCGCGCCCTGCGCATCGACGGCGAGGACTACCGCCACCGCGGCCTGCCCGAGGCGCCGGCACCCTTCACCGACGAAGAGGTGACGAAGGCGGCCTACGCCACCGAGGGTGCCTCGCTGGACGACTTCCCTCAACTGCTGGAGCACCTGGCCAAGGTGCACCCGAGCCGCTACGGCGCGCTGACCGACGGGGTGAAGGCGGTGTGCCTCACCGATGTGGCGCCGGTGCCGGACCAGTCGACGGCGCTGCGGCTCGTGGTGCTCGCGGACCGCCTCTACGACCGTGAGGTCCCGGTCCTGGCCTCGGGGCTGCCGTTCGACAGGCTGTTCAGCGAGGAGATGCTGAACGGCGGCTACCGCAAGAAGTACTTCCGCGCGATATCCCGGCTCACCGCGCTCGCCCGCGACGCGAAGGGACTCGTCCCGAACCACTAGTCCTCGCCCCGAGCCACCAGTTCTCGTCCAGAGCGACCACTTTCAGCCACGCGACCCGCACTTTTCACGCTCTCTTGCGCGCGTAACGCGCTGTTAACCCTGCAAATGACTTTGCAGGGTTAATCTGTTTCTTGACCAACCATTGACCAGTGCTTGGTTCGGGCGAGAGACGTGAACTTCCGGGAAGGGGGGCGCATGTTCCGAGGTACGGCAGTCCGGACCGCGCTCGCCTCCCTTGCCGTCACCCTGCTCGCCCTGCTGTGCTTCGCACCCGGGGAAACCTTCGCACCCGCGCACACTCTCAGTGAAGCCACGGCCAAGGCCGAGGCCGGAACTGCTCCTTCCGAACAGCCGGAGCCCGACGGAGCGGACGTGGTCCGAGGCTCCGCCTCCCGCGGTACGCGGGAGCACCCGCTCATACCCGGCCGGGCAACCGGTGCCGGCCCTCGCACCCGTCCGGCACCGCACACGGCCCGGCCCCCAGAGCCTCCAGAGCCCGTACCCCGGCAGCCCTTCAGGTCTTCCGCTGCTGACAGGCGCTCGGCTTTCCCCCACACCCCTTGTTCAAGTCCGACGCGCCCGCGCAGGCGCGCCAGGAGGAACCCACACACATGCAGCCCCTCATCGACAACGCCCGTACCTTCGGACAGCGCCCTGAGGAGTTCGCCAGGCTCGCCGAAGGCCAGTCTCCGCAGGTCCTGTTCATCACCTGCTCCGACTCCCGGGTCGTGCCGGCCCTGATCACGGGCGCCCGCCCCGGCGAGCTCTTCGAGCTGCGCACCGCGGGCAACATCGTCCCGCCCCACACCTCGCAGCACCCCACCAGCGAGGCCGCCACCATCGAGTACGCCGTTGAGGTGCTCGGCGTCCGTGACATCGTGGTCTGCGGTCACTCGCACTGCGGAGCCGTCGGCGCGCTGGTGCGCGGCGACGACCTGACCGCCGTACCCGCCGTGCGCGACTGGCTCGCGCACGCCACCCCGCGCCCGGCCGGCCGGGCCGAGGACCCGGAGGTCGCCGCGGGCGTGCAGGCCCACGTCCTGACCCAGCTGCTGCGCCTGCGCTCGTACCCGTGCGTCGAGCGGCGGCTGACGGAGGGTCGACTCCGCCTGCACGCCTGGTACTACGAGGTGCACACCGGCGCCGTACGGGCGCACCGCCCGCAGACCGACACCTTCGAGTCCCTGTGAGCGCGCCGATGACCAGCAAGGACACCCTCATATCCCGTTTCCCGTACCTGCGGCGGGACTTCGCCGCCTCGCTCGTCGTCTTCCTGGTCGCGCTGCCGCTGTGCGTGGGCGTGGCCGTCGCCTCCGGGGTCCCGGCCGAACTCGGCCTGGTCACCGGCATCGTGGGCGGCCTCGTCACCGGGCTGATGCGCGGCAGCAGCCTGCAGGTGTCGGGTCCGGCGGCCGGCCTGACCGTGCTCGTCTTCGAGGCGGTCAAGGAGTTCGGGCTGCCGGCGCTCGGCGTGATCGTGCTCGCCTCCGGACTCCTCCAGGTGGCGATGGGCCTGCTGAGGCTGGGCCGCTGGTTCCGCGCCATCTCGGTCTCCGTCGTCGAGGGCATGCTGGCCGGGATCGGACTGGTGCTCGTCGCCGGGCAGTTGTACCCGGCGCTGGCCGCCAAGGCCCCCGACTCCGGCCTGGGCAAGATCGCCGGGCTGCCCGGGGCGTTCCTGGACGCCCTGGGCGACGGAGCGGCACTGGCCTCGTTCGCGGTGTGCGCGGGCACGATCGCGGCACTGCTGCTGTGGAAGCGCGTCCCGGCGAAGGCGCGGGCACTGCCCGGCCCGCTGGCCGCGGTCGGCCTCGCCACGGTGGCCGTGTTCGCGCTGGACCTGCCGGTGGCCACGGTCGAGGTGCGGGGCCTGCTGGGCTCGGTCCAGCCCCCGCCGCTGAGCGCCTTCGGCGAGGTGGCGGGCGTCGGGCTGCTCGGCACGGTCGTCGCCTTCACGCTGATCGCGTCCGCCGAGTCGCTGTTCAGCGCGGCGGCCGTGGACCGGCTGCACTCCGGGCCGCGCACCGAGTACGACAAGGAGCTTCTCGCCCAGGGCGCGGGCAACACGATCTGCGGGCTGCTGGGCGCGCTGCCGATGACGGCGGTGATCGTGCGCAGCGCGGCCAACGTCCAGGCGGGCGCCCGTACCAAGGCCTCCCGCGTCCTGCACGGCGTGTGGCTGCTGCTGTTCGCCGCGCTGCTGCCGGGCGTGCTCGGGTACCTCCCGATCCCGGCCCTCGCGGGCATCCTGATCCACTCGGGCGCCAAGCTGGTCCCGGTCCGGGCGCTGGCCGTGCTGTGGCGCGAGCACCGGGGCGAGGCGCTGATCCTGGCGGTGACCGCGGTGTCGATCGTGGCGGTCAGCATGTTCGAGGGCGTGCTGATCGGCCTGGCGATGGCGGTGGTGAAGACGGCCTGGCAGGCCTCGCACGTCAAGCTGGAGGTCGTCGACAAGGGCGCGGGTCCGGTCGACGCCCACCTG
Organism: Streptomyces sp. NPDC001852; assembly: GCF_042891825.1. Classification (NCBI taxonomy): domain Bacteria; kingdom Bacillati; phylum Actinomycetota; class Actinomycetes; order Kitasatosporales; family Streptomycetaceae; genus Streptomyces; species Streptomyces sp. NPDC001852. The sequence continues at coordinate 262,684 of NZ_JBIATN010000012.1, forward strand.
ACGGGCAATGCGACCTTCCTGCGGCTGCCGAAGATCCTGGACAGCCTGGAGTCGCTGCCCCAGGACCGACAGGTCCGCCTGGACCTGTCCGGCCTGCACCACTTGGACCACGCCTGCCGTACGGCCCTGGAGAACTGGGCGGAGCGGCACAGCGCGGTGGGGACGGAGCCGGTGAGACTGACGGTGCCGGCGGGCTGAGGGCGGCGAGGCGGCGGACCCCGCCCCGGCCCGGTCGGCCGGGAAGTGGCATATCGTTACAGCAGCGGACAAACAACAGACCTCTCGGTGAGGAGGTCACCATGGTCCAGGAGCTGTTGGGAGCGATCGCCGGGGCGGGGTGCGCCGGACTGGTGTACCTGGCGATGGCGGCCCGGGTGGTCAAGCAGTACGAACGGGGCGTGCTCTTCCGCCTCGGGCGCGTCGCGGGTGACGTACGAGCGCCGGGGTTCAACCTGATCATCCCCGTCGTGGACCGGCTGCAGAAGGTCAACATGCAGATCGTGACGCTGCCGGTCCCCGCCCAGGAGGGCATCACCCGCGACAACGTCACCGTCCGCGTGGACGCGGTCGTCTACTTCAAGGTGGTCGACGCGGTGAGCGCGCTGGTGAAGGTCGAGGACTACAAGTTCGCGGTGTCCCAGATGGCCCAGACGTCGCTCAGGTCGATCATCGGCAAGAGCGACCTGGACGACCTGCTCTCCAACCGCGAGAAGCTCAACCAGGGTCTCGAGCTGATGATCGACAGCCCGGCCGTCGGCTGGGGCGTCCAGGTCGACCGGGTGGAGATCAAGGACGTCTCGCTGCCGGACACGATGAAGCGGTCGATGGCCCGCCAGGCCGAGGCCGACCGGGAGCGCCGGGCCCGGATCATCAACGCGGACGCCGAGTACCAGGCCTCCAAGAAGCTGGCGGAGGCCGCCCAGCAGATGGCCGACACCCCCGCCGCCCTCCAGCTGCGGCTGCTGCAGACGGTGATGGCGGTGTCCGCCGAGAAGAACTCCACACTGGTCCTGCCCATCCCGGTGGAGCTGCTGCGCTTCCTGGAGCGGGGCAGCCAACAGGCCGCGCCGGACGGTGACGGGGAGCTCCGCTCGGGCTAGCGTGCCGGACATGCACAGGAGCCGGCTGATCACCGTGGCCGCGACGGCCGCGACGGCCGCGATGACCGTGGTGGCGGGCTGCGGGGGCGGCGGCGGACCGGCCGCCTCCCCCTCCCCCACCGCCACCGCCACCGCCACCGCCACCGCCACCGCCACGGGCAGGCTGACCGTCACCAGCAGTGCCTACGCCGAGGGCGGCACGATCCCGCGACGGCACACGTGCGACGGTGCCGACGTCTCGCCCCCGCTCGCCCTGGGCGCCGCACCCGCGCACACGGCCTCCCTGGCCTTCGTCCTGCGGGATGCCGATGCGTCGCACGGCACTTTCGCGCACTGGCTGGTGTGGGACGTCGATCCGCACACCCGGCAGCTGTCCGCCGGGGAGCATCCGCGGGGCGCGAGCGAGGGCCGCAACGGCTTCGGGAAGACGGGGTACGGCGGTCCCTGCCCGCCGCGCGGCGACCGGCCGCACCACTACGTCCTCACGGTGTACGCCGTGGACCGGCGGCTGTCGCTCGCCGTGGGAGCCTCGCGGGCGGATCTGCTGCGGGCGCTTTCCGGGCACACGGTTGCTGTGGGCACGTTGACGGGCCGATACGGCCGCAGCTAGTGCGGGAAGGGGTGGCCGTGGCGAAGACGAGGGACCAGGACCTCCGGGAGGCGCTGCGACTGCCGCCCGGGGAACCCGTCGACCTGGCCGCGTACGACACCCGGGCCACGCCCGGTGCCCCCGGCGGGAAGGGGGTGACGCTGGAGGACACCGCGCGTACGGGAGAGCGGCTGGCCGAGCTGCAGGAGCGGCTGTGGGCCGCGAGTACGGCGGGGGACCGGCGGCGGCTGCTGCTGGTGCTCCAGGGCATGGACACCAGCGGCAAGGGCGGCACGGTCAAGCACGTCATCGGCCAGCTCAACCCGGCGGGCTGCCGGATCCAGGCGTTCAAGGCGCCCACCGAGGAGGAGCGGCGGCACGACTTCCTGTGGCGGGTGCGTCCGGCCCTGCCCCGGCCGGGCGAGATCGGCATCTTCGACCGCTCGCACTACGAGGACGTCCTCATCGCCCGCGTCCGGCATCTGGCCCGGCCCGCCGAGATCGGCAGCCGCTACGGCCTCGTCAACGACTTCGAGCGGTCCCTCGCCGAGGACGGGGTGACCCTGGTCAAGTGCTTCCTGCACATCTCCCGCGACGAGCAGCGGCGCCGGCTGCTGCGCCGCCTGGAACGGCCGGACAAGCACTGGAAGTTCGATCCCGGCGACATCGACGAGCGCGCGCTGTGGCCCGCCTACCAGGAGACGTACCAGCTGGCCCTGGAGCGCTGCGCGGCGCCGTACGCGCCCTGGTACCTGATCCCGGCGGACCGCAAGTGGTACCGGAACTGGGCGATCAGCCGCCTGTTGCTGGAGCACCTGGAGGAGCTGGACCCGCGGTACCCGAAAGGCGACTTCGACCTGGCCGAGTGCCGGGAGCGGCTGCTGAAGGACGGCTGAAACCGGCGCGTCGTTGCCCAGTATGCGATATTTTCACACTAATCTCCATGACTGTAAGCGGTCGAACCATTACGCACCGCATCCACACTCACACCCATGGAGATGACATGCGCAGACTTCGCAAGGCCGCCGTCCTGCTCGCGGCGCTCGGCAGCGTGAGCCTCCTGCCCGCCGGCACCGCCTACGCCGGCGGAGGACACGACGACGAGGGCAAGGTCCTGCAGAGCACCAACTGCAAGGACCACGACCTGAATCTCGACGTCCTGGGCGAGGTCGGCATCCTCAACGGCCTGCTGGGCAACGCGCTCAACGGCGAGGGCGACCCGGGTGCCCAGGGCACCCACATCGGCTCGACCATGGGCTGCAACAACAGCGCCGGCAGGTAACAGGCCGGTTCGGACCCCATGACGGCGGCAACGGTGACAGGCCGGTCTTCCGGTGGGCCGGTCTGTGCACCCACCGCCGGCATGGAAGGTGTGGCGGCCTCACGCGCGCACGGGGCATGGACCCTGGCGAAACCGCACGCGCGCGTGAGGCCGCCGCGCCCGTGTACCACCCGGCGCCACGGCGTCGCACCGGCACGGTGAGCGGCGCGCCGGGCGGGTACCCGGCGGCCATGCACAAGCAGCGGCACGTCACCGGCTCGTACTGGCTCCGCACCGCACCGGGGCCCTCCCGTCCCGCACTGAGCGAGGACCTGGACGTGGAGGTGGCCGTCGTCGGCGCGGGCATCGCCGGGCTGAGCACCGCGCACGAACTGGCCCGTGCCGGGCTGGGGGTGGCGGTGCTGGAGGCCGGGCGGGTGGCGGCGGGGGTCACCGGTTGCACCACGGCCAAGCTGACCGCCCAGCACACCCTCGTCTACGACCGGCTGCGGCGCACCCGAGGCCTGCAGGGGGCGCGGCTGTACGCCCGTTCGCAGTCGGAGGCGATCGAGCACGCGGCGGCGCTGGTGGCCGAGCTGGGCATCGACTGCGAGTGGGAGGCGCGGGACGCCTACACGTATGTGCGGGACCGCGCGCGCGTGGACGAGGTGCGGGCGGAGGCGACGGCGGCGCGGGAGGCGGGGCTGCCGGCCGCGTTCACGACGGAGACGGGGCTGCCGTTCCCGGTGGCGGGCGCGGTCCGGGTGACCGGGCAGGCGCAGTTCCACCCGGTCAGGTACCTGCGGGCGATCACCGACGATCTCGTGGCGCACGGCGGTCGGGTCCACGAGCACACACGGGTCGTCGGGCTGCAGGAGGGCGGAGAGCCCTGCCGCCTGACGACCGAGGGGGGCCACACGGTCACCGCCCGGGACGTCGTGATCGCCACCCACTACCCGGTGTTCGACCGGGCGTTGCTCTTCGCCCGGCTCTCCCCGCGCCGCGAGCTCGTCGTCGCGGGCCCGCTGGGCGAGGGCCTCGATCCGGAGGGCATGTACATCACGCCCGAGGAGAACACCCGCTCGGTGCGTACCGCGCCGTACGGCACGGACGGGCGACGGCTGCTGGTCGTCACCGGGGAGCACTTCACGCCCGGAACCGGCGATGTGCGGGCCGGCATCGACGGCCTCGCCGCCTGGGCCGAGGAGCACTTCCCGGGGGTGAGCCTGGAGCACGCCTGGGCCACCCAGGACAACGACTCCACCGACACGGTGCCGCTGGTCGGCCCCTTCCACCCGGGCGCCCGGCACACCTGGGTCGCCACGGGTTTCGGCGGCTGGGGACTGAGCGGCGGCATCATGGCCGGGCTGCTGCTGACCGCGCTGATCACCGGGCGGGACTGCGCCTGGCACGAGCTGTACGACCCGCGGCGGCTGAAGTCCGTGGTGCGCGAGGCACCGTCGCTGCTGAGGACCCAGGCGGAGGTGGCCCGGCACTTCGTCGGCGACCGGCTGAAACCGCCGGCCTCGGTGGACGGCCTCGCACCCGGCGACGGGGCGGTGGTCCGGGCGGACGGCGGGCGGCTCGCGGTGCACCGGGACGAGGAGGGCGCCCTGCACGCACTCTCGGCCCGCTGCACCCACCTCGGCTGTCTGGTCGCCTTCAACCGGGCCGAACGCGCCTGGGAGTGCCCCTGCCACGGCTCACGCTTCGACGTCGACGGCAGGGTCGTCCAGGGCCCGGCGGTACGCCCGCTGGAGCAGCGCCAGATCTGAGGGGCCTGGGCCCGGAGACCCCGGGGCCCGCCGCGCGGGTGACCGCAGCGCCGCGCCATGCAGGCATATCGCCATACAAGCAGACATCCAGTTCTACGTTCGTACGGTGACCCCACGAGTACGCCGTATCACCGCCGTCTGTGTCCTGGGCGCGGCACTCGCCGCCTGTGGTGGCGCGGGTTCCACGGGCGGTGCCCGTCAGACCCCCGTCAAGTCCCCCGTCTCCGCCTCCCCGTCCGCCTCGCGTCCGCCCGTGCTGGCCCCGGGTCCCGGCGGCCTGACCCCGGTCTTCCAGCACGGTCCGCGCACCCTGGGCAAGACGGTCGCGCTGACCTTCGACGCCGACATGACCGCCGACCAGGGGCCCCGCGCCGCGGCCGGCGAACACTTCGACAACCCGGATCTCATCGGCACCCTGCGCACGCTGAAGGTGCCGGCGACGATCTTCATGACCGGCCGCTGGGCCGACGAGTACCCGACCGAGGCGCGCAGTCTCGGCCACGACCCGCAGTTCGAGGTCGCCAACCACTCCTACAGCCACTACGCGTTCACCGGCGACTGCTACGGCCTGCCGACCGTCCAGCCGGGCAGGATGCGCTCGGACGTGGAGCGGGCGTACGCCGCCCTGCACAGGGCGGGCGTGCCGCACGCGCTGCCGTACTTCCGCTTCCCCGGCGGCTGTTACGACCAGCGGGCGCTGCGCGCGCTGAGCGGGCTCGGGGTGACGGCGGTGCAGTGGGACGTGGTGAGCGGCGACGCGTTCGCCACCGACGCCGACGCGGTGACCAGGCAGGTGCTGGACGGCGTGAAACCCGGCTCGGTGGTCGTCATGCACTGCACCCGCAGCGCCGCCCCGACCACCGAGCGGGTCGTCCGCGCGGTCGTACCGGAGCTGCGGGGGCGCGGTTACCGGTTCGTGAAGGTCTCCGAGCTGATCGGCGAGACGGCCGGCCATCGGTGAGCCGTCCTGGGCTGGAGGAATGAGCGACGAGGACTACTGCACGGTCGTCGAATCGGTGAAACCGCCCGAGGCGGACGGGCCGCCCTGTGCGGAGTGCGTCCTGTGCCGGGAGCCGACGGAGTACCCGGAGTCGTACAAGGGCATCACGCTCTGTCCCCGGTGCGAGTGGCAGCAGCGGCAGTGGCGCCCGGCCGGTCTGCGAACCGGCGACGAGGCCGCTGACCGCGGCCTGCGCCGGGGAACCGGTGAGGACCACCGCGAGCAGCGCGCCCAGCAGCATCGCGGGCACCGCGCGGCCGGTGGAGCCCAGCAGCGGCCGGTTGGTGAGCGCACCCACGGCCGCGCCGAGCAGTGCGCAGGTGAGCGTGGCCGGCAGCCCGGCCGCGCCCGCCCGCAGCAGGGGCACGCGGACCTGGTGGCCGTTGCTCGCCGGATCACTGATCAGCGTCACCACCACGGTCGCCACCACCCCGAGCACCACCGACGCCAGCAGCGCCGTGAGCAGACCGGCGAGGTGCGCCCGGGCGGGGCCGCGGGCGGCGGCGACACAGGCGCGGGCCGCGTCCGGCTCGCCGGTGACGCAGATCCGCACCAGCCAGGCGGCCACCGGAAGCAGACCGGCAGCCGTGTAGCCGAGCGAGTCGAGGACGGGCTGGCCGCTCTGCACACCGATCCCGAGGAACGCGGCGTACATGATCACCGGCGGCAGCCAGCGCTGGGAGCGCACCAGCAGGTCGGCCTGGTAGCGCAGGAGTGCGGTCATGGGCGGCTTCCGGGGTTCGGTACGGGATCGTCCGGGGGCGGTGTGACGCTCACGACGTGCCAGGGCGGGCGGGCCGTGAGCAGGGTGCGCAGGACGACGTCGGAGTGGGAGGCGGGGACGGCGAGGCGGTAGCGGCCGGGAGCGGTCTCCTCGGCGGAGGCGGCCGTGCGGGCCGCGTCGGGCGGCAACTGCCCGCCGGCCGGCCCGCGCACGGTGACCACGGTGAGCGGCCCGGCCGGTGAACTCCCGCTGTCCGTACGGCGCTTGAGGCCGCCGTCGAGCACCGTGTACGTCGCGTCCGGTACCCCGGCCAGCCGGCGCGGGTCGTGGTCCACGAAGACCACGGCGCCCCCGGCGGCGGTCCGCTCGGCCACCGCCCGCTCCAGCTCGGCCCGTGCCGCCGCGTCCAGGCCGGTCCAGGCCTCGTCCAGCACCAGCAGCTCCGGCTCGCCGAGCAGGGCCTGCGCGACGGCCACCTTCTGGCTGCTGCCCTTCGACAGCTGGGCCATGGGCGTACCGGCGTACGCCCCGGCGCCGAAGCGCTCCAGCCAGGTGCCCGCGGCGCGTTGTGCCGTCCGACGGCTCAGGCCGTGCACCGTGCCGAGGTGGGTGAGGTAGCCGAGGGCGGTGAAGGGGAGGGCGGAGGGGAAGCGTTCGGGGACGTACGCGGTGCGGGGGCGGCCGGTGACACGGCCCTCGCTGGGGGCGTCGAGCCCGGCGAGGAGGCGGAGCAGGGTGGACTTTCCGGTGCCGTTCGCTCCCTCGACGCGGACGAGGGTGGCCGGGGGGACGGTGAGGCCGACACCTCGTAACACCCAGGGCCCGCGGAAGCCGTACCGGCGGCCCACGCCTGCCAGCCGTAGATCACGTTGCATGGGGTCATTGTGGCCGCTCGCCCCCACGCGTCGGAGCCCCGGACGGGCACTGCCCCGCGCCCCTTAGGGTTGGCTGCGTGAGCCATGTTCCAGCCTCCCCCGGAGACAGCCCCTTCCAGGTTGAGCGCACCCCGCGTGACGAGGCGCCCCAGTTCGTGCTGCCCCTCGTCGCGCGGATCGAGAAGAGCGCGCCGCCCGCGCGTACCGACGCGCTGGAGACGGCCGCCCGGGCGGTGCTGGAGCTGCTCGGGGACGCGCGGGCGCACGGGGACGGCGAGTGGGCCGAGGCGGTGCGGAGCTGGGAGGACGCGCGGATCCGCAAGGTCGTCCGGAGGGCCCGCGGCGCCGAGTGGCGCCGGGCCGAGGCGCTGCCGGGGATCACGGTGACCGGCAAGTCCGCCGAGGTACGGGTCTTCCCGCCGGTCCCGCTCGACGGCTGGCCCAAGGACCTGGCCAAGCTCCAGGTGTCCGGCACCGAGCTGGACGACCCGGAGCCGCCCGGAGCCGCCGACCCGGCCCAGCCGGTGCTGTGGCTGAACCCCGAGCTGGAGATGTCGGCCGGGAAGGCGATGGCGCAGGCCGGGCACGGTGTCCAGCTGGCCTGGTGGGCGCTGTCCGACGCGGAGCGCCGGGCCTGGCGGGACGCGGGCTACGCGCTTGCCGTGCGTACGGCCGACCCCGCCGACTGGGCACGGCTGACCGGCAGCGGGCTGCCGGTCGTCCGGGACGCCGGCTTCACGGAGATCGCGCCGGGCAGTTGCACGATCGTCGCCGACCACCCGGCGCTGCGCCGGGAGGGCCGATGACACGGGTCGACGGGCGGGTGGAACGGGGCAACCGCACCCGCCGCCTGGTGCTGCGCCGCACGGTGGACATCGCCTCGGTCGAGGGCCTGGAGGCGCTCACCGTCGGCCGGCTCGCCGCCGAGCTGGAGCTGAGCAAGAGCGGGGTGTTCGCGCTGTTCGGCTCCAAGCAGGAACTGCAGCTGGCCACCGTGCGGGAGGCGGCGCGGATCTACACCGAGCGGGTGCTGCGGCCCGCGGCCGAGGCCCCGCCCGGCGTGGGCCGGGTGTGGCGGCTGTGCGAGCTGTTCCTGGAGTACTCGCGCAGCCGGGTCTTCCCGGGCGGCTGCTTCTTCTACGGCGCCACGGCCGAGTTCGACGCGCGGACGGGGCCCGTGCACGACGCCGTGGTCCGTGCGCAGCGCGACTGGTCGGCCCATGTCGAGCGCACCGTCGAGGAGGCCCGTACGGCGGGCGAGCTGCGCCCCGGCACCGATAGTGCGCAACTCGCCTTCGAGCTGGTGGCGTTGCTGGAGACGGCGAACGCCCTGTCGGTGCTGCACGACGAGGAGACCGCGTACCGCAGGGCACGGGTGGCCATCGCGCAACGGCTGCGCGGTGCGGCGGTGGACGGGGTCCCGCTCCCCCCGTTCCCCTGACACAGGGCCTGCGTCGGAGACAGGTCACGCCTCCGAAAAAATAAGCACGTCCGTTCGCTTTGTTTTATGCTCGGGCCATGACCGGAACCGGAGCGGACTTCGTCGAACTCGACCGGATCGCCGTCCAGGAGGCCGTGCGCGTGGTGAACCTCGCCACGGCCGCGGACTGGAGGCGGGACACCCCCTGCACGGGCTGGACCCTGCGGCAGCTCGTCGCACACATGACCGCACAGCACGTCGGATTCGCCGCCGCGGCGCGCGGCGCGGGGCGGGAGCCGGAGTACTGGCGGGAGCCGGCGGACATGAGCGATCCGGGCCGGGTCCACCGCTCGGCCGCGGCCTCGGTCCTGTCGGCCTTTGCCGAACCCGGCGTGCCCGGACGGGAGTTCGCGCTGCCGGAGCTGGGCGGCGAATTCCCGGGCGACCGGGCGATCAGCTTCCACTTCGTCGACCACGTCGTCCATGCCTGGGACGTCGCCGCCACCCTCGGAACCGAGGTGGACTTCCCCGAGCACGTCCTCGTCGCCGCCCGCGCCGTGGCCCGCCGGGTACCGGCCGACCCCGCCCGTCGCGGCCCCGGCTTCGCCTTCGCCCCGGCGCTGGAGGTGCCCGAGGGCTCCGGCCCGCTGGAGGAGGCACTGCGCCTGTTGGGCCGCAGCCCCGAGCGGTGGCCGACCCGGGCCTGAAGCTCAAATATTGCTCTGAACACGACAGCGAGGGGATTCGAGGCCGCCCACCGGGGCCATACCCCCGTCATTCGACGGAGGGGTTCGTTCGCGGGAGGGGAGGGGCCATGCGGCGACTGGGCACGGGAATCGGCTGGCGACCGGAGATCGCGGAGGCCGTTGAGCGCATGCCGGGCATCGACTGGGTGGAGGTCGTGGCGGAGAACGTCTGCCCCGGCCACCTTCCCGCGTCCCTGCTGCGGCTGCGCGAGCGCGGCGTGACCGTGATCCCGCACGGCGTCTCCCTCGGCCTCGGCGGCGCCGACCGCCCCGACGAGGCCCGGCTGACGGCGCTGGCGGAGCGCGCGGAGGCCCTCGGCTCCCCCCTGGTCACCGAGCACATCGCGTTCGTGCGCGCGGGCGGCCCGCTCACCGCCTCCCACTGCCTGGAGGCCGGGCACCTGCTGCCGGTGCCGCGCACCAGGGACGCCCTGGACGTGCTCTGCGAGAACGTGCGCATCGCGCAGGACGCCCTGCCCGTCCCGCTGGCCCTGGAGAACATCGCCGCGCTGTTCTCCTGGCCGGGCGAGGAGCTGACCGAGGGGCAGTTCCTGTCCGAGCTGGTCGAGCGCACCGGCGTACGGCTCCTGATCGACGTGGCCAACCTGCACACCAACCACGTCAACCGGGGCGAGGACCCGGCCGAGGCGCTGGCCGCGCTGCCCGTGGAGGCGATCGCCTACGTCCATGTCGCGGGCGGCTTCGAGCGGGACGGCGTCTGGCACGACAGCCACGCCCACCCCGTGCCGCGCCCGGTCCTCGACATCCTGACCGACCTCGCCTCCCGCACCGCACCGCCCGGCGTCCTCCTGGAACGCGACGAGAACTTCCCCGAACCGGTCGAACTGGAGCGGGAGTTGACGATGATCCGGGACGCCGTGGCGGCCGGGCGCACACGGGCCGCCGGGGGCACGGGGACCGGGGCCGGCGGTGGCCCGGCAGACGGGGGTGTCGCCGCGCCGGCGCGGCCGGCGGTCCGGGCGCGGGAGCGGCTCGCCGTCGCCCAGGCCGCCGTACTGTCCGCGCTGGTGGCCGGGACGCCCGTGCCCGAGGGGTTCGACCGGGTGCGGATGGCGGTGCAGGCACGGGCCCTCGCCTCGAAGCGGGCGGACGTGGTGGCGAAGGTGGCACCCGAGTTGCCGGTCATCCTCGGCGCCGGGTACCGGGCGGCGTTCCTGGACTACGCCCGGGTGCGGCCGATGAGCGGGGGGTACCGCCGGGACGCCCTGGACTTCGCCGGGCACCTGCTCGCCTCCGGGCGACCGGAGGACGCGGACGCCCGGCGACGGCTCCGGGAGTGGTGGCTGGACCGGGCGGGCCCCGCACCGAGGCCGGGTGGGCGGGTGGCTCGGGTGGCACGGAGGCTGCTGCGGGCGGCGTGAGGGGTGCCCGACGGCACGACTGCCCGCAGCTACGGTGCGTATGCGCGGGTGTGGCTGACCACAACGCACCCGCAGCCGTCGACGCAGCGTAACCACCCCACACCTCTGCGCACCCGGCCGAACTCCTGAACGCAGCCGAGTAATATGCCGCCCGCACCCCACCCCTCTGCACACTCGCGTGCGGTGCGCTACAGGAGGCGTCATGCGACCCCGACCCCCGATCAAGGGCCGAGGCATATTCAGCGGCACGGGCCTCGTCATCGCGGCCCTCGCGGCCACCGCGGCGGCGCTGCTCTACCCGCTCTGGTCGTACGCCGACCGCCCGGGCCCGGCGGCCGGTGCCACCGTCCTGAGCGCCCAGACCGTGACGACCCCGTACGGCCCGCTGTCCGCGCAGGACCGGGACTTCATCACCAAGATCCGGCTGGCGGGGCTCTGGGCGCTGCCCGCCGGCGAACTGGCGGAACGGAAGGGGACCACGGCGGCCGTACGCACGGCGGGCCAGCACCTGGTCGACGGGCACACCTCGCTGGACGCCCATGTCCGCACCGTCGCCGGCCAGCTCGGCATACCCCTGCCCAACGAGCCGAACGCACAGCAGCAGGAGTGGCTCGACACCCTGAAGTCGGCGCAGGGTCAGGACTTCGACCGCCAGTTCGCCGGCCTCGTCCGGCTCGCCCACGGCCGGGTGTACGCGCTGGTCGCCGAGGTCCGGGCCGGCACCCAGAACTCCCTGGTCCGCGACCTCGCCGACGACGCGAACGCGACCGTCCTCGATCACATCAAGGTGCTGGAGGCGACGGGGTACGTCGACTTCGCCGCCCTCGCGCAGGAGCTGGCGGCCTCCCCCACGCCCGTCCCGACCCCGCCCGCGGTCGAGCCCGGCGCGGCCGTGCCGGTCACCCCGTCGCCGGCCGAGTCGTACTCCATGCCGCCCGCCACCACCAGCCCGCCACCGGCGACGAGCGGCTCCTGACCCGCTGACCTGGGCGGGAAACGGAACGTCACATACTGCTAACACTGTGTCCGGATGATGAACAGGGCATGGCGTTCACCCAGGCCTCTGGCATAGAAACACGTCATGTTCTGGGTCCTTCTCCTGCTTCTGGCCTGGTCTTTCGCCGGTACGGCGTGCACCCGGCTGTGCCTGGCGGCCGTCCGCGCGGCGGCCCTGGACGCGGATGCCGCGACGGTGGGCCGGGAGCACGATCTGACGCTGTACGAGGCGGCCTTCCTCTCCGGCGGCCCCGCCCGGGTCGCCGATGTGACGATGGTCTCCATGGCCCGCCAGCGGCGCCTGCTGCTCGCGCACACCGGCTGGGCCACGGTGGTGGACCCCGAGGGGCGCGACGAGATGGAGCGGTCCGTCATAGGGGCCATAGGACCGGAGGGCCAGTCGCGCATCGCACCGGCGCGGGCCCGGGCGGCCGGCGCCGAGGCGGTACGGCGGCTCGCCGACCGGCTGGTGCGCGCCGGTCTCGCCGTCCCGGACGGGGCCGGGGCGACCGTGGGCGCCGCCGTCCGCCAGGTGCGGGCCGCCGCACTGGCCGTGGCGGCGCTCGGGGTGACCGCGCTGCTGCTGCCCATCCACACCGGGACGCCCCGGCTGCTGGTCGGACTGTGGTTCGCCCTGCCCCTCACCCTGTCCCTGAGCTGCCTCGCCATCGCCCGCTTCGAGGTGCATCCGTACTCGCGCTGGGCCTCCCCGGCCGGGCAGCGGCTGCTGGGCGCGCTGGTGCGCAGGCCCGCCGGCGACGAGCGGTCGTTCCTGACCTCGGTCGCCGTACGCGGGGTCCGCGCGATCGGCGAGCCGCAGCTGCGCGCCGCCTTCACCCACCGCGACCAGCCCTGGCGGGAGTGAGGGCACCCGGACGGGCCTCCGCAGGGTCGTCGAGGGGCGCATAGGGGGCATTGGCGCCGACACCGGCCGGATGGTGCTTGCCTTCACCGAGAGCCGAACGAAATATCCCTTCTGTTGTCGCCGGGGCGGGGCAGCCGTGCCATCGCCGCCGCATCGAAGGGATACGCGATGAGAGCTGCCGCCCTGTACTCGGCCGCCGGGACCTTGCTGCTGACCACCCTGGCCGCCGCCCCGGCCGGCGGTGCGGCCGGGGCGCCCGGTGCCCCCGGCACGGCCGAGCTGCGCGGCACCGAGGTGGCCGTGGCCCGCGCCCGGGCGGCGGGCATCGACTTCGGCGCGTGTTCCCCGGCCGACGTGCCGAAGGCGACGAGCACCGTGCGGTGCGGCACGGTGACCGTCCCGCTCGACTACGCCCACCCGGACGGCGCGCAGATCAAACTGACCGTCAGCCGGACCCCGGCCACGCAGCAGGACCCGCGCAACAGCAAGCGGAGGGTCCCCCGGCAGGGCGCCCTCGTCTACAACCCCGGCGGCCCCGGCGCGTCCGGCATGTTCTTCGCGCTGGTCGGCCGGGTCCCGGTGTGGCAGCGGATCGCCGCCGCCTACGACATGGTCGGCTACTCCCCGCGCGGTGTGGGCCGTTCCGCGCCGCTGTCCTGCGAGGATCCGAAGAGTTTCGTCAGGTCCCCCACCGCCTCGCCGACGCACCCCTCGGAGGCGTACAAGCGGCAGCGCATCGCCCAGGCCAGGGCGTACGCCCGCGGCTGCGCCCGGCGCTCCGGGAGCAAGCTGCGCTTCTACACCTCGCTGAACAACGCCCGGGACCTGGACGTGCTGCGGGCCGCGCTGGGCGAGGACCGGCTGACGTTCATGGGAGCGTCGTACGGCACCTACTTCGGCGCGCTCTACGCGGCGATGTTCCCCTCGCACGTGCGGCGCATGGTGCTGGACTCGGCGGTGGATCCCGCCCCGGACAAGATCTGGTACCGGAACAACCTCGACCAGTCGGCGGCGTTCGAGGAGCGCTGGGCGGACTTCCGGGACTGGATCGCCCGCCACGACGACGTCTACAGGCTCGGTGACACCCCGGAGAAGGTGCAGCGCAGCTACGACACCGCGCGCGAGCGGCTGGCCGGAAAGGCGGCCGGGGGCAAGGTCGGTCCCGGCCAGTTGCAGAGCGCCTTCCTGTCGGCCGGATACAACGACAGCTACTGGCCGGGCCAGGCCGGGGCGCTGTCGGCCTATCTGCACGGCGACGCCAAGCCGCTGGTCCGGCTGGCCGCGCCGAGCGCGGCGTCGGCCGCGGAGGCGGAGAACCTCAACGCGGTCTACACGACCGTGGAGTGCAACGACGCTCCCTGGCCGACGGACTGGAAGGTGTGGGACCGGGACAACACCCGGCTCGCCCGGGTCGCGCCGTTCGAGACCTGGGACAACGCGTGGATGAACCTGCCCTGCGCCTACTGGCCGGCGCCCCGGCAGCAGCCCCTGGACGTGCGCACGGGGCGGGGCGAACTGCCGCCGGTCCTGATCCTGGCGGCCGAGCGGGACGCGGCGACGCCGTACCCGGGCGCGCTGGAGATGAACCGGCGGCTGGCCGGCTCGGTGCTGGTGACCGAGCGGGACGCGGGGACGCACGGGATCGGGGGCGGTCCGAACAAGTGCGTCAACGGCCACGTCGACGCGTACTTGCTGGAGGGCCGGGTGCCTGGGCGGCGCGCGTCGTGCGCGCCGCACCAGTTGCCTGCGGCGGCTCGGCCGACAAAACAGTCCCAGCGAAACTCTCTGGGGAGCGGGCGGCGCTGAGTGCCCCTGCCGCTTCGGGGCGCTGCCCCTGAGGCGGCTGGTCAGGCCAGGCCCGCCACCAGTTCCGCGATGTCCTTGCGGCGGCCCGTGAAGAACGGGATCTCCTCGCGGACGTGCCTGCGGGCCTCGGAGCCGCGGAGGTGGCGCATGAGGTCGACGATGCGGTGGAGCTCGTCGGCCTCGAAGGCCAGGATCCACTCGTAGTCGCCGAGGGAGAACGAGGCGACCGTGTTGGCGCGCACGTCGGGGTAGCCGCGGGCCATCTTGCCGTGGTCGGCGAGCATGCGGCGGCGGTCCTCGTCGGGCAGCAGGTACCAGTCGTAGGAGCGCACGAACGGGTAGACGCTGACGTAGTTGCGGGGCGTCTCGTCGGCGAGGAACGCCGGGATGTGCGAGCGGTTGAACTCGGCCGGGCGGTGCAGCGCCATGTTGGACCACACGGGCTCGAGCGCGCGGCCGAGCTTCGTGCGGCGGAAGAGGTTGTATGCCTCCTGCAGCTGGTCGCTGGTCTCGGCGTGCCACCAGATCATGAGATCGGCGTCGGCGCGCAGGCCGGAGAGGTCGTAGGTGCCGCGGATCGTCACGTCCTTGGCGGCGAGCTGGTCGAACAGCTCCTGGACCTCGTCGGCGTAACCCGCGCGGTCCTCCGGCAGCACGTCCTTGAGCTTGAAGACCGACCAGAGGGTGTAGCGGATGACCTCGTTGAGGTCCTTGGCCAGCTTGCCCTTGTTCGGGATCCTGCCGGACTCGGTGGTGGGGGCGTCGTCACTCATGGTTCCTATTCTCCCGCTCCGCCGTGGAGGCTCTGCACCGGGTTGGCCGTGAGCTCCCGGACTCCGTTCATGTCGCCCGCCAGCTGGTCGACGGCCGCGTACGCGCTCGCGATGCACGCCGGGATGCCGACGCCGTCGTACTGCGCGCCGCACACCGCGAGGCCCGGCAGCTTGGCGACCTGCTCGCGGATGCGGGCCACACGCGCGTGGTGCCCGACCGGGTACTGGGGCAGACCGTCGGTCCAGCGGGTGACCCGGGTCTCGAGGGGCACCGCGTCCAGGCCGGTGGCCTCGCGCAGGTCGTGCCGGGACACCTCGACGAGGGCGGCGTCGTCCCGCTCGAGGATCTCCGTCTCGCCGTGGCGGCCCACGGAGGTGCGCAGCACGACCACGTCCGGGTCCTCCTCGGCGATCCAGCGCCATTTGGCGGAGGCGAACGTGGACGCCTTGATGGTGCGGCCGTCGACGGGCGGGACCAGGAAGCCGCTGCCCCCGGGGAGGTTCAGGCCCGGGCGGCGGTAGGCGAGGGTGACCAGCGCCATCGAGGCGTACTCGACGGCGGCCAGTTCGGCGGCGGCCGCCGGGGACTCGGCGCTCAGCAGCCGCGCGGCGGCCGGGGCGGGTACGGCGACGATCACGGCGTCGGCGCTCAGCACGCGCTCCCCGGCCGTGATCCGCCAGCCGCCGGGCGCCTCGCGGCGCAGCCCGGTGACCGTTGTGCCGGTCAGGATCTCGCCGCCGCGGGCCCGGACGGAGTCGGCGACCGCGAGCGGCAGGGTGCCCACGCCCCCCTCGATGCCCATGAAGACCGGGCCGGTCTGCTGGTTCGCCGCCGCCCCGGCCTGGATCTCGCGGACTCCCTCGGTGAGGGAGGTGTGGGTGCGGGCGGCCCGGAAGAGCTGAGGGACGGCCGAGCGCATCGAGATGCGGTACGCGTCGCCCGCGTACACACCGCCGAGCAGGGGCTCGACGAGGCGGTCGACGACCTCGCGGCCGAGCCGGGCGGCCACGTACTCCCCCACGGCCACGTCGTCGCCGATCTCGGTGCGCGGCAGGTCGGCGTCGCGGTCGATGCGGGCCAGGCCCTCTTCGGAGAGGACGCCGGAGAGCGCGGCGGCGGTGCCGGGGACGCCCATCACATGGCCCTTGGGCATGGGGCGCAGGGCGCCGCGGGTCCAGATCGACGCGGTCGCGGTGGCCGGCGGCTGGAGCCGCTCGGCCAGGCCCACCTCGCGGGCGAGGGTTACGGCCTCGGGGCGGCGGGCGAGCATCGACTCGGCGCCCAGGTCGACCCGCACGCCCGCGATCCCGCCGGGCAGCAGCTTGCCGCCGACCCGGTCCGCGGCCTCCAGCACGGTCACGCGGGTGCCGCGCCCGAGCAGCCGGTGGGCGGCGGCCAGCCCGGCGACACCGGCTCCGATGACGACGACATGCCCCGTACCTGAACCCGTTGCGCTCATGCCCTCCACTCTCTCAGACCCCACTGACACTCCCGCCAGGGCCTCAGGTCCTCCGTGCGGGGCCGCCGTCCGAACGTTCCGGCACGTCCGGCCGTCGTAGGACCGTCACAGCCACAGCCCTCGGGGGGTCTCCCATGCCCGCACCGCGTTCCGCACACGCCCGTGCTCTTGCCGGGATCCTGCTCGCCGCCTCCCTCGCCCTCGCCGGATGCGGCGGTGCCGGCGACTCGGGCGGCGGCGCCTCGGCGAAGTCGGCGGCGCACGGCGCCGACGCGGCCGCCGGACCGGGCACGGCCGACCACACGAAGCCGGCCCCGAAGGCACCCCTGGTCCCCCAGAACGCGATCATCCGCACGGCCTCCCTCACCCTCCAGGTGAAGGACGTGCCCAAGGCCCTGGACCAGGCCCGGACCACCGCGGAGGGCGCGGGCGGTTACGTCGGCAGGGAGAGCACGAGCCGGGACGCCGACGGCCGTGAGCACACGCAGGTGGTGCTGCGCGTGCCGAGCGCGGAGTACGACACGGTGCTGGCCGGCCTCCAGAGCGAGGGCGGGCTGATCGACCGTACGGCCCAGGCCGAGGACGTCACCGACCAGGTCGTCGACGTGGACAGCCGCGTCAGGTCGCAGCGGGCCAGTGTGGACCGGATCCGCGCGCTGATGGGCCGGGCGACGAAGCTGGGCGATGTCGTCGCCCTGGAGGGCGAGTTGAGCACCCGTCAGGCCGACCTGGAGTCGCTGCTGGCCCGGCAGGCGTCCCTGAAGGACCGCACGAGCCTCGCCGCCATCACGCTGTCGCTGTCCGCGAAGCCGGTGCGGAAGGCGGCCGGTGACCACTCCCCCGGCGTCGTGGACGCCCTGTCCGGCGGCTGGCACGTGTTCGTGACCCTGCTGCGCTGGATCGTCCTCGCGCTCGGCGCCGCCCTGCCGTTCGCGGCGTGTGCCGCCGCCTCGGCGCTGCTGTGGCGGCGGGTCGTTCGGCCCCGGCTGCCGCGCCGGCCAAAGCCCGCGGCCGCGATGACCGCGCTGGGCCCGCTGCCGTCGGCCCGTCCGGCGCCGGAATCCTCCGAGGAGCGGCCGGACCGGGACCGACCCGCCCGCACCCCGTAGCGTGGTCCCATGAGCATGCGCGGCGGGCAGAACGGGACGGAACGACTGGTCGTGATCGGCGGCGACGCCGCGGGCATGTCCGCGGCGTCGCAGGCGCGCCGGCTGAAGGGGCCGGGCGAGCTGGAGATCGTGGCCTTCGAGCGCGGCCACTTCACCTCCTTCTCGGCGTGCGGCATCCCGTACTGGGTGGGCGGCCACGTCCCCGAACGCGACGCCCTGATCGCCCGCACCCCCGAGGAGCACCGGGCGCGCGGGATCGATCTGCGGCTGCGCACCGAGGTCACGCAGATCGACACGGCCGGACAGCGGGTACGCGCGCGTGACGTCGACTCCGGCGCCGAGTCCTGGACGTCGTACGACAAGCTCGTCATCGCCACCGGCGCCCGCCCGGTCCGCCCCGACCTGCCCGGCGCGGACGCGCCCGGGGTGCACGGTGTGCAGACCCTGGACGACGGCCAGGCCCTGCTGGAAACCCTGGCACGCACGCGTGGCCGCAAGGCGGTCGTCGTCGGCGCCGGTTACATCGGCGTGGAGATGGCGGAGGCCCTGCTCCACCGCGGCTTCGAGGTGACGGTCGTCAACCGCGGCAGGGAGCCCATGTCGACGCTCGACGCGGACATGGGCCGCCTGGTGCACCGGGCCATGGAGGGCCTCGGCATCACCATGGTGAACGACGCCGAGGTCACCAAGATCCTCACCGGGGAGGACGGGCGGGCCCGCGCGGTGGCCACTCAGGATGCCGAGTACCCCGCGGACGTGGTGGTCCTCGGCATCGGTGTCCGCCCGGAAACCGCTCTCGCCAGGGCCGCGGGCCTGCCCCTCGGCGCCCATGGCGGTCTGCTCACCGACCTCGCGATGCGGGTGCGCGGCCACGGGAACATCTGGGCGGGCGGCGACTGCGTGGAGGTGCTGAACCTGGTCTCCGGCCAGGACCAGTACGTCCCGCTGGGTACCCACGCCAACAAGCACGGGCAGGTCATCGGTACCAACGCCGGCGGTGGTTACGCCACCTTCCCGGGCGTGGTCGGCACGGCGGTCAGCAAGGTCTGCGACCTGGAGATCGCCCGCACCGGCCTGCGCGCGAAGGACGCCGACCGGGTGGGCCTGAAGTACGAGACCGTCACCATCGAGTCCACCAGCCGCGCCGGCTACTACCCCGGCGCCTCCCCGATGACGGTCAAGATGCTCGCCGAACGCCGCACGGGCCGGCTGCTCGGCGTCCAGATCGTCGGCCGGGAGGGCGCGGCGAAACGGGTCGACGTCGCCGCGGTGGCACTGACCGCGCGGATGACGGTGGAACAGATGACAGCCCTTGACCTGGGCTACGCCCCGCCCTTCTCACCGGTGTGGGACCCGGTCCTGGTGGCGGCGAGAAAGGCGGCGGCGAAGGTACGCCTCTCCTAGGCCGTTCCGCTGATGCGTGGCAGAGCGGAGACGGCTGCCGGCGGCTGCTCACCCGCGGGTTTCGCATGCGTGGCCGTGGGCCGCGTGGACCTCAGCCGATAGCTGACCGCCTCGTCCAGTGTCACGGGCCGCTGCATCTGCGAGGCGAGCCGCCCCGCTTCCTGGCCGAGGCGTGCGACGTCCTCCCAGGGGAGCCGTACCACCAGAGAGATCTCCGCCTCACCGTCGGGCAGAGCGTGCATCGGAGGAGCAACTCGCTCGTTCATCGCCTGATCCTCACGTCGGTTGACAGGAGATACGCACACCCGCCCCGTGCCGTTCACCGATTCGCCCGCCGCATCCCGGGCACTACTTCTGTGTGGTCATACCCGTCCATGACGTGAACCCGGTGCGCCGCACCCCCTGGGTGACGTACGCCCTCATCGCCGCGAACGTCCTCGTGTTCATCAACACCCCCGGCATAGCCGGTTCCGTGGCCGGTGGCAGCGATCTGGCGCAGCTGTGCCATCTGCAGGCCTTCATGGACCACTACGCGGCGGTGCCGCGGGAGCTGATCCACGATCAGATGCCGCGACTGGTACCGACCGGTCAGGTGGGCATCGGCACGCACGGCCCGGGCTGTGTCGTGGCACCGCCGAGCTACGACAAGTCACCGCCGCTGTCGGTCTTCACGGCGATGTTCCTGCACGGCAGCTGGCTGCACCTGCTCGGAAACATGCTGTTCCTGCTGATCTTCGGCAACAACGTCGAGGACCGGATGGGCCACATCCGCTTTTTCCTCTTCTACGTCGTCTGCGGTTACGCGGCCGGCTACGGCTTCGCGCTGCTCAACGCCACCTCGGGCGACCCGCTGATCGGCGCGTCCGGAGCGATCGCGGGGGTGCTCGGCGCGTACATCGTGCTGTGGCCGAGGGCGCGGGTGTGGGTCCTCGTGCCGTTCCTGGTCTTCCTGCCGCTGAGGCTGCCCGCCTGGCTGGTGCTGGGCTTCTGGTTCCTGCTGCAGGCGGTCTACTCGTCCGGGCACGGCGTGTCCGGGGCGGGCACGGTGGCGTACGCGGCGCACGTGGTCGGCTTCGTGGCGGGCATGCTGCTCGCCTGGCCGCTCAAGCCCGGCACACCGCCCCCGCCGGAGCCGCGCGGCCTGCTGTTCGGCAGGCGGGCGCGGCCCCGTCACACCTGGTGAGTCAGCGGGCGGTCGTGGTGTGGACGTACTCCACGAGCCGGGTCAGCGCGTCCGGGTCGGTGCTCGGGATCACGCCGTGCCCGAGGTTGAAGACATGGCCCTCCAGGCCGGCGGCCGCGTCCAGCACCTCGCGGGCCCTGGCCTCGACGGTGTCCTTGTCGGTGAACAGGACCGTCGGGTCGAGGTTGCCCTGGAGCGCCTTGCCGGGGCCGACGCGGCGCCCCGCTTCGTCCAGCGGGACGCGGTAGTCGACGCCGACGACGTCCGCGCCGGCCTCGCCCATGAGCTTCAGCAGCTCACCGGTGCCGACACCGAAGTGGATGCGCGGGACGCCGTAGCCGGCGACGGCGTCGAGGACCTTCGCGGAGGCCGGCATGACCGAGCGCCGGTAGTCGGCCGGGGCGAGGGCGCCGACCCAGGAGTCGAACAGCTGGACCGCGCTCGCGCCGGCCTCGATCTGCACCTTCAGGAAGGCGGCCGTGATGTCGGCGAGGCGGTCCAGCAGGTCGGCCCACAGCTCGGGGTCGCCGTACATCATCGCCTTGGCGTTCTCGTACGTGCGAGAGGGACCGCCCTCGACGAGGTAGCTCGCGAGGGTGAAAGGCGCGCCCGCGAAACCGATCAGCGGGGTGGCGCCCAGCTCCTTGGTGAGCAGGCCGATCGCCTCGGTGACGTAGGAGACGTCCTCGGGCGTGAGGTCGCGCAGCCGGGCCAGGTCGGCGCGGGTGCGGATGGGCTCCTCGACGACCGGGCCGATGCCGGGCTTGATGTCGAGGCCGAGGCCGATGGCCTTCAGGGGGACGACGATGTCGCTGAAGTAGATCGCCGCGTCCACGTGGTGGCGGCGCACCGGCTGCAGCGTGATCTCGGTGATCAGCTCGGGCCGCATGCAGGACTCGAGCATGGGGACGCCCTCGCGCACCTTGCGGTACTCGGGCAGGGAGCGGCCGGCCTGGCGCATGAACCACACCGGGGTGTGCGGCACCGGTTCGCGCCTGCACGCCCTGAGGAAGGCACTGTCGTACGTGGCTGTCGGCTGCATGCTGGTGTTGGCGGTCACGGGGCAAGTTTCGCATGCCAGGGGATCGTGCCCCGCCCGGTGTCCCACGGCACGACTGCCCGCGGCCACCTGCTGTGTCTTGCCCTGCACAAAGCCGCGCTTCCCCTTACTCTTCCCCGCATGGCTGCGGCTCACGGACGAATGTCGGACAGCGCCGACGGAATGGACGACGTGAAGGACACCGAGGAGGCGGACCGGCGTTCCGGTACTCCGGGGCCGCCGGCGTTCCTGGCCGCGGTCGACGCCCTGCGCAGCTGCCGGCTGCGGCCGCAGGTCGAGGTGGAGCCCACGCCTGCCCCGCAGCGGCTCGCCCCGTACGCATACGCGCTGGAAGCCGTGGTGGTCGACGGTGAGCAGGAGCTGGCCGACGGACGGCTGGTGCTGTTGCACGACCCGGCGGGTCACGACGCCTGGCGCGGGACCTTCCGGCTGGTGACGCTGGTGCGCGCGGAGCTGGAGGCGGAGATGGCCGCCGATCCGCTGCTCCCCGAGGTGTGCTGGTCGTGGCTGACGGGGGCGCTGCAGGCGCGCGGGCTCGGCTACGGCGAGCCGAGCGGGACGATCACGCGCGCGAGTTCGCACTACTTCGGGGGGCTGGCCGAGCGGCCGGCGGCCTCGCAGATCGAGATCCGGGCGTCCTGGACGCCCCGTGAGGGTCTGGGCGGGGTGCCGGACACGGCCGCCCACCTGGCCTCCTGGTGCGATCTGCTGGCCCAGGTCGCGGGGCTGCCGCCGGCCGGTCCGGGCGACGCCTCGGTGGTGACGCTGCCGCAGCGCAGGGGCCCACAGTCACGGTGAGCGAAGCGGTCGGCCCGCGGCTTCATCCGCATGGGCGGCTTATTGACCATGTCTTTGTCGATACGGCCACTTTCCGACCCTGAATCGCATCGGCTCGAACCGACTCGATCTTCGGGTGATCGATCGCGTGTCCGAATTGCACAGATTGTTACTCACTAGATCGTGATCATTCTCTAAAGGCGGACGAGTTTGCTGCCGAAGACGACTGTGACCTTGAAAGCACGGTTCGTCCCGGCTTCATCCCCACAAGCCGGCCCCGTCCCCCCACCCAGGAGGCCTGGTGTCCGTTCTCCTCGAGCAGCCCGCAAGCCTGGTCGCCTACCGCCCGAACAAGCCGACCGCCATGGTGGTCGTGGCCGACCCGCGCGTCCGTTCCACCGTCACCCGCCACCTGTGGGCGCTCGGCGTGCGCGATGTCATCGAGGCCTCGTCCATCGCGGAGGCTCGTCCCCGCATCGGCAACCCGCGCGACATCTGCGTCGCCGACGTCCACCTGCCCGACGGCTCCGGCCTGACCCTGCTGTCCGAGACCCGTGCCGCGGGCTGGCCCAACGGGCTGGCGCTGTCCGCCGCCGACGACATCGGCGCGGTGCGCAACGCACTGGCCGGCGGGGTCAAGGGGTACGTCGTCACCGGCACCCGTACCAACCTCGGCCTGCCCGCCCGGCCCGGCGCCGCTCCCCTCGGCGCCGCCCGGATGCACCGCCGCCCCCCGGGTGCCCCGAGCCACCCGGGCGGCTACCGCGAGCTGTCCGGCCGAGAGGTCGAGGTGCTGCGGCTGGTCGCGGAGGGCCAGTCGAACAAGGCGATCGGCGTCTCCATGGGCCTGTCCGCCCTGACCGTCAAGAGCCACCTCGCCCGCATCGCCCGCAAGCTGGGCACGGGCGACCGGGCCGGCATGGTGGCCGTGGCCCTGCGCACGGGGATCATCCACTGAGCCGCTGACCGAGCCGTTCGAAGCCCCAGCGGGTTCACTCGCATGAACCGCGCCTTTCACCGGCCTGACTGGTTTACGACCCTCCGGCGCCCGTCGACGGAACGTTCCGTCGACGGGCGCCGTCGACACACGGATACCCTTGACAGGTGACCGACGCCCAAGACACCACAGCAGACAGCTCCCTGCGTACCACCGGAGGCACTCCTCCGGATGACGCCGGATCTTCTGTGCTGGGGGCGCCGACACCACTGCTCGAACCCCGCGAGGGCATTCCTCCCGTCGTCGCCGACGAGGCCGCGCTCGCCGCGGTGGTCGCCGCCTTCGCCGCGGGCTCCGGCCCGGTCGCCGTCGACGCCGAGCGCGCCTCCGGCTACCGCTACGGCCAGCGCGCCTACCTGGTGCAGCTGCGCCGCGAGGGTGCCGGTACCGCGCTGATCGACCCCGTGGCCTGCCCCGACCTGTCCCGGCTCGGTGCGGTCCTGTCCGGCGTCGAGTGGGTACTGCACGCCGCCACCCAGGACCTGCCCTGTCTGCGCGAAATAGGCATGGTCCCGGCCCGGCTCTTCGACACCGAGCTGGCCGGCCGGCTCGCCGGGTTCCCCCGGGTCGGCCTCGGCGCCATGGTCGAGAACGTGCTCGGCTTCGTCCTGGAGAAGGGGCACTCCGCGGTCGACTGGTCGACCCGGCCGCTGCCCGAGCCCTGGCTCCGGTACGCCGCGCTCGACGTGGAGCTCCTCGTCGACCTGCGCGACGCCCTGGAGAAGGAGCTGGACCGGCAGGGCAAGCTGGAGTGGGCGCTGCAGGAGTTCGACGCGATCGCGGCCGCGCCGCCGGCCGAGCCGCGCAAGGACCCGTGGCGCCGCACGTCCGGGATGCACAAGGTGCGCAGGCGCCGGCAGCTCGGTGTCGTACGGGAGCTGTGGGAGATGCGGGACCGGATCGCGCAGCGGCGGGACGTGTCGCCGGGCAAGGTGCTCAGTGACGCCGCCATCGTGGAGGCGGCGCTCGCGCTTCCGGCCAACGTCCACGTGCTCGCGGGGCTGAACGGGTTCGGGCACCGGATGGGGCGGCGGCAGCTGGAGCAGTGGCAGTCGGCGGTCGACCGGGCCAAGGCCCTGCCGGACGCCGCGCTGCCGCAGCCGGGCCAGCCGGTGACGGGGCCGCCGCCGCCGCGGGCCTGGGCCGACAAGGATCCCGCCGCCGCGGCACGGCTCTCCGCCGCCCGGGCGGGGGTGACCTCCGTCGCCGAGCGGCTCACCATGCCGCAGGAGAACCTGGTCTCCCCCGACACGGTCCGGCGGATCTGCTGGGAGCCGCCGAAGGTGGTGGACGCCGACTCCGTGGCGGCCGCGCTCGCCGGGTACGGCGCGCGCCCCTGGCAGGTGGAGCTGGTGACGCCGGTGCTGGTCGCCGCGCTGACCGTGCGGGGGGCCTAGGCCCTGTCGTCAAACTCCCTCCCCCAGCCTTCGGCCGGGAGGTGGCCCCCGCCCCGCGACGCCATGCACGCACTCTCGCCGCACCGGGCCTGGGCCCAAGTACGTCCAGTACGAGGGCCAGGGCCCGGCACTCCCCCAGCCTTCGGCCGGGGGGACCCCGAGAGCACGCACCTGACGCCGCAGGGCCCGCCCTTCGGGCGGACGACGGGAGTTTGACGACAGGGCCTAGCCGCGCGCCGCCGGGAAGGCGTGCGGAAGCGGAACGGCGGCGTCGAGATCACGCCAAGATCCTGGGACGGCCCGTACAGGAAAGGGACGGGGAGACCGGGAGCGTGTGAGCGCCTTCGGGGTGTGACGTTCGCCGCTCCCCCGAACAGGACTGGGCAGTTACGTTACTCGTAAGTAGCATGAGTCCTGAGCGCGCGCTCAGCGCAGCGCGGCAGTGCCATCCCGCATCTGGAGGAGAGCCATCGTGCCTCGTACCGTCAGGGACGTCGTCTTCGTCGACGGCGTCCGCACCCCGTTCGGCAAGGCGGGCCCGAAGGGCATCTACCACGAGACCCGCGCCGACGACCTTGTCGTGAAGGCGATCCGGGAGCTGCTGCGCCGCAACCCCGGTCTGGACCCCAAGAAGATCGACGAGGTCGCCATCGCCGCGACCACGCAGATCGGTGACCAGGGCCTGACCCTGGGTCGTACGGCCGGCATCCTCGCGGGCCTGCCGCAGTCCGTCCCCGGCTACTCCATCGACCGCATGTGCGCCGGCGCCCTGACCGCCGTGACGACCACCGCCGGTTCGATCGCCTTCGGTGCCTACGACGCCGTCATCGCCGGTGGTGTCGAGCACATGGGCCGGCACCCGATGGGCGAGGGCGTGGACCCGAACCCGCGGTTCGTGAGCGAGAAGCTGGTCGACGAGTCCGCCCTGTTCATGGGCATGACCGCGGAGAACCTGCACGACCGCTACCCGCACATCACCAAGCTGCGTGCCGACGAGTACGCGGTGCGCTCGCAGGAGAAGGCCGCCAAGGCGTACGCCAACGGCAAGATCCAGCAGGACCTGGTGCCGATCTCGGTGCGCCGCACCAACGCCGAGGCCGGTGAGACGGGCTGGGGTCTGGTCACCGCCGACGAGCCGATGCGCCCGGGCACGACCCTGGAGAACCTGCAGGGCCTGAAGACGCCGTTCCGCGTGCACGGCCGGGTCACCGCGGGCAACGCGGCCGGTCTGAACGACGGCGCCACCGCCTCGATCATCGCCTCCGAGGACTTCGCCCGCGAGAACGGCCTGCCGGTCAAGATGCGGCTCGTCTCCTACGCCTTCGCGGGCGTGGAGCCGGAGGTCATGGGCTACGGCCCGATCCCGGCCACGGAGAAGGCCCTCGCCAAGGCGGGCCTGTCCATCTCCGACATCGGTCTGTTCGAGATCAACGAGGCCTTCGCCGTCCAGGTGCTGGCCCTCCTCGACCACTACGGCATCGCCGACGACGACGCGCGCGTCAACCAGTACGGCGGCGCCATCGCCTTCGGCCACCCGCTGGCCTCCTCCGGCGTCCGCCTGATGACGCAGCTGGCCCGCCAGTTCGAGGAGCAGCCGCACGTCCGCTACGGCCTGACCACCATGTGCGTCGGCTTCGGCATGGGCGCGACGGTCATCTGGGAGAACCCGCACTTCGAGGGGGACAAGTGAGCACCACCGCCGAGCTTCTGAAGCAGGCCGCGCAGCAGTTCCCCGACGAGGTCGTCACCAGTGCGCACGTACGCCACTTCGACCTGCCGTTCGGCGCCGGCCGCTTCGCGCTGATCACGCTGGACAACGGCTTCGACCACACCAAGCCGACCACCTTCGGCCCCGGCTCGCTGGCGAACCTGAACACCGCCATCGACCAGGTCGAGAAGGAGGCGGCGGACGGCGAGATCGTCGGCGCCGGCATCACCGGCAAGCCGTTCATCTTCGCCGTCGGCGCCGACCTCAAGGGCGTCGAGGTCCTCAAGGAGCACGAGCACGCGCTCGCCATCGGCAAGGGCGGCCACGACGTGTTCAAGCGTCTGGCGAGCCTGGCCGTGCCGACCTTCGCCTACTACAACGGCGCGGCCATGGGCGGCGGTGTCGAGGTCGGTCTGCACTGCACCTACCGCACGGTGTCCAAGGCCGTCCCGGCGTTCTCGCTCCCCGAGGTCTTCCTCGGCCTGGTCCCCGGCTGGGGCGGCTGCACCCTGCTGCCGAACCTGATCGGCGCCGACAAGGCCGTCTCGGTCATCATCGAGAACTCGCTGAACCAGAACAAGCAGCTCAAGGGCAAGCAGGTCTTCGAGCTCGGGATCGCCGACGCGATCTTCGAGGGCGCGGACTTCCTGGAGCAGTCGCTGCTGTGGACCGCGCAGGTCCTCAAGGGCGACGTCCAGGTCGAGCGTCCGGTGATCGACCGCGGCGAGGCCTGGGACCAGGCCGTCGCCAAGGGCCGCTTCATCGCGGACTCCAAGGTGCACGGCGCGGCCCCGGCCGCCTACCGCGCCCTCGACATCATCGCCGCCGCCAAGAACGGCGACCTGCAGCAGGGTTACGACGCCGAGGACCAGGCCCTCGCGGACCTGATCATGAGCGGTGAACTGCGCGCCGGTCTCTACGCGTTCAACCTCGTCCAGAAGCGCGGCAAGCGTCCCGCCGGCGCCCCGGACAAGAACCTGGCGCGTCCGGTCACCAAGGTCGGCGTGGTCGGCGCGGGCCTGATGGCCTCGCAGCTCGCCCTGCTCTTCCTGCGCCGCCTGGAGGTGCCGGTCGTGCTGACCGACATCGACCAGGAGCGCGTCGACAAGGGTGTGGGCTACGTCCACGCCGAGATCGACAAGCTGCTCGGCAAGGGCCGGATCAACCAGGACAAGGCCAACCGCCTCAAGGCGCTGGTCACCGGTGTCCTGGACAAGGCCGAGGGCTTCGCGGACGCGGACTTCGTCATCGAGGCCGTGTTCGAGGAGATCGGCGTCAAGCAGCAGGTCTTCGCGGAGGTCGAGGCGGTCGCCCCGGCGCACGCGATCCTGGCGACCAACACCTCCTCGCTGTCGGTGTCGGAGATGGCGTCGAAGCTGAAGCACCCCGAGCGGGTCGTCGGCTTCCACTTCTTCAACCCGGTCGCGGTGCTGCCGCTGCTGGAGATCGTCCGCGGCGAGAAGACCGACGACGCCTCCCTGGCCACCGCGTTCGCCGTCGCCAAGAAGCTGAAGAAGACCGCGGTCCTCACCAAGGACGCCCCGGCGTTCGTCGTGAACCGCATCCTGACCCGCTTCATGGGCGAGATCCAGAACGTCATCGACGAGGGCACCCCGGTCGAGGTCGCCGAGAAGGCCATCGAGCCGCTCGGTCTGCCGATGTCCCCGCTGGTGCTGCTGGAGCTGGTCGGCCCGGCGATCGGCCTGCACGTCTCCGAGACGCTGCACGGCGCGTTCCCCGAGCGCTTCAAGGTCTCCCCGAACCTCAAGGCGGTCGTGGAAGCGGGCAAGCGCGGCTTCTACGTCTACGACAGCGGCAAGCCGGAGCTGGACCCGGAGGTCGCCGCGCTGCTGAAGCAGGGCGACACCGTGCTGACGGAGGAGCAGGTCCGCGCCCGTGTCCTGGACGCGGTCGCGCAGGAGATCGGCCTGATGCTCGACGAGGGCGTCGTCGCCGAGGCCCAGGACATCGACCTCTGCCTCATCACCGGCGCCGGCTGGCCCTTCCACCTGGGCGGTATCACGCCGTACCTGGACCGCGAGGGCGTCTCGGAGCGCGTGAACGGCAAGAAGTTCCTGGCGCAGGGCGTGGCGAGCATCCCCGCGTAGGGCACCGCGTACGGTCGTACGATGCCCGGCACACCGACTGGTGTGCCGGGCATCGGCGTTGTCAGGCCTCCGCCGCGCGGTCGTCCTCGACGTGGACGACGTGCAGTTCGGTGCCGTCCCGGTCGCGCCGGGAGCGGCCGAGGATGCCGACGGCCAGGTGCGAGGGATCGGCGGAGTCGTCCAGCGGGACGAAGGTGACCACGTCCGGGTGGTGGCCGGTCACGAGCCAGCCCTCGCCGTTGTGCAGTTCCAGCACGCGGAAGTCGCCCGCGGGGCCCCCGACCCGTACCGGCCCGAACTCCCGCAGGATCCCGGTGGCTTGGGCGGCGAGGTCCTCCCCGGCGGGCCGTTCGAGCACCACGCAGGTGCCGTGCTCGAACAGCACCCATGTCTTTCCGGAGCCGGCGAGGAGACGCCGCCAGGCGTCGATGAGAGTCTCGGTGTCCACGCCGGCCATCATGGCGCACTCAGACCTGCCGCCAGGCCTCCAGGGCCAGGCTCGGCTCGTCCTTCCGCCGGGTCAGCAGGAGTTGGTCCGTGGACGGGGACAGCGTTGCCGCCGCGACCGGGCCGGAACCGGCGGACGGCAGCAGGGTGACCGGCTTGCCGCCGGGGCGCCAGGCGCACAGGCCGCCGGAGGTGTCGGTGTAGTAGAGGGTCGTGCTGTCGGGCGAGGTGGCGAGGGCGTGGAGGGGGCCGGGCGGACCAGCGCGCGCAGGGACTCCGTCAGGACCGGCTCCGCGGCCGGCTCCTCCTGGCGCCAGTAAAGGATCCCGTCGGGGACGGCCGCGTACAGCTCGACCCTGCCGGACTCGCCGGTCACCGCGGCGAGCCCGTCACGCACCTCGCGGCCCTTCAGGTCCCGCCAGGCCTGCCGGCCGCCCTTCTCCTTCTGCGCGAGCAGCCGCACCCCGGCCCCGGCCGTCGGGCACGAAGACATGGGCGCGGCCCTGTGCGTCGACGGTGACCGCGGGCGTGCCCGTGCGGTCGTCGCCCTTCTTCAGCGGGTGGGCGAGCGGACTCCAGTCCAGCGCAGCGAGGCGCGGGCGGAAGTGGGTGGAGTGGACGAGGCCCGACTCGCCCTTGCCGGTGGGCCCCAGGGCACCAGGTGCGCGTAGCCGTCGGCACAGGGACCGCCGGGCTCGCGCTCCGCCCGGCACAGGACGGCGTCGCCCGACAGCCGGTAGACACCGAGCCGGCCGTCCCGGCCGCGCAGGAGCCAGTCGCCGTTCACCGGTCCGCCCTGGCCGAGTGCCGCATCAACACCCTCGCCCTCCCTGGTCACAGCCGCTTCGCGGTGCGGAACAGCCCCGCGTAGAAGCCGTTTCCGTCCAGGCGCGAGACACCGCCCTGGTCGCCGATCGTGGGGCCGTTCTGCTCCTTGCGGCTGGAGATGAACACCTTGTGGCCCTCGGTGTCCGGGCCGAGGTAGATCGCGGAGTGGTCCATGTGGTTGCCGGTGCGGTGGTCCATCTTGAAGAACAGCAGATCGCCGGGCTGGAGGAGGTCGATGTTCTGCGGCCGCGTGTACCAGGGGCTCGGGCCCTGCAGCTCGATGATGTCGACGCCCTCCTTGCCGCGGGCCATGCCGTCGGCGGTGCGCGGGAGCCCGTCGCCGTGGTCGTTGTCGGACATCAGCGGGTATCGGGCGCGGTAGCCGTAGACCAGGCGCAGATAGCCGGAGCAGTCCACGGCGCCCAGGCGGTCCTTCTGCGGGTACTGGGTGACGCCGTCCCGGAAGGTGTACGGGATGCCCAGGTAGTCGTAGAAGTCGGTCTGTTCGTAGCGGTCGACGCCGTCGGCCTTGAGGGGGCCGTAGGTGGCGTGCCCCGCGTACTGGATGCCCTGGTCGTCCTTCTTGGCCGGGGCGCCCACGACGTACTGGAAGGCGAACGCGAAGACGTCGTCCTCCTCGCTGCCGTAGTACTGCTTGAACCAGTCCTTGAACCACTGCTGTTTCTCGGAACCGTTCCTAATCAGTGAGCGGGAGTGAGTCTTGGACCCACGCCTGGTCACTGCGGACACCCCGAACGGTTGTGGATGCCCTGGTCGCCCGCGTA